>JAEEQC010000167.1 GCA_016285135.1 Lachnospiraceae bacterium
ACCCTGAAGAGTACCGCACCCCGGCCTTCCAGAACGCAGGTCCTCTCTCCGACCGAAACAGCCGCATCGTCGGAGGCGAGTACCATCGAGTAGGGATGCTCGTCTATGGTGGGCAGATCGAACTCATGCGACTCCCAATGCATGTTTACGAGCAGGAAGAAGCTCGAGTCTGCAGTCCTCTTGTCCTTTAGCGCGTAGCGTCCGTTTAAGAAGATGCCGAGCGTCCTGCTGTAGTAACCGTAGTCGGGCATCCATGCCTTGATACCGTGGAACGAGATATCGGGAAGTCCCTGTCCGGCGTAGTCCTGCCCTTTGAGTGCTGTTCTGTTCGAGAAAACGGGATGCTCTCTCTTGAGCTCTATAAGCTTCTTCACGAACGAAGTGAGCTCCCTGGCCTGAGCATTCTTCTCCCAGACCACATAGCCCGTCTCGTTGTCACAGCAGTAGTAGTTGTTGTTGCCTCCGGCGGAGTTGAGGAACTCGTCACCGGCATTTATCATGGGAACCCCCTCAGAGAGGAACAGGAGCATAAGCGCGTTCCTGCACATCTTGAGTCTGAGAGCCCTGATGTTCTTCTTGGTCGTGGGTCCTTCGACGCCGCAGTTCCAGCTGTAGTTGATCTCGCGGCCGTCGCGGTTTCTCTCGCCGTTCTCTTCGTTGTGTCTGACATCGTAGCAGAACACGTCGTAGAGAGTGAATCCGTCGTGATCGGCGAAGTAATTGATCTTCGCAATGTCGCCGCCGTTATCCTTAAACGATCCGGCAAAAGCCTTGATCTGATCCTCGTCGCCCTTCACAAGTCTGCGGCAGTTGACCATAAACGCGTCATTGCAGCTTCCGAGTCGCTCTCTGCGGCATTCGTCACCGATACCCGTGGTATCCCAGCCCTGGGCTATAAGCGTTATGCCTGTAAGGAAAGGATCGACTGCGAGCATCGGGACACAGGGGTTGTCACCCATGATCCTGAAGCCGTCGATCCCGTACTCGTCGCGCCAGTACGTCAGAACACCCGTCATGAAGGAGTACGCAAGATCGGCCTGGAAGCACATCTCCATATAAACGTCAATACCGGCTCTGTGAAGAGTCCTGACGAGCGTCTTAAACTCCGCGTCCGCTCTCTTCGGATCCGATGCATATGATGCCTTGGGCGCAAAGAACGCCGCGGGGGCGGAATAACCCCAGACATTGAGCTTCACGGGCTCCACGGCTGTGGGCACGCTGCTCGTGAGGACCGCATCGAAGGGTGCAGCCTGCTTCCTCTGCGGAGGTCTTGTGAAATCTCTGTCACGAACGACCTCGTCAAAATCGTAGCACGGCATGAGAAGCACCGTCGTAACGCCGAGGCCCTTTAAATATCTTGCTTTTGATGCCACGCCCGCAAAGGTTCCGGGCGCAGCCACACCCGACGAAGGGTGGGCGGTAAAGCATCTGACATGAAGCTTATATATGACTGACGAGCGAAGGTCATGCGGCTTGTAGGTGTCACGCGCCGTCTTCTCTTCCCTGACGGGGAGAAGTGCATCCGGAACCTCGCTCCTCTCTCCAAATCCGCCGGTTTCGCACAGAAGCTTGGCGAAAGGATCGGAAAAAGCGCCGTTCTCATTCTCGAAATGATAAACGAGCGGAGTTCCTTCGTCCTTAAAAGAGCAGACAAACCAGCCGTTCTGTTCGGGCGATTCCTTCATCGCTATGGACTTCCTGTTGCACACGAGCTTAACGCTCTCTGATCCGGGAGCAAAAACGGATGCTTTGATCTGTCCGTTATCTCTTCTCACCCCGGCTGACCCGGTGTCTAATATCATATCAGTCTTCTTCCTCTTCATTTACTGCGAGCACTGTTCTCTTACGAGCCATCTCATCGCTTGCAAGATAATCGTCGTAGGTGGAAACCTTGTCGATGAGCTTGCCGTCGGGGAGGATCTCCATGATCCTGTTCGCGGTGGTCTGGATGAACTGATGGTCGAGTGCCGTGAAAAGCTCAACGCCCGGGAACTTGATGAGTGCGTTGTTGAGCGCTGTGATCGATTCCATGTCAAGGTGGTTGGTGGGCTCATCCATGACGAGCACGTTCGAGCCGAGGATCATCATCTTGGAAAGCATGACTCTGACACGCTCTCCTCCCGAAAGGACATTGACCTTCTTGACACCGTCTTCGCCCTTAAAGAGCATACGTCCGAGGAAACCTCTTACGTACTGCTGGTCATCCACGGGCGAGAAAGGCATGAGGTGATCGACGATCGTCTCACTGCCCTTGAACTCCTCGGTGTTGTCCTTTGCGAAGTAACCTCTCTGTGTGGTAACGCCCCACTTAAAGGAACCTTCGTCGGGCTCCATCTCTTCGTTGAGGATCTTGAAGAGTACCGTTGCGGCCTGGTTGTTGCCGCCGACAAACGCGATCTTGTCGTCATGTCCGACAACGAAGCTTATGTTATCGAGAACCTTAACTCCGTCGATCGTCTTGGAAAGGTTGCTGACTGTGAGCACCTCGTTACCGATCGCGCGGTTGGGTCTGAAATCGATGTAGGGATAAACTCTGCTCGAAGGCTTGATGTCGTCGAGCTCGATCTTTTCGAGCGCACGCTTCCTCGAAGTAGCCTGCTTGGATTTCGAAGCATTGGCCGAGAATCTCTGAATGAACTCCTGAAGTTCCTTGATCTTCTCTTCTTTTTTCTTGTTGGCTTCCTTCATCTGTCTGATCATGAGCTGACTCGACTCGTACCAGAAATCGTAGTTTCCTGCGTAGAGCTGGATCTTCTGGTAGTCGATGTCGGCGATCTGCGTGCAGACCTTGTTGAGGAAGTATCTGTCGTGGGATACAACAATGACGGTGTTGTCAAAGTTGATAAGGAACTCGTTGAGCCAGCTGATGGCTTCGAGATCGAGGTGGTTCGTAGGCTCGTCGAGCAGAAGGATGTCGGGGTTGCCGAACAGCGCCTGTGCGAGAAGGACCTTGACCTTGAGGGAATCCTTGAGCTGTGACATCATCATGTGATGGTACTCACCCTCAACTCCGAGTCCGTTAAGAAGTGTAGCCGCCTCCGACTCTGCCTCCCATCCGTTCATGTTGGCGAACTCAGCCTCGAGCTCACTCGCTCTGATACCGTCCTCGTCGGAAAAGTCTTCCTTTGCATAAATGGCGTCCTTCTCCTTCATGATCTCATAGAGACGCTTATTGCCAAGGATGACGGTGTCCATTACGTCATATGAATCATATTTGAAGTGATCCTGCTCAAGGAACGAAAGTCTCTGTCCGGGAGTGATGACAACCTCGCCCTTCGAAGGCTCGAGCTGTCCCGAAAGAATTTTGAGGAAGGTGGACTTTCCCGCTCCGTTCGCGCCGATCAGGCCGTAGCAGTTCCCTTCCGTAAATTTGATATTAACGTCCTCAAAGAGTGCTCTCTTTCCGAGACGCAGTGTCACGTTACATGCTGCGATCATGTGTATCTCCTTACCTGTAGCTGAAAATTACATAGGCTGCGCGCTGTGCGCATACATATTCATTTTACTATATTTATCGCGGATTTACAAGTTCCTGAATTCGGTCGACCGGGATACTAACGTTTAAGATGACGTCAAAGAAATTCTCTAACGGCGAAGGATGCATATCTTAAGTAGACAAAAATCATAATATACACTAGCATTATGGACTCTGTGGAAATTTCTCGGTATAAAATCCGTAATATGCATCCCCATATCCGCTGTCAGAGTTAGGGAAGTAGGCATGAACCTCATAGATGTAATTCCCGTCCATGAGTTTTATTTCAAAGGCATCAATGTCGCCATACAGTTCTTTATCGACTCTTTTGGCTTCTACTGAGACGCCGTTAGGTATCGCGTCAAAGTTCTCCCAGTCCTCTTCGCCCCAGCACTTGACCGAAACAGTGCTCGGCATGTGATCCCACTGAAGTACGGCACGAAGCGGATCCACCGAAGAAAAGACAGTCGGCTTCATCTCGAGCGGCTCCATGTACTCCTTTGAGAAAAGCGGATGATCAGCATCGCCCTCTATTAGACTAAATTTCCCGTCTCCGTGAGGTATGGTCCACGAACATGTGCCGGGGGACTCTGTGATGCTTTCATCGAGATTTGTTACTGTCATATTCGGAGGTCCGCTCTGCACTCTCCGAACATTAACAACGCCGGTCCCGGTCGTTACATCATCCGTTCCGGTCTTAACGTCTCCGGTCTCGACCTTTACATCATCGGTCCCGGTCGTTACATCATCCGTTCCGGTCTTAACGTCTCCGGTCTCGACCTTTACATCATCGGTCCCGGCCTCAGCCTCTCCCGTCTCGACCTTTACACCCGTGCCGGTTGCGTCGGTGTCGGGAATGTTTGACAGCTTTATGATCACAAACACTGCCACTAAAACCGCGCAGCACGAAAATGCCGCCGCAAGGATCGTCTTAATCTTTTTTTCGTTCATATCGTTTTCCCCCAGTTTTCTGACACGCAGTTTGCCAAGCAATCGGCGAGTCAGATATTTGTTGTACCCCTACCCTTTTATACTTATTTCACAGGTGGCCCATCTGGGGACGGGGGTTATGGTGACCCACCTGGGGACGGGGGTTGTGGACCATGAACCCCGATGGTCCACCAACCCCCGTCCCCAGGTGGGTCACCATAACCCCCGTCCCCGGGTGGGCCACCTCCTGA
>JAEEQC010000168.1 GCA_016285135.1 Lachnospiraceae bacterium
CAATATTTATTCGGTTGCACCCATGAGTTATGCCACGGCAGTACTCGGCGGTGATGTGAGGATCTCGACCATAGCCGGTGATGTTATTTACGAGGTAAAGCCCGGTACGGCGACAGATACACGTATCAGACTCCGCGGAAAAGGAGTTCCTTCGTTGAGAAACAAGAACGATCGCGGCGATCATTATGTTACGCTCGTTGTTGATGTTCCTACCAAGCTTACGAATGAACAAAAAGATCTTTTGAGAAAATTCGAGGATTCTCTTAGCGGAAAGACAACGGACGACGCACCCAAAAAAAAGAAGCGTCTGTTCTGAGCGCGGTTCCGTGTTCGGTGCCGGATCGGGACATGCTTCCGAGTCGGACACAAATGAAGTGAATAAAGGGAAAAATAATGACACAGAAAGCAAAAAGCAGCATCTTTATAGTAATTCTTTCGGCGGTTCTTCTTGCCATCATAGGATGTTCAACGGGAGAAAGCAGTTACATCGAGCCGGTCAAGGAGCCGATGACATCGTCGGTTGATAAGGTTGACCCCGATCCGACTCCTTCCCCCACACCCACTCCCTTGGTTGATATGGAAGAGGGAACCTATGATATCGGCGAGATGCCGCTTTTTGCTATTGAAGGAACAGATTATGTTCCGTTCTCTTTCGGGCTTGAACAGCTTGACTCCGTGACTGCCGACGGAAAGACCGTTGTAAATGAAGCGGAAGATGAACAGAGTGGATCCGAAGCATCCGGCGGTGAAGGCTCCGAGGAGTCCGGTGAAGAAGAATTAAAAGACGAAAAAGCTGTTTCCTCCGATGACGAGTCTGCGGAAAACCCGGAGGAAGAAGTCGAAGAAGAAAAAATCTACAACACGTACAAGATCGTTCTGAAGAGTGGCTTACAGTTCCGAGACGGAACGCCTGTTACGGCCGATGACGTTCTTTTCAACATTTTGGCTCACTCGGCACGAGGGTATAAAGGAGACTACGATCTCAGCCGTCTTGACATTCCGGGAATGAGGGAATACCACACCCAGATCCCCGAGGAGGAAAGAATAAGGGTTGAAAAGATCATCAACGCCGGCGGATTTGATATCGAGGAAGGAAAGTACCCCGAGATCGAAGGCGTAGATACCGCCGAGCAGGATGCGATATGGGGTTGCTACGACGAAGCGGGTCTGATCTTCGCACAGAATATCATCGATTACGTCAACTTCAATTACGCCCTCAATGCGTATGTTAACGCATTTATGTCCGGATATCTTACATATGCGAAGGTTGAAGCGAGTGAGAGCTTAAAAACAGCATTTGCATACATAGTATGGGGCTACGGAAGAAAAAAGAATCCGTACAACTACAGAAAAAACACACTTACCACTATTACGGACAAGGTGTTTGATCTCAATGAATATGAGCTGACGGCGATGGATCTTTGGGAAGAGATCAAGGAATACTACAAAGGAGATCTTTCCGATGAGGGCATCAACAATGATATGGTTCCGGGCGGGGATCCCATCGAAAAGCTGATTGCGGATGTTTATTTTTCCAAGCAGGATTATAGGGTTGACGGCATCCGCGGAATATTTAAGGGGATAACCCGTGAAGAAGGTTCGGTTGATGAAAGAGAGTGCATCTATCTGACGCTTTCGGATAAGGATGATATCGGCAGCTTTAATTTCTTCCTGACCGAACCCATGGAATTTGAGCGTACCGGCAGTCTTAACGATCCCGAAGTGATCGTCGAGATCGAAGAGGAGGAAAGCGAGGAAGAAGGAGAAGGTTCCGAAGGCGGCGAAGGATCGGAGGAAAATTCGCGGGATGGAGAGGAATCATAATGAAGTGGACTAAGATTACATTAAATACTACTACGGAAGCTCTTGATTATCTGGGTGCCATTGCGATGGATCTCGGTCTTGAGGGATTTGAAATTGAGGACAATGTGCCTCTTACAGAGGAAGATAAAAAGAGGATGTTCATTGACATTCTCCCCACGCTTCCCCCGGATGACGGCAGCGCACGAGTAAGTTTTTATGTTCCGAAAGATACCGATACGGAAAAGCTCCTTGAGGATATCAAACGCGAGGCATCGGATTACGAGAGCTTTTGTGATTTCGGAGAGATGGCATTTGCTGTCGGAACAACAGATGACAGCGACTACATAAACAACTGGAAAAAGTATTTTAAGTCATTCAGGGTAAATGACCGCCTTGTCATCAAACCCACCTGGGAAGATGAGGCCCCTATGGCCACGCCTTCCGACACTGTTATTGAGATCGATCCCGGTACTGCTTTCGGCACGGGCGCACATGAAACAACAAAGCTCTGCCTGCTCTCGATGTGTGAGTTTATGAAGAAGGGCGACACCTGTATCGATATCGGATGCGGAAGCGGAATCCTTTCAATCGCTTCGATCCTTCTCGGAGCTCGAAAAGCTTTCGGATTTGATGTCGATGACAACGCTTCGAAGATCTCCGTTGAAAACGCAGGGATAAACAGGATACCCGCTGAATACAGAGAAAGCTTTGAGAGTTGCGAGCTTGACAAGATAAATGACGGAAGCATCCTTTTTGCAACAGGAAATCTTCTTGAATCAAAGGAACTGCCGGCTTCGCTAAAAGGTCATACTTTTGATTTTACGGCAGCAAATATACTTGCCGATGTCATCATCCCTCTTGCACCTTATGCACGGAAGCTCACAAAAAAAGACGGGATCATCACCTGTTCGGGGATCCTTACAACAAAAGAAGCTTCTGTTGTCCGGGCACTTGAGGAGAACGGCTTCACGATCGTCAAGATCGAACGAATGGGAGAATGGTCGGGTATCACGGCCCGTGCAATATAAGCGTTAAAGAGGGATCCATGCAGCATTTTTACATTGACCGTGGGATCGTTCCGGGAGAGCAGATCGAGCTTTCGGGGGAGGATCATAATCACATCAAAAACGTCCTGCGCATGAAGCGCGGGGAAAAGGTCGTCATCAACGACTCTGAAAAGATCTCGCATATCTGTGCCCTTGCCGGTTTCGGTGAGGGCTGTTCCTATTTTGATGCGCTGGAATCTTTTCCGTGCAAAACAGAGCTCGGGACCGAGATAGTCCTCTATCAGGGAGTCCCCAAGAAAGACAAGATGGACCTGATCATTGAGAAGGCGGTCGAGCTCGGTGTGGCGCGCGTAGTCCCCGTCATGACGAAGCGTGTGATCGTTAAGATCGAAGATGACAAAAAAGAGGCCAAGAAGCTTGAACGCTGGAATGCGATAGCGAAGAGCGCCGCGATGCAGTCGGGCAGGGGAATAATCCCGAAGGTCGACAGGGTGATGAGCTTTAAGGAGGCTGTTCGTGAGGCTTGCTCGCTCGACAGGATACTCATTCCTTACGAAGAGAGCGAGACGCTCGGAGTTTCGATGAAGAGCTCGCGCGAGGCGATCGCCGGTTTAAAGGGGCTTAAGAGCATCGGAATCTTTATAGGTCCCGAGGGCGGTTTTGAAGCGGCAGAGGTTGAGGAGGCCATGAAGGCAGGGGCAGTGCCCATAAGCCTCGGCAAGAGGATCTTAAGAACCGAGACCGCAGGACTCACGGCACTTTCTGTTATTATGTTTAGTACTGAAGAATGACCGTACGACAGAAGGCAGAACAAAGAGGACAGGTCAAGGACGACAGATCGGGGAGACAACAGATCGGGTGCCGACAGATCATAGATAACAGATCACAGGTGAAAGCTTGAGACCGGGAGGTTTCATAGTCTCATCGGTGTCTTTCGCAGAAAGACGGGTTAAATAAATGAAAGACAGGACACAGGAGATATATCTTGATAACGCCGCGACCACGAGGGTCTGCGATGAGGCCGCACAGGCGGTTCTTTCTGCCATGCAGACGGACTGGGGAAACCCTTCCTCGAAGCATGACAGAGGACTCAACGCGGAGAAGATACTCAAAAACGCAGCCGCAACGATCGCGGACACACTCGATGTCAAGCCGGGCGAGATAGTTTTTACATCGGGCGGGACCGAGTCTAACAATATGGCCCTTATCGGGGCTGCACTTGCCGCAAAGAGGAGGGGCGATCATGTGATCGCTTCGGGTTATGAGCACGCGTCCGTATATAATCCGCTCATCTCACTGAAGGATTTCGGCTTTGAGGTGGAGTTTGCGCCGGTAGATGAACTGGGTCACATAAAGATCGACGAACTGACTGCCATGATCAGACCTACCACGGTGCTTGTTTCCGTGATGTATGTCAACAACGAGATCGGCGCCGTTAACGATATCGCAGCCATATCCGAAGCGGTTCACGGGAAAAACAAGGATATCGTATTTCACTGTGATGCGGTTCAGGCCTACGGCAAGTACGCGATAAGACCCGCAAAGCTCGGGATCGATCTTATGAGCGCGAGCGGGCACAAGATTACGGGTCCCAAAGGAAGCGGATTTCTCTATATCAAAGACGGTATCAGGGTAAGACCGCTCATCTGGGGCGGCGGACAGCAAAAAGACAGACGCTCCGGAACCGAAAATGTTCCGGCCGTGGCGGGACTTGCGGCAGCTGCCGAGATGTATTATAAAGAAAGACGTGATGCGACCGAACGTCTTTACGAACTCAAGACTATGTTTGTAAACGAACTTGCCGCGATCGCCGGCACGCACATCAATGCGATAAAGC
>JAEEQC010000169.1 GCA_016285135.1 Lachnospiraceae bacterium
AGTGCTTTACAGCCTGCTCTACAACGGCTCGTACATGCTTCCGGAGTTGGTCATCACGACCGTGGTTGCGGTCATCCTGCTCAACATCCCTCATGTACGTAAGCTCTTCAGACCTGACGAAACCTGAAAAAAAGGAGGCATCCATGAACGAAACTATCGCTAAAAGAAACCGCTTACTTGCGCAGAAGGTTATAAAGGGACTTGAGTCCAGAAACATGAAGGCGTATTACGCTGAGGACAAGGCGGAAGCGCTTAAAATCGCACTTGAACTCATCCCCGAGACTTCAAGCATCTCGATGGGTGGCGCAATGTCGGCACATGAGATAGGACTTGTGGATGCCCTCAAGAAAGGGAACTACAACTTTATAGACAGGGACGCCATAGAGGATAAAAGAGCTGCCATGCTTGCCGCTTATGATGCAGATTATTTCCTGACAAGTGCCAATGCGATCACCGAAGATGGCGTCATGGTCAACATTGATGGCAATTCGAACCGTGTATCGGCCATCGCGCAGGGCCCGCGCCACGTGATCGCGATCGTCGGGATGAACAAGGTTTGCCCCGATGTCGATACAGCCATGAAGCGTGCAAGAAATGTTGCTGCGCCCATAAATGCCCAGCGTTTCGGGCTCAACACGCCTTGCGCCAAGACAGGCTCTTGCATGAATTGCAAGTCGCCCGACACCATCTGCTGCCAGTTCCTGATCACACGCTTCTCACGCCACGAGGGGCGCATTCATGTGATCATGGTAAATGACACACTTGGATTTTGATATATGACGCTGTGTGGACCCTGGGGGACGGGGGTTGTGGGTCATCGTGCTTCACGATGACCCATAACCCCCGTCCCCCAGGGTCCACGTCATAGAAAGAGAGCGAAAAAAACTTGTAAGCTTACATTATGGGTTCGCTGCAGTGCCTGAACTGCGAGACTCTTGTGGTGGCCACTTCACCCTTGGCAGCGATTATATCTGCAAAGTACTTGCGGATTGCGGTCCTGTGGCTGTCTATGAATTTTTCCTGATCGGGGAAAATATCAAGCATCTTTGCGAGCAACTCGTCCGCGTCGCTGTAGTGCCAGGTATTTGCAAGCTCAACCGTTTCCACTTTGCCGAAGTATTTAGCAAGAGTTGCGTTAAATGCATCTTGCTCTTTCTTCTGCTCTTTTATAACATCGTCGACGAAAGGAGCCTTTATCCCCATATCAGAGAGAACATCCTTAAAGAAAAGTGTCCATGTATTGACGCTCGGACCTGTTATCGAGAGCATCCCGCCTTTTGCAAGAACCCGGCTTGCATTCCTGATCAGCGTCTCCGGATCCTTGAGCACATAAACAAGATAATGCGCGATGATAAGGCTGTACTTTTTCTCATTGATCGTGTCCCATGTCCGGTCATCCTCGAGATCCCTGAAAGAGAGATCGATAGTTACGCCACTGGGCAGAGATGCCTTGTTCCCGGCAAGGTATTTTTCGAAGTCGTCGGCCCAGCTGCCGTGGATATCATAAGCGTTAATGCGCGTGTCTTTCGGAATGTCGGCCCAGTTGTTACGCCAGAGCTTTGAAAATCCACACCCGAGATCGAGGACAGTCTCACCCTCCTTGATATCCAGCGACCTAAAAATCTTCACATACCAATCTTCCTCCCGGCCGGTGTGGTTGAGCGCGTCCCAGTGATGCTCGTCAGCCTTCTGATCGAGGCTGACGCTCTGCACGATCTCGGCAACATCGTCCCAGTCGAGCGCCTCGCTCTTACGCATGAAAACCCTGTTGATGGAATCAATGACCTTTTCAATCCTGTACTTCTTTTCCTCCATCTCCTTGAGCTGCAGTCTGAGCGCGTCCTCGATGTTGCTCGCCTCGCCGGAGACAAGGTTGTCCCTGATCTCCTCAAGTGAGAACCCGATCTGCTTGAGCGCAACTATCTTTTCGAGAACCCTCAAAGCCGCCTTGTCATAGAGCCTGTAGTTGCCCTCGGAATAGTCGGTGGGCTTTAAAAGTCCTTTCTCATCGTAGAGCCTGACTGCTTTCTGCGATACGCCCGCTTTCTTGGCGATCTCGCCGGAAGTCATTTTTGTGTTCTTATCCATCGTAAATCCTCCATCGTCTTCCCTTGAGTGTTGTGAGTGTCGTTTTACGAAGCTTCGCGATCTTTTTCATTCATATGATGATTGTAGTTTAGGCCATGCCCCAGGGGAAGAGTCAATAGGAAATTTAAAAAAATGAGCATTGCAATTATGTCGGTCAACCGATATAATATCCGTGAGAAGTATATGAAACGGAGGACAAAAGCATGCTTATAAACGAAGAGCTTGAACGACAGAACATGACTAAGTATCGCCTGAGCCAAGAGAGCGGGGTCCCCCATACAACTATTATTGACATATGCAGCGGAAAAGCAGCCCCCGAGAAATGCACTGCAGGAACGCTTTACAGAGTGGCGCAGGTGTTGGGGATTACGGTAGAGGATATTTTAAAATCTGCCGAGCAGGAATACAGAATCGCATTTGAGACATTTAAGAGTAACACCTGCCATCATGTAAAAGACATGGGTGACATGGATTTCATTGTTGATACTTTGCAAAAGGATGAAATCCGGGTGCTCTATGAAAGGCATTGGTATCCCGAGGCATTGTATCTTCTCGCTATGGTGGATTATTTATCTCGTATTAATGAGTTGCCTGTTTGTACAAAATACAATGATATACGAAGCAAGCGACTGGAAAAACCGATTTATCCCGCAGGTGTTAAATTACGCAGCGAAGTGTTAAAGTCCCAAGAACCCTTGAAAGAGGCCGAACGCACATCAATCCCCGAGTTTAGCAGGTTCAACATTTTCGAAAGCGAGGTAAGGAACGTTGTCTGACAGACCGTTTACAAAAGAAACGCTTGATCGTTACTTGAAAGAACTGGCCAAAGAATTCAGAAAGCAAAACGGCAGTAAGATGACGGCCGAGATCATTTTGATAGGCGGGGCATCTGTTTTGATCAATTACGGATTCCGCGAGATGACATATGATATGGATGCCATCATAAATGCCGCTTCTTCAATGAAGGATGCGATCAGTAAAGTGGGGGATAAATATGATCTTCCACACGGATGGCTTAATGCGGATTTTATGAAAACACCATCGTATACATCGCGTATAAGCATTTACTCAGAGTATTATAGGACATACTCCAATATTGTTACTTTCAGAACTGTAAAAGGTAAATACCTTGTCGCTATGAAGTTGATGGCCGGAAGACAATATAAATATGATCTGTCTGATGTAGTAGGTGTGCTGTGGGAGCAGGATAAGAAAGGTGAACCGCTTACTTTGGATACGATAAAACAAGCCGCAACAGATTTGTATGATTCGTACGAAGCTCTTCCGGATGATTCACGAAAGTTTATTGAGCGGGTTGTAGAAGAACGCCAATATGAACAGCTTTATAAACGGATCAGAGAGGAAGAAAAGGAAAATAAAGAAATCCTTCTGGAGTTTCAGGAAGAATATCCGGGGGTTACAAATTCCGATAATGTTAATGAGATAATAGCTACGATCAGAAAAAAACAGGGGAGATAACGAGGGAAAGAAATCATGCAGCAAATATTGATAGTTGAAGACGACACGACCCTGAACAGCGGGCTTTGCAAGGCACTCAGGGAGGATGGGCGCAGGATCGTGTCCTGCGAAAACATCGCGGAGGCGAGAGACCAGCTTTTGCTCGATACGGTTTCGCTTGTGATCTTGGATGTGAATCTTCCGGACGGCAGCGGCCTCACGATGCTTCGTGAGATCAAGACCCGCGATCCGAAGCTGCCGGTCATCCTTCTCACCGCCAACGACACCGACAGGGACATAGTCACGGGGCTTGAGCAGGGCGCCGACGACTACATCACCAAGCCTTTCTCGCTGTCTGTGTTGCGCGCGAGGGTCAACACCCAGCTGCGGAAAGTGCAGCACAGCGTCCCGGACGGTGTTTTCTCGGATGACGCCTATGTGTTCGATTTCAATTCCATGGCTTTCACCGTGGACGGCAGGCCGGTCGAACTTTCAAAGACAGAGCAGAGGCTGTTGCGCATCCTGGTCGATAACGCTTCGATCACGGTGAAAAGGGAGACCCTTATCGACAGACTCTGGTCCGACGGTGCGGAATATGTTGATGAGAACGCACTATCCGTAACGGTTAAGAGGCTCAGGGACAAGCTTTCTGCACAGGATAAGATCAAAACCGTTTATGGGATAGGATACAGCTGGGTGAAAAGACATGAGTGAATTGATCATAGTGATCGGCTTGGGCCTGATGGTGGCGGCTTGTATCATAATCGTTATAACCAAAAGAAACGAGAAAAACACCTTTGACACGATCGAGGGGTTGCTTCATCTCGCGATGAAGGGCGAGTTCAGCGCGGACAATTATGACGAGAGCAGGCTTTCAAAGCTTGAGGCGCAGCTCACGGACTACTTGAGGATCTCCGCGATATCGGCGAAGAATGTTGCTGACGAGAGGGATAAGATCAAATCCCTCATTTCGGATATCTCGCATCAGACAAAGACTCCGATCGCCAACCTGATCCTGTACAGTGAGCTTCTCGAGAGCGAGCAGCTGCCGGA
>JAEEQC010000001.1 GCA_016285135.1 Lachnospiraceae bacterium
TAGTGATAAGGACATGTTGCGGCAACGATCCTGTCCGGTTTAAAGCTTTTTTCTACCGTTAACTGCGCAAAAAGGCCGCGAATACGGCCCTCTTTCTTTTCCAGTTGTTTTTCGTATGCGATGTTGTTATAGCTGCAGCCTCCGCACTCAGAGGAGTGAGGACAGTCAAAAACATATTTATCATCCATGATCGTTCCTCTTTTCATGCGACTCAACGCTTATGTTACAACGTGCGGGTACCCGGTCCACCCGTTTGATCCTCACAGCCTTCGCTTCCAGCTTCCCGGCGTCAAAAGGAGCAGTATAGGGAACAATTCAAGACGTCCCGCAAGCATGTCAATGATCAGCACGATCTTCGAAAAGGGTGAAAAGAAACTGTAGTTACACGTCGGTCCGACCAGATTAAACCCGGGTCCCATATTATTAAGGGTTGCCAGTGTCGCAGTAAAGTTTGTCGTGAAATCGTGTCCGTCTATCGAAAGGAGTACGGTCGAAGCAGCGAGGAAGACGCAGAACACTGCTATATATGCGTTAGTCGCACGAACAACATCATGATCGACATCGGCACCGTCAACCTTTATCTTCTTGATGGCGCGCGGATGTATGAGCATCTGAAGCTGTTTCTTTATGCTCTTGCATATGATGAGCACACGGCTCATCTTGATACCGCCGCCCGTACTGCCCGCACAAGCACCCACGAGCATGATGAATATCAGCAGGCTCTTTGAGAATTCCGGCCATTTATCGAAATCCGCCGTCATATATCCCGTTGAGGTAAGAAGCGTTGAAACCTGAAATGCGCTCTGACGGATGTTTTCCGAAAAAGCAGAATAATAATTTCTCAGATCAAAGCAGATAAGCGCAACGCAGATCACATATACGCAGACATAAAGCCTTACTTCCGAAAGCTTAAGTGCGCTCTTAAACTTCCTGCGAAGGATTAGGAAGTACATGGCGTAGTTCACACCGCTCAGGAACATGAAAACGGTTATGGTCCACTGGATCGCGGGGCTATACGTCGAAATACTCGTATTGAGAACACCGAAGCCACCGGTACCGATCGTACCGAAAGTGAGGAGCAGACTGTCGTATACGGGAAGTCCGAGAACGACGAGGATTACAGCCTCCA
The DNA here is from genome assembly GCA_016285135.1 of Lachnospiraceae bacterium. Classification (GTDB taxonomy): domain Bacteria; phylum Bacillota; class Clostridia; order Lachnospirales; family Lachnospiraceae; genus RUG11977. The sequence continues at coordinate 1,130 of JAEEQC010000001.1, forward strand.
CAAAACCCATGGAAAGGTAGATGGCGTAGAGTATCTTGGCCGTATCCTTAAGTCTCGGAACAAGCTTGTCAACAGAAGGTCCGGTACTCTCCGCTTTCATAAGGTTCATGGAGTTACCGCCGAGCATCGGAAGGAGCGCACCGAGGAATACAAATACGCCCATGCCGCCGAGCAGATGGGTAAAGCTTCTCCAGAAAAGATTTGTGCGGCTAAGAGCTTCAACGTCCGTCAGGATCGAAGCACCGGTCGTCGACAGACCCGAAGAAGTCTCAAAAACCGCATCTATATAGTTGGGTATATCGCCTGATATAACAAATGGAATAGCTCCAAACAGACTCATAAAGATCCATCCGAGTCCCACGACAAAGAAGCCTTCCTTAAGGAAAAGGCCACCTTTTTTCGGTTTACGGATCGACATGAGAGTTCCGACAGCAAGGCATATGCCCATGGTGATAAGATACGCCCAAATGTCGCTTTCCCCGTAGATGATCCCGACGATGACCGGGAAAACGAGGAAACAGCCTTCCGCCTGAAGGATCCTTCCGAGTATGTACCTGACAACACCGTAATTCACACTAAACTCCTCTTTGCACTCGTATCAGCAACTGCTTTTTCAAAAAACAGGACCAAAGCCCGATGACCACAGATCAATCAACTATATCATCAAGATTATGGATCTCGGATCCGTTATGGATGACGATGACCCTGTCCCCGACCTCGATCTTGTCGTGACCACCGGGGATGATGATCTTGTCTCCTCTCGTGATGCAGCAGACAAGCACGTTCGACTTCTTCCTGAGGCTTGCGAGCTCGATGCCGACAACCTCGCTCTTCTTGGTAACGACGAACTCAAGTGCCTCTGCCTGATCAGAAAGCTTTCTGAAATTCTCGATATTGCTGCCCATCGTGTACTGTAGCGAACGTACGTACTGGATGATCAGGTTTGTTGAGATGGTGTTCGGATTGATTATGGTATCAAGATCAAGCTGGTTGATGACCTCGTCAAAGTTGATCCGGTTGATCTTGGTGACCGTCTTCTGGGCATATTTACGCGCAAAAAGCGACAGGAGGATATTCTCTTCATCAATGTTCGTGAGCGCCGCAAAGCCCGAGGTATTCATGAGTCCTTCTTCAACAAGCAGGTCTCTGTCTGTTCCGTCACCGAATATGATGTCGGCATCAGGGATACCGGAGCTGAGGAACTCGCATCTCTCGCGCCTGCCCTCGATGATCTTGACATGGATGCCCGAATCGATAAGGATGTGAGCAAGGTAGTAACCGATCTTGCCGCCTCCGACGATCATAACATCGGAAACCTTCCTGGTTCCTACGCCGAATGTCCTGAAGAATTCATGTATCTCGCTTCTTGACGCAACAACTCCGAGGATATCGTTTTCCGCGATCACAAAATCACCGCCCGGGATGAGCACCTCATCGTTTCTGGTAACGGTTGCGACAAGGAGGTTACAGTGGTAATCGCTCCTGAGGGACATAAGCTTCGTGCCGACAAGCTTCGAGTCCGCAGGGATCTTGTAATGAACAAGCTCGATCTTTCTGTTCGAGAAAACATCGATACGGAGCGCGTTCGGGAAATTAAAGAGTCTTGCGATCTCTTCCGCGGATGTCATCTCGGGATTAAAGATAAGCCCGAGGTCAAGCTCCCTCTTGAAGAAGTCGATCTCGCCGTTGTAGATGGGGTTTCTGACACGCGCAACGGTCTTGCAGTTGCTGGCCTTCTTTGCGATGACGCAGCAGAGCAGGTTCGTCTCGTCGGAGTCCATGACGGCGATCACAACATCGGCTCTCTCAACGCCCGCGGCAACAAGCGTCGTGTAACTCGTACCGTCGCCCACAAGTGTCATGACATCAAGATTCGAAAGTGCTGACTTAAGTCTGTTTGAATCGTTGTCAATAACGGTGATATCATGTCCTTCGCTGTTGAGCTGCTCAACAAGCGCAAGTCCTACCTTTCCGCATCCAATAACGATAATCCTCATGTTTTCAAACCCTCTTACTGATCAATTAATGTCCGTTCGCTCTATAAAAGCGAGTATCTTGGCGATCATCCCGTCAAGCAGGGAACTCTCCACCGTAAAATCCGCCGTTCCTTCGTAAAAGGCACGTCTTTTCTCATAAAGAGTCTCGACTGAATTCCTGACCGAAAGAATCCTGCCCTCGACGGGCAGATCTTTAAGGTCTCGTTTAATGTATATGACCACGCCCGTATCTTTCATGGCCTTGCGGTTTTCTTCCCTGAGAATAACACCGCCGCCCGTTGCGATAACAAAGCCGGTCTTCTTCGAAAGTTCACCGAGTATTTCGCACTCTTTATCCCTGAATGCGGGCTCGCCCTCCGAAGAGATGTACTCGGAAGGCTGTCTACCGGTGACTCTTTCAAACTCCTCATCACAGTCGATAAAAGGAGCGGCCGTAGCGTTCGAAAGCCTGCGCCCGACCGTGCTCTTTCCGCTGCCGGGCATTCCGATAAGATAAATGTTCTTTTCTTTGAGCAGTCCTATCATTTAGAAAGCTCCGCATCTATAGCTGCCGCAGCAGTCTTGCCCGCACCCATCGCAAGGATAACGGTAGCTGCGCCGGTAACGGCATCTCCGCCCGCATATACATGATCGCGTGATGTGAGGCCGTCCTCGTTGACAACGATACCACCCTTCTTGTTGATCTCAAGTCCTTCTGTGGTCGACTTGATAAGAGGGTTCGGAGATGTACCGATAGCCATGATAACGCAGTCAACATCAAGTACGAACTCGGATCCTGCTTTCTCAACAGGGCTCCTTCTTCCGGATGCGTCGGGCTCACCGAGCTCCATCTCGATACACTTCATGCCGCAAACACTCTTTGTGTCGTCGCCGAGGATCTCAACGGGGTTATTGAGGAGCTTGAAGATGATGCCCTCTTCCATTGCATGCTCAACCTCTTCCTTTCTTGCGGGAAGCTCATCGAGCGATCTGCGGTATACGATATAAACTTCTTCGGCACCGAGTCTCTTTGCACATCTGCATGCGTCCATAGCCACGTTTCCGCCGCCGACGACAGCAACCTTCTTTGCTCTCATAACAGGGGTATCGTTAACCTCTCTGTATGCCTTCATAAGATTGATACGTGTAAGGAACTCGTTAGCCGAGTAAACACCCTTAAGGTTCTCTCCGGGGATGTTCATGAACCTCGGAAGTCCTGCTCCGGAACCGATGAACACTGCCTCAAATCCCTTGTCAAAGAGCTCGTCGACTGTGATCGACTTGCCGATGACAACATTTGTCTCAAACTTAACTCCAAGGCTCTTTAAACCTTCGATCTCACCCTTAACGATAGCCTTGGGGAGACGGAACTCGGGGATACCGTAAACAAGCACGCCGCCTGCTGTGTGAAGGGCCTCAAATACAGTTACCCTGTATCCTTTCTTTGCGAGGTCACCCGCGCATGTAAGGCCTGAAGGGCCCGAACCGACGATGGCCACCTTCTTGCCTGTAGGCTCCTTAACAGAAGTGTTTGCCGACTTGCCGGCATTGTGAAGATCGGCAACGAAACGCTCAAGTCTTCCGATACCGACGGGATCGCCCTTAACTCCTCTCACACATCTCGACTCACACTGTTTCTCCTGAGGGCATACACGACCGCAGACAGCGGGAAGTGAGCTCGAGATCGAGATCACGTCATATGCGCCTTCAAAATCTTCCTGTCTGATCTTCTCGATAAAGCCGGGGATGTTGATACCGACGGGACATCCCTCGATACACATGGGTTTCTTGCAGTTGAGGCATCTCGAAGCCTCATCGAGAGCCGTCTCTTTTGTATATCCGAGAGCAACCTCTTCAAAGTTTTTATTTCTGACATCGGGTGCCTGTACAGGCATCTCGTTCTTTTTAAGTGACATATTTGCCATGACTGTAATTCCTCTTATCCTTGTGTTTTCTGTTCAATTGCATGTAGTAACCGTAACTGCCGACCTTCTTTCTCCCGCGAAAACCCGTCCTGTGAAACGGGGCGTGGGACTCCGGGTCAACTTAATGCTTATATGGTCTCAGGCCTTCTGAGCGAAGAGATTGCATGTCTCTTCATAGGCATGACGCTCAAATTCCTTGTACATGCCGCCTCTGCTCATTGCCTCGTCGAAGTCAACGAGATGTCCGTCGAACTCGGGTCCGTCGACACATGCGAACTTAGTCTCACCGCCGACAGTAAGTCTGCAGCCGCCGCACATGCCTGTTCCGTCGATCATGATGGGGTTCATGCTGACAACAGTCTTGATGTTGTACTTCTTTGTAACTGCGCAAACGAATTTCATCATGATAAGAGGACCGATCGTTATGACCTCGTCAAACTGTTCGCCTGCTTCGATAAGCTTCTCGAGAGCGTTGGTAACAAGACCCTTCTCACCATAGCTGCCGTCATCTGTCATAACGATATAGTTATCGCTTGCAGCCCTGAATTCATCCTCGAGGATAAGGAGATCCTTTGTCCTGAATCCGACTATCGATGTAACATGTGTGCCCTGCTCATGGAACTTCTTTGCAACGGGAAGTGCGATCGCACATCCGACACCGCCGCCGACAACTGCAACCTTCTTGATGCCTTCCGTATGTGTGGCGCGTCCGAGAGGTCCCACGAAATCCTGTATGTAATCACCCTCATTCTTTTCATCGAGCTTTCTGGTGGTTGCACCTACGATCTGGAAAATGATGGTGACCGTTCCCTTTTCCCTGTCGTAATCGGCAACAGTGAGCGGGATACGCTCGCCTTCTTCATCAACTCTCAGAATGATGAACTGGCCGGGCTGTGCCTTCGCGGCAACGAGCGGCGCTTCAATGTCCATCAGTGTGACGGTGGGGTTAAGCTTTTTCTTTAAAACTATTTTGTACATTTCCTTATTCTTCTCCTCCTCTGGAATGTTAGCCTGTTTATGTTATTACACTTACCTGTGTATTGGCGTTATAATTATAACTCGGACTGTTTCATCCGAAGCGTTCACTTCTCGGGCGGTTTCATCCCGAAATGTTCACTTCTCGGGTGGCTTCATCCCGAAATGCTTATATCCTTCGGCAGTAACGATACGGCCTCTGGGCGTACGTGCGATAAGTCCGGTCTGTAAGAGGTAAGGTTCGTAAACCTCTTCTATCGTACCCGGATCCTCACCGATCGTGGTCGCTATGGCATCGATCCCGACGGGTCCACCGCCGAACTGCCTGATCATGGTCTCTATCACCGATCTGTCGGTGTTGTCGAGTCCGATCGGATCGACTTCCATAAGGTCGAGTGCTTCCTTGGCTACCTTAGCCGTGATGCGTCCGTCAAAACGGACCTGAGCGAAGTCACGGATCCTCTTTAGGAACCTGTTAGCAAGTCTGGGTGTGCCTCTCGACCTGCGGGCAAGCTCAAGCGCGCCTTCGTCGTCGATCTCAACCCTGAGCAGATGAGACGAACGTTTTATGATGGTGATGAGCTCATCGACCGTATAAAAATCAAGTCTGCTCACTATCCCGAACCTGTCCCTGAGGGGCGCCGAGAGCATTCCGGCACGTGTCGTTGCTCCGACAAGCGTGAAGTGCGGCAGGTCAAGCCTGATCGTTTTGGCCGAAGCACCGCTTCCGATGATAATGTCTATATAGTAATCCTCCATCGCCGAGTACAAAAGCTCTTCAACCTGGCGGCTGAGTCTGTGTATCTCGTCGATGAAAAGGACTTCTCCTTCTCTGAGTTCGTTGAGGATGGCAGCCATGTCACCCTGCTTTTCGATAGCCGGTCCCGATGTTGTCCTGAACCCCGCTCCCATCTCCGCGGCGATGATCCCCGCAAGTGTCGTCTTTCCGAGACCCGGAGGTCCGAAAAGAAGCACATGATCAAGCGTTCCGCCTCGGGCAAGGGCCGCCTTGATGTAGACGCTCAGATTGTCCTTGACCTTTTTCTGTCCGATGTAGTCATCGAGTAGTTTGGGCCTCAAGCCTGTCTCCACACCGACATCCTCTTCGGTAAATTGTGTCGTTATCATCCTCTTGGGCATAACTTCTCCTCTTTAAATGCGGGTTATACCCGCATTTTATTCCTCGCGAAACAGTTCAAGTAAGAGTAGTAGGTTCCATTTGATCTATAAGCCCTTACGGACCCTAAGAGCCTCTTTTATGAGCTCCTCAACTGTCATCGTATCGGTGATCTCCACCTTTCCTGTGGAAGTCTTGGCCTCCTGCTTCGAGTATCCGAGAGCCATGAGTGCTTCCATAGCTTCCACCCGTAGGATCTCGCTCCTCGTCTCGGCATGAGCTTCATCTTCGGCCTCATGCATTTCGGGTTCGATGTCTTTATATGATGCAGACATGAGTCTGAATTTATCCTTAAGCTCGATCACAAGCTTCTGTGCCGTCTTGGCACCGATACCGGGCGCCTTTGATATGGACTTTGAGTCCTCGGCTGCGACCCTCATAAACAGGTCTCTTACCGAGAATGTCGAAAGTATGCTCATCGCACCCTTGGGGCCGATACCGCTCACGGTGATCAGATGCTTGAAAACCGCCAGCTCATCCCTGTACAGAAATCCGTAAAGTGCGGCTCCGGCGTCCGAAAAATGAGTGTGTATGTAAAGCTCTACCTCACCGTCGGCCGAAAGAAGGTAAGCCGCGAGAGATCCTGTTACGAACACCTCGTAACCGACACCTCCCACATCGATGATGACGGACCCGCCGTCATGCTCGTAAACCATTCCTCTGAGATACGAAATCATATCTGCCCGAACTCTCCTCTTTACTGTTGCTTTGTCTTAAAAGTACTGCCCCGTATCTTCAATCTGTCATGATACGCGCTATAAAAAGCGGTTCCCTCTTTTGCAGGGATCAAAGGCTTTCGAAAGTACCTTTTTTCAAAACGAAATCCCCGTCCTCCACATATTTAAGGATAAGAGAAGCCTTTATCCCGAGTCCCTCAGCCACCCTGATAGCGTTGCTGTTCGGGTACTTATCAAGATAATCCTTGATCTTCTCGTATATCTCCCTGTCAAGAGCCTTGCAGTTCTCACACGTAGAGGTGTATGTTCTGCTCGGGAAGCTCTTGTTGCAATGCTTGCAGGTACATAACATGATTCGCCTTTCCGCCGAAACGGCAGTTCACGGTCGCCTGTTACAAAAGGCTGGCAAACAGTGAAAGGATATGCTGCTTAAACTTCTCTGACAGCGGTCTGTTATTCCACTCCTCTAAGGTGATCTCGTGAGATAAAGAAAATGTCGTGCAGATGTCTTTCTTAACCTGCTCTATCGTATCCCTGTCCCAGAAGGCAACCTCGCACTCGTAGTGGAGGTAAAGACTTCTGTAATCGAGATTCACTGTGCCAAGCAGCCCGAAGCTGTCACTGATATAGCTCTTGGCGTGAATAAATCCCGGTGTGTACTCATAAATTCTTATCCCGGCCGTTAAAAGACGACCGTAACTGAGTCTGGTGAGCGCAAAAACGAATTTCTTGTCCGGGATGGCGGGTGTGATGATCCTGACATCGACGCCGCGCTTTCTTGCATCTATAAGCGCATTCGTAATCTCGTCTCCGACAACAAGGTACGGAGTCGTGATATAGAGGTAATCCTTAGCGCTGTGAATAAGATACCTGATCGTCGAAGGCACCGGAGTGCTGTCTATGTCGTCAGGTCCGTCGGCAAACGGGATACAGTAGACATTGTTCTCAATGTCGGACTTTCGTTTAAAAACGCTTATATCTTCGTCCGGCTTGCCTGTAGTAAGTCCCCACATCTCGAGGAACAGTGCGGAAAGCCCCCAGACCGCATCGCCTTCGATACGAAGTCCGTTGTCCTTCCAGTGACCGAAACGCTGGAGAGCGTTCACGTACTCATCGGCAAGATTGAATCCGCCGGTGTAGCCTATCGTTCCGTCGATAACAATGATCTTCTGGTGGCTTCTGAAGTTCTTGTAGAGCTTATCCAGGTACTTGTGGACCGGATTGAATGCTGCGACCTCGATACCGGCGTCCGTCAGCTCCTTCCAGAATTTCTTATCCGTTCTGAACATCGAGCCGAAATCATCATAAATGAACCTGATCTTAACCCCTGCATGCGCCTTTTCGAGAAGAATGGGCTTCATTCTTTCCCAGAGTGCTCCCTCAGCCACGATAAAGAAGCTCAAGAAGATAAACTCTTTCGCTTTCTCAAGGTCATCAAGTACCTCTGCAAAAGCATCCTCACCGCTCGGGTGGTATGTAAAGCTGTTATTCGCGAAGACGGGATAACCCTCGCCTGTCAGCAGCTCGGCGATCCCGCCGTACTCGCGGTAATCCTTTTTAAATGCGTCAAGCACTTCGGGCTCGGTCCTCATCTGCCCCTTTACTGCGCCGAAAAGACGTGTGTGTCTCTTTCTGATCTTGCGGAAAGCCGAAGCTCTTCCCCAGATAAGATACATCAGCACACCGGCGATCGGGATCACGCTGATGATGATCAGCCACCCTATCTTGAAGCTCTCGTCGGTACGCTTATTGACAAGACTGCACACGATCACGATAAGTACAAGCTCAACCGCAAGATAAACATAAAGACCGTATCTTGACAGGAAAAACGCAAGCACAAATACAAAAGCGAATTGTAAAAGCAGGATAGCTGCAACAGTCCACGCTCTGATAAATCCGCTGAGATATTTCTTTACAAATCCCTCATCCTTAATGTGGATGATGTCCATACTGGGCCTCATCTGCAAATCCTCTGAAGTGTAAAAACATTTAGTTGCACAATCTATATAATTTTACTATGTTTACCGCAAAATTTCAAGGTGAACACAGATTTTCAGGCATACACTCCGATACAATAACAAATCCGTGGATCGATCACCCCTGTTCACTCCGGAATCTGTATAAAACAGCAGCTTTCAGGACCTCGGGTGAGATGTCCTCTTCGCGCACATAGGCGGTTCTTTCGTTATAATCCCTCTTAATGAGCGGCAGTCCTTCGGGGAGGTCCTGCTCGTCTACACTGAGGAAGGTTCCCTCGCACGGAACATAGCATGTTGCGGGAGTCGCTCTTTTCTTATCTGTCGAAGGTATAAATTCCGCCACAGAAGCATGAACCGCCATATCTCTTGACGGAATATAAAAGTGATCCCTGAAGTCCTTCATAAAAAGCCTCAGGGTGTCTTTTATAAGCGCAACCTTGACCGACAGTTTTCCGCTCTCGTCCCTCGTCATGATCCGAAGGGGACTCTTTCCTTCAAAAACACAGGGCGAAACTTCTGTCCCCGGGATCACCGTAACGCATATTCCTCCGTCCGTGCGCTCCGGTTTTTCGGTCTCAAACTCTCCGGCCAGAAACGAAATGATCCCGAGAAGCCCCGACACGGGCAACATTCCCTTGATATCATCACTGTTATGCAGCAAAAGTATCCTGCGCATTTCCCCGGTCTCGGCGGGCTCGTCTTCGTTCTCGCTTTTATTCATCGCCCGGCTCATCAGGATGCTTCTCTGATATTTCTTATAGACCTCGATCAGCTCGCCGCCGGTGTACATGTCTTCTCTGTGTATCCCGCAGAGCTCCTCAAGAGATTTCTGCTTCATGGACTTAAGCGACAACAGACGCTTAAGAGGAGCAAGCTTTCTGTAAATGTCACAGCTCTTCTTTCCTTCAAAGGGATCGGCAAGAGCGTGTTGTTCGTACTTGGTCTTAAGATACGGGATATCAAAGGTAGAACCGTTAAAATGAGCCATACGGCTCCTTCCTGCCATCAGCCCCGCAAAACCCTCAAGGACCGACTTCTCGTCTTCGAAATCATCGGCAAACAGCTGCCGAAGCACCGTGTCATTACCCTCCCTGAACATACATCCGATCAGATACAGTCCCGATCCTCTGGGAGACAGTCCGGTCGTTTCAATGTCAAAGAAGATCACCTCCGTGGGGTCCGTACCGGGAAAAGCAGCCTGTGCGGCGTTCTCAAAACTGAGATCATCAATAATCTCGTCAACAGTATACATAAGACTCCTACTCAAAACCTCTTGAAAAATAAGAATCCGGCAACCCACAGGCTGCCGGATCGTAATGAGTGCACACGCACTCCGTCTTGCTGTTTTAATCTGAAAAAGATTATGCCTCCTTGGCGATGATCTCCTTCTTGTTGTATGAACCGCAAGCCTTACATACCCTGTGAGGTACCATAAGTGCACCACACTTGCTGCACTTTACAAGGGCGGGGGCGGTCATTTTCCAATTGGCACGACGGCTGTCACGTCTTGCTTTAGACGTTCTGTTTTTCGGGCAAATAGCTCCCATGATTACACCTCCTTCGTGTTGTTCTATCTCTAATCACGCGGTCCGTGATCAGACCGTATGATCTTATTCACTCACACACGAAGAACATTATACTCACGCTTCATGTGCTTGTCAAGAATTTATTCTTCGAATATGTCCATTCCCTGATTCTTTTCCTGACGCTGCTCGCGGCTCTCTATAACCTTGCTGTTGACGCTGTCTATATACTCCTCTATCTGGGAGAAATCGTCGTCATGAACAACTCTCATAAAAGCAAGGAACACCTTCATGTCAAAGTTTTTTACCTCGTCGATCATGAGCTCCATCGTGGTATTCTTGTCGAACGCCGGTCTGTAAGGACGCTCAGAGGTAAGTGCGGCATAGACGTCACAGACACGAAGGATCTTCGAGCCGTCGGGGATGTCGTCACCTTTCATGTTGTCGGGGTAACCGGATCCGTCGAAGTTCTCATGATGATGGAGCACATAGAGCCTGAACTCTTCATCTCCGATATTGTTCTCTGTCAGGAACTTATATCCGAGTGTCGGATGCATCCTGACGTATTTGATCTCTTCGATCTTGAGGGCGTTTGTACGTCTGCCGTAGAGGTATTCGCCGAGCTGAAGCTTGCCGATATCGTGAAGCATCCCTGCGTCAGCCATCTTAAGACAGAATTCTTCGGAGTACGAAAGCTCTTTGGCGAGTCTGTAAGCAAGATTCGAAACAAGTCTGCCGTGATTCAGGGCATCGACGATATCCTCATGGAATGCAGACTTTATCTCAAAAAGCTTCAAAAGCTCCTGTTTGTCCTTAAGCATTACGCTGCTCCTTTCAACTTAAGGTAACCCTCCCGGGGTGATTTCCTCCTGCGGAAATTCAGACCTTAATGTTATATTCTTCAATATAGGCTCTTTTGCGCCCGATCATCTCGTCGATCCTTTCAACGTAGTCCTTGACCGACTTAACATTTTCTACTCTTTCAAACCTTTCGGCACAGTCCCTTACAAACTTCGAGGACGCACCCGCACCGAGTGCGAGGATCATCTGCCTCTCCTCCATGATAAGGATGTTGTAGAGGCACTCCCTTCCGGGCAGACAGTAGCCGATGTTCTCAAGGCTCTCCGTCATGTTCTTCTGCCTGTATAGGTAGTACGGCTCCATACCGTGCTCACGCGCCCACTCGGCTCCCGCGCGGACCATCTCGGGTACACCCTTCGCTTCAAGCCCTTCGTACATCTCGGGACTCGTGGTGAGTCTCGCCGCACGCTTATGTGCAAGCGTGTGAACAGTCAGGCTCTCCGGAGAAAGTTCACCGATCTTTGAGAGCGTGTAAAGGAAGTCTTCGGGTGTCTCACCCGAAAGGCCGGCGATGAGGTCGGCATTAATGTTATCGAACCCGCATGCCCTGGCCATAGCGAAAGCTTCAACTATCTGCTCCGGCGAGTGGGCACGCCCGATGGTCTTAAGAGTCCTCTCAACCATGGTCTGCGGATTTATCGATATCCTCGTGACACCGCTGTCACGCAGGACTTCAAGTTTCTCTTTTGTAATGCTGTCAGGTCTGCCCGCTTCCACACAGAACTCCCTGACACTGCTCATATCAAAGCTCTCCCTTATCCGGGTTATCAGCTTTTCAAGCTGCAGCGGCGACAGTATCGTCGGCGTCCCACCGCCCACATATACGCAATCGAGACGCTTCGTCATGAGCTTCGAAGTCTCCGTGATCTCCTTCCCGAGTGCCTCAAGGTAAGGCTCAACGTATTCACCGAACTTCGAGAGCGGATGAGATCCGAATGTACAGTAATTACAGATGCTCGGGCAGAACGGTATCCCAACATAAAGACTGAATCCGCTCCTGTGATCAAACGAATCGAGCAGCTCGTTCTCCCTGCGCGCCACACGTACAGCAAGTGCGGCCTTTTCCTGAGTAACGCAGAACCTGTCCGTAAGATACGTTGCGTGCATCCCGAGACCTTTTTCGATCCTGTCGAGTACGAGTTTTGTCGGTCTGACACCTGTGAGCATGCCCCACGGCAACTTTCGTCCCGTGATCTTTACTATCTGAAGATATACGGCACGTGCGACCTCTTTCCTAAGTGCACGTCGCACGGCACCCGGGGCATCCTCTCCTCCCTCGATCTCAATATCGGCGGGATCGGGCACCACGTTATCCTCTTCTGTGTGAGAAACCCCATCCGTGAGAATAAGCGTTGTGCGGGCTTTTACCGTACCGTCTTCTTCCTGCGTGATGATTGTTTCAAGTGTTCCTCCCGCCTGTCCGTCCGGAAAGAACGAATGCAGTAAGGGAAGGAAATCATCTTCCATGATCGGATCAAACGCGCTGATCCGGATATTTTCTCCTGCCTGTCTCATTCCTTCCAGCTGTCCCCGTACATGTAGGAATTGTTTCTTTTCTCGTAGTCGAGCTCGGTCTGAGGTCCGTGACCGGGATAAATGATCGTTTCCGGAGGAAGCACAATGATCTTGTCACGGAGCGACTCAAGCAACAGATGAGTGTTGCCCGTGGGCAGATCGGTGCGTCCGACGCCTCCTTTAAAGAGCGTATCGCCGGAGAAAAGTGTGTTTTCCGATCCGACATAGAAGCACATGCTTCCTTTTGTATGACCGGGCGTATGAAGCCCCTTGATCTTAATACCGGCGATCTCAAAGATGTCGCCGTCTTCGATGTAGTTCTCCGGAACGACTGCGACTTCCCTGCCGTAGAGTGCCGAGCAGTTCATCTCGGGTTCAGCGAGAAGCTGCGCCTCCTTCTCGGAAGCATAAACGGGGATCCCGTACTTTTTGGCGAGCGGCTCCACGGCATAGATATGATCGAAATGACCGTGCGTGAGAAGTATCGCCTTCGGTACGGCCTTTTCTTCTTCGATCGCAGCGATAAGCACTTCTTCGTCATCACCGGGATCGATCACAAAGCATTCTTTGCTTGTCTCGTTCACCACAATATAGCAATTTGTCTCAACGTCTCCAACCGTTCTTTTAATGATCTTCATGAGCCACTCTCCTTTCGTTAGAATGATCCCCGTAAACCTAACATTAACCCATTGATCTTTCGATGTCTATGATACCCTCTACCGTCCTGAGCTTGCCGATGATAGTGCGGAGCATGCCCGTGTCGGGGATATCAAATCCTATAGTTATGGTCGCCGTACCCTGTTTGCTCGTTCTGACGTTCATCGAGGAGATAACGATATCGTTCTCGGTGAGTATCTTCGAGATGTCAAGGAGTACACCGGACCTGTTGCGCGAATAAATGTTGATCTCAGCAGTGAAAAGCTCCGAGCCCGCCTTGTTCTTTGTCTCGTTCCATTCGGCGGGAACAAGTCTCATGCGCTCTTCTTCCGAGAGATTGATGATATTGAGGCAGTCCGTCCTGTGGATGGAAACACCTCTGCCTCGTGTGACATAACCGAGGATCTCGTCACCGGGAACCGGCGAGCAGCACTTTGAGAAGTGAACGGCCACGTCGTTTGTGCCCTGAACGATGATACTGCCCTTCGAGGCAAGGATCGCTTTCTTCTCCTGTGTGATCTCGGCGATGGTCTCAAGGACCTCTTCGTCTTTGACTTCCTTACGGTTATGTTTGTCGTACTCTTCTTTGAGTCGTGCTACGATCTGACCTTCCTTGAGTCCGCCGTGTCCGATGGCCGCATAGATGGCGTCCATGTTACGGTAGCCGTACTTCTGGAGGATGACGTCCACATACTCCGTCTTTGTGATATCCGAAAGGACGATGTTCTTGAGCTTACAATAAGCCGCAACCAGTTCCTTTCCTTTTTCGATGTTCTCTTCCTTGTACTCGGCCTTGAACCACTGATTTATCTTGTTCTTGGCCTGAGTTGTCTTTACAAGCTTGAGCCAGTCTCTCGAAGGACCTTTTGAGTTCTGGGAGGTGATGATCTCGATCTGATCACCGTTCTGGATCTCATAATCAAAGGTGACAAGCTTGTTGTTGACTCTCGCACCGACCATCTTGTTACCGACGGCACTGTGGATGCTGTACGCAAAGTCTATGGGAGTCGAGCCGACCGTCAGGTTTTTGACCTCACCCGAAGGCGTGAAGCAGAAAACACTGTCCGAGAAAAGGTTAAGGTCATCCTTAAGAAGCATAAGGAATTCCTTGTTGTCGGAAAGGTCTCTCTGCCACTCGAGGATCTGCCGCAGCCACGTAAGCTTCTCTTCCTCGGAATCGGGTGTCATCTTGCCTTCCGGGTCGACCTTGTATTTCCAGTGGGCGGCGATACCGTACTCAGCCGTCTTGTGCATCTCCTCGGTACGGATCTGTATCTCAAAGGGCTGGCCCTTCGAACTGATCAGCGTAGTATGGAGCGACTGATACATGTTGGGCTTGGGAATGCTTATGTAGTCTTTGAAACGTCCCGGGATCGGCTTGTACATCTCATGGATAACGCCGAGCGCGGTGTAGCAGTCCTTTACGCTGTCAACAATGATCCTGACCGCGAAAAGATCGTAGATCTGATCGAGCGTCTTGTTCTGCGTGACCATCTTTCTGTAGATTGAGAACAAATGCTTTACACGGCCGTTGACCTTGGCGGGGATGTTCGCCTGCCTGATGTGGTAAGCAACCTCTTCGACGATCTCATTTATAAAGTTTTCCTTCTCAGCGAGCTTGGCGGAAACTTTCTCCGAAAGCTCTTTATAAACTACGGGTTCAAGGTATTTGAGCGAAAGGTCATCAAGCTCGATCTTGAGCTTTGAAATACCGAGTCTCTGTGCGATGGGAGCATAAATGTCCATTGTCTCCCTGGACTTTTCATACTGCTTATGAGGGGGCTGGAATTGCATCGTCCTCATGTTGTGCAGCCTGTCGGCAAGCTTGATGAGGATAACACGTATATCCTTTGCCATGGCGAGGAACATCTTACGGAGGTTCTCTGCCTGAAGCTCCACCTTGTCGGCGGAATAATTAAGGTTGGTCAGCTTTGTAACGCCATCAACAAGGAGAACGATCTCAGTACCGAATTCCTTCTCGAGCTCCTTCTCGTCTATAGCGGTGTCTTCGATGACATCATGTAACAGACCCGCCGCGATACTCTCCAGATCGAGTTCGAGCTCTGCCAGGATTATCGCTACGCAAAGAGGATGGATTATGTACGGTTCTCCCGATTTGCGCTTCTGGTCTTTGTGAGCTTCTTTGGCCACTTTATAGGCCTTCTCGATAGTGGACAGGTCTGTAGACGGGTGATACTTTCGTATCTTCTTCACGAGGATCTCATAAAGCTTTTCCGGCTCAGTAAAATCCTCGGGTATATCTGTGTTAAAGACCATTTCCCCCATATATCTCGCCTTTCGCATCCTTATCATTACGACATCCTTTTATAAATGCCGCTGATGATTGTTATAATTCATAGATTTTATTATAACCACACAAAAAAAGCAAGCCTGTGCTTTCGCACAGGCCGTCGCCCCTCACCGAAGGGCAAAAAAAAAGCAAAAACGGAGTGGGTGGGATTCGAACCCACGAGACGTTGCCGCCTACCTGATTTCGAGTCAGGGCCGTTATGACCACTTCGATACCACTCCTGATCATATATATCAGTCGGGAAATCAATCGTCTCCCCAAAACCGACTTAATTATATTACTACACACATGACAAATCTGCAAGCATTATTTCGAGTCCGGTCTGCATGTCTATGTCACCGCTTTTGATATTCTGCTCCGTGGTGCCGATAAGCTCCACAGCGTGACGGATCATCCTTGAGTCCATACGTGCGATAAGACCGAGTCTCTTTTTTACGAGCCAGTCGGGAGTCTTGGTCTCCTGCGCTATCGAACTTACGGAAAGACCTTTGTTCTTGAGTTCAATGAGAGTCGCAAGTCTCAAGTACTCATTTGCCAAAAGACGCAGGATCCTCATCGGGCTCTCTTTAAGGTACATAAGATCAGCACAGATTCCCATGACGTTCTGCCCGTGTCCCGCTGCGATCTCGCCGATAAGATCGAATATCCTGTTCTCGGTCTGCATGACACAGACCTCATCGATATCGGCCTTCGTCACACGGTCTCTTCCTTCGGCAAACGATGCAACCTTATCGGCTTCGTTCATAAGATTGTAGAGGTCTCCGCCGACATTTTCGGCAAAATATGCCGCATCCGAACCGCTGACGCCTTTGCCGTACTTTTTGAACTCCCTTGCGACAAAGTCTATCCTGTTCTGTCCCGTGAGCTCCGAAAGGTCGCTCACATAACCGTATTTGGTGACTGCTTTATAGAGCTTTGTCTTTTTGTCGACGCTCTTCTCGATCATGATTATAAGCGTCGTTTCAGGCATTTCCTCGAGCAGCGTGATGAACGCGTCGATCTCGTCTGTGGGCTTGCAGCCGTCAAGGAGGATCACCCGGTAAGGAGCGAGAAACGGAATGGTCTGCGCACTGTCGGCAAAAGCTCTGTAATCAAAGTTCTGCTCGTTATAACTGTCAAAGTTCATCTCAGAGTTCTCGTCGTCCCCGAGCGCCGCCTTTTTTAGCATACGGACACAGTGTCTCACAAGATACGTCTCACTCCCGCAGAGCAGATATATCTTTCTGAGTGAACCTGTTTTGATGTCTTCAACGATAGTCTTCAATGCTGACCTCTGCCGTTAGATTTTCTTATGTCCTATCTGCTCTCCGAGCTTAACGAGTGTTTCTATTCCCTTGCGTGTATTAAAGAGGATGTCGTTGTCGGGTACTATGTCTTTCTTTGTGAGAAGCACGACAGTCGAACCACCGAACATAAAGAAGCCCTTCTCGGCACCTCTCTTTACCCTGCCTGCACCGTGATGATTGACGATCTTTCCGACGAGCATCGCGCCGACTTCCATCATAACGTGACGGCCGATATTGTCACCGTCGATCACAGTGTACTCTCTGCAGTTCTCGTGGAAAACGGGCACATGGTCGAGTGCGACGGGGTTGACTGTGTGAAGCTTTCCTTTGATGAATGTGTTTTCGGACTTAACACCCGAATCCACATATGCGTACCTGTGATAATTATCTACCGTGAGCCTGATGACATAGAGGAATCCTCCCGGGAACTCCTGCGTGATGTCGTCACCGTCAAAGAGCTCATTTAAAGTGTAGGTTCTGTTCTTTATCCTGACACTCAGATCATCCTTGACCCTGTAAGCAAGTACCTTGCCGTCACTGGGGGTGATGAGCGCCTCTTTGTCCTCGCAGATCGGACGCCTTGAACGCCTTATCTTTCTGGCGAAGAAATCGTTAAACGATGCATACTTGGCCGGAACATAATCCTTCATGCGGATGTTGTTGTTCAGGATGAACCTGTCGATCGTGAGTGCCGAAAAAGGCGAGCTCTGCCAGAGCCCGACGATCTTGGAGACAGGTCTGCATGTGAGTACCTTGAGTATCATCCTTCCCGGAACTGTTCCGTACAGAAACGGCAGCATCTTTTCCTGACCGTTTTCAACGATATATGTGTTTCCTTTTCTGTCTCTGTATCTCATACATCAGGCCTCCTCTTTAACGGCTGTCATTCGGCCGTTGATCCCTTGCCTTACAGATCGGCAAACTGCAGACTCCCGTTCTTAAAAGTACCAAAATCTATGCTCTCGGATCCTGCTTGTCAGAATCCGGCAAGAGGTGATAAGAACACTCCGACAAGTGCCGCAAATCCGAACAATCCGATAACGATAAGCTTCTTGCCGTGAAGCTTTACCATCCTGAAATCAAGAACGTAGAAGAAAGCGGTGAGCGCCGTAAAGACGATCATCACGATAACAAAAGCGTTGCCGCCGATAAAGTAGGAAGTAAGAGAAACGATGGGGAATATAAGCGCTACATTCGTAACGGGGAGTCCCCTGTAGGAATCACGGAGCTTTTTGCCCTCGACTGCCTGTCTCTCCTCTTCGGAGACATTAAAGAACGCGAGTCTGATGACAGCACAAATAAGAAGTGCCGCACCGGCTACTGCTGCGGGAATAACAAGCCATCCGCTCTCACCGTCCGAGAGGTACCTCGCGATGTTGTAGATGATGCACGCGGGTGCGACACCGAAGCTGATAACATCCGAGAGCGAATCGATCTGAATGCCGAACTTGCGCTCAGTATCGGTCCTGTCCTTCTTGGTCCTGGCGATAGGCCCGTCAAGCATGTCGCAGAGTCCCGAGATAACGAGCATCAGGATCGCCCACTTGATGTTTCCGCCGAATGCGAAACAGATCGATGTGCAGGCCGACATGACGCTCAGGTAAGTAATGACTACTGTGTAATTATAAAACCCTATCATAAGAACTCCTTCTTCTGAATGATCACTGTGTTTCAGTCTCCGCTGATGCGGTCTTCGCGGTTTCACCCGGGTCGATCGTATTGATAACGGGATCTTTTACGTAATGTGCAAATACATGAACCTTCTTGGCATGTGCTTCGTTGTCCTTCGCCGCTTTTTCACCCTTAATGCTGACAAAGTGAGCAACCACCGTAAAGAGCAGAGTGAACAGCATCATAAAGTAATACGTGATACCTCTGTTAAGAATGACCGCTGAAAGAGCTACATCCGCGTAGAGGGCACCATAAAGCAGCTGGAATACCGTCTCGTTAGCACCGCTGGCTCCCGGAAGGGGAAGCGCATCAACAGCAAGCGCCAGTACGAGCTGATATGCTATAACGTCCAACCAGTTCGGGTCGAGGCCGAGTGCCGAAAGAACTATGAACGTAACCGAGAAGTAAAGAAGTCTCTGCACAAACGTGAGTCCGAGCGCTCCGACTATCATCCCGGGGTGCTTCTTTACAAACTTGGAAGCCTTCTCATAACCGCGGATGGAGTGAATGGCTTTCGAAAGCGTCCTGTCCGGGTTCTTGATCAGCTTTATCCTGCCGCCGAAAGTGATGACCTTTGAAATGATAAAGAACGCGATCGACGTCTTGTATACACAAAGAGCAAGGAAAACTATAAGCGAAAGTATGATGACCACACCGACACAAAACAGTATGGGCGCATTTCCGATCGCCTGGAACATCGCGGCCGGCCTGATAACAAGGAACAGTATAGTCAGCAGAACAAGCGTCAGCTTGTAGCAGATCGTGACCACCGCGATCACGAGTGTACCCATAAGAGGGTCGACACCGTACTTCGCGAGATAGAAAACCTGCATAGGCTGTCCGCCCGTGGCGCTGGGTGTGATACCGCAGAAAAAGAATCCTACATTTGAAACGAGTATACACTTAAACAAGGATATCTCATGTTTAAGGTTGTACAGAATATATCTGACAATGACCGACTCCATACAGACATAACCGAGCACGAAAAGCGCTCCGAGCATAAGCAGGTATATGTTTGCTTCACCGATCTTGCTGAATACCACTTTGATCTCACTGCCTCTGAGCAGGAAATATAGCGTACCCGCTGCAAGCAAAAAGATCAGCACAATATTGAGTGCATATTTTAATGTTTTCTTTGACACGTTACTCTCCGCCTCTGAACACTACAGGTTCAGAATGTGTTCTTTATATTGTTATGCAAATCGCATCTGTAATCCGTATTGATCCGCTTGTGTTACAAACGTGGTTTTCCGAAAAAATTATACCACATTTAGAGAACAGTATAGCCTACTTGCATATCCGTGTCAAATTTATGACAAAACGCTTATGTTTCCACCGCTGCACCGAAGCCTCAGATAACCCGACGTACTCGTCGAATAAACGCTGCAGCCCACATTTTTAAGCCTTTCGAGCGTTTCGGGCGAAGGATGTCCGTATCTGTTTGTTGCTGAGGCCGAAACGATCCCGACCGTGGGACTTATGGTTTCGAGTAACAACCGGGAAGTCGAGTTTTTCGAGCCGTGGTGAGCAACTTTTAAGAGGTCTACCGATAGATCCTTTAGTCTTCCTACATACTCTGCTTCGGTCTTCGAAGAAGAATCTCCCGTAAAAAGCGCCGTGAGGTCCTCGCCCACGAACAAAAAGACAATACTTTGATCGTTCCTGTCCTTTTGAGTGTTGAAGGGGTTCGGTCCCGCACTTCTTGTCGGTGATACCACAAAAAGCCTGCTCCCGCTTTCAAGCACGATCACGTCCCCCGCCGCCACCTCCCTGACAATGCAGGGAGTGTGGGAAGAACCGGCAAGTTCACTTCCGTTGTCATAGGCGTCGGCGCAGATAAACTCTCCGACGGTCATATCGGGATCCTCAAAAAGGTCTTTCATACCGCTTTTGTGGTCACTGTCGGCATGCGTGAGGATCATACGGTCGATGTGCCCGATCCCCATATATCGCAGAAACCCGCTGATACGATATCTGTAAAGCTTGGAAACATTTGAACTTCCCGCGTCAATTATGATATTCTCAGGCCCGTCTTCGATCACGATACACTCGCCCTGCCCCACATCGAGCATATGAACCGTCGTCCCTGGGGCTGATGGCTTTACAAAGATCAGAAGACACAGCACCAGAAGCCACATCGGCCATTTCTTTCTGAGCGTCATCACGAGGATCAGAACAAGTGCGATACACGCATAATAGGCAAGAAGTACCGCGCCGCTTCTGTGACCGGTAATGATCTTCGAAAAGGGCAGGCCGGCTGTCAGGCTGCACAAACGTGTTATTCCCAAAACAAGGTAATAACAGGGACCCGAAGCAAAGCCCGCAACACCGCTGCCGGCCAGAGCAGTCATTAAGATGCTGATTCCGCCGCACGGCACCAGAAGCGACATGAGCGGTATGACGATCAGATTTATGAGGATAGAATATGGATTAAAGTAGTAATACGTGTTCATGAGCACAGGCATAAGGAACACATAGACTCCTCCGACCGTCAGTGCGCTCGCAGCCACACGTTTTTTGATCCTTGCACCGTGCAGCAGCTCGTTCCCGACTGCTACGCCCGTAACGGCAGTAAAAGACATGATAAAAGAAGAATCCCGGATGTAAAGAGGATTCACTGCCAAAATGATGAGTCCCGCCAGTGAGATGGCGCTGATCATGTCGTAGGTCCTGCCCCTCATACGTCCCACAAGCATGCAGGAGCTCATGATGATCGCTCTGGCAGCGGAAACGGGCATCCCCGTGAACACACCGTATAAGAGGAGCACGACCGCCGTGAGCACGCAGCAAAGCTTCTTCCTGCCCGTGATACGCATCAGCAGGCTGTAGATCGCACCCGCGATCAGGGAGATATGCATGCCCGAAACAGCCAGTATATGCGCGATACCTCCCGCGGCAAGAGTGTCTTTGGTCTCTTCGTCAAGAAGCCCCCTCTCGCCCGTGAGCACCGCCGAAAGTATCGCCGCCTCTTCATCCGGAAGATTGGCTGTCAGTGCTCCGACCGTCCGGAGCCTCAGATCCGTGAAAACACTCTTTATCCCGAGAATCAGCCCCGAAAAACCGCTCACTTCCCCGTAACGCATATGTGTTTCTGCATCAAGGATCTCAGAAGCCGTAACAAGCGCATCTATGCCACGAACGGTATAATACGCCTCCTCATCAAAGTTCCCGGGATTTGAAGCAGGCTGTGGTGCCCTTATCTTTCCTGTGCCGCAGACATATGTTCCTACTCTGACTGCACCGTTTAACCCGGATGCGACGGTGACCCTGACAGAACCGTTCAAAAAGCCGTCAGTTCCTCCGTCTCCGCCAAGGCGTTCCGAGCGGACAAATGCATTATCAATTAAATAAACCGTTTTTTCTTTACTGATCGAGATGTCGGTGACAGTACCGAAAAATGAACATTCCGTTGAATTACTTACAGACTCAAGCCCTTGCCTGAGTGAAGATCGCGTATATACGCTTGCTGTCCTTAATGAAGCTCCAAAAAGGATTACCGGGATCGTAAAGAAGATCGCTGCGGCTCTTACCTCCGATGGACCTGCTCTGCCGCTGCGGATCCTCACAAGCTCAAAGATCGCGCAAAAAAGCGCCGGAACCGATACTCTCGCCGCCGTCCCCGGTGAGTCTCCTATCAGGAGTACAGCGCCGGCGTAACAGGCGAAGAATAAAACCAAGGGTCTGGCGACCAGACGTTCAAGATTATCCGTCAGCCTCACCTGCCTTTTCATTCGCGATAAGATCGGGACGTCTCTCTATAAATCCCCCCTGACCGTACTTTTCGAAAGCCTTACGCGCAGTGCCGTTCACGGTGATCTGAACCTTCATGATGCCCTGAAGCTCGCAGAGTGAATTTACAAGCGAGTACACGGTGAGTTCCTCGCCGATGTTCTCCCTGTAATTTAAGAATTCCTCATTAACATCGACATAAACTATCCCGTCGCTCGAGGTGATCTTGTTGATCACGGTTCCCTCCGGAAGTGTCGGAACAAACTCCGGATCGTCACCGGGTCCCCTCACAAGAAGCCTCGAAACAAGCTCTTCGTATGAACTCGAGCCATCGTAAGTCACTATGTAGATAACACTGCCAAGCATCTTCTCACTGCTTTTGACAAAATACAGCGTGAGCTCAACCTCCTGCCTGAAGTAAGTGGTGTCACCCGTATTGTCGACAAAGTCTGTCTGCTTCATGAGTCCCGGCACCACTTCGCCTCTGAGGACAAGTGGTGTATCTTCGACATAGAACTCGACATAATCGACAAACTCAAGCTGACAGAGCGTCTTGACATACCCCGCACGAAGCAGCAGCTCCGTGACGGTAGGCAAGCCGGCATAAGCCTTACCGAAGCTTATGATGAGCTGGCCGTCTCTTCCGAAATAAGCCGAGTCGAGTGGAACATTCCCCGGCAGGAGCTTCTTCATATCCTTGTCTTTAGGTGTGCTTGCGAGCTCATCCAAAACCGCTCTTACCTGCTCGATCTTCCCGAGGCTCTCGCCGGGAGCTTCACCGCTTTCCCACAGAAGGGATGATTCCGTCACATCGGTCCTGAAGATCTTAAATGTATCCTCATCCGTCACTTTGCTTTTTGCATCCGAAGTAACCTCCTGCTCACCCGAGCACGCGGTCACCACAGAAACAGCGATCAGTAACACCGCTGTAATAAGAAGCTTTCGAAGTAACGACATGTAACCCCCAAATAATGATCGTCTGACACCTGTTAAGCAGGCTCACCTCCGGCTTTGAAGGACATCGGAACACTGACTATAAACGTTGTTCCTTCTCCTTCAACGCTTTCTACCTTGATAGCGCCGTTGTGCATGAGTACGACGCTTCTTGCGATCGCAAGTCCGAGACCGGTGCCTCCGCTCTCCCTGGCTCTCGTCTTGTCTACCCTGTAGAAACGCTCAAATATCCTGTCGATAGAATCCGCGGGGATTCCGATCCCCGTATCGGCTATTGTCACGCTGAAATACTTGCCGTCACTGTTAAGAGAGACCTTGACACGCCCGTTTTCTTTGTTGTACTTGATACTGTTTTCGATAAGGTTCGTAAGAGCCAGACTCATCTTAACCTCATCGATCATTGCCGAAACATCCCTGTAACTCTCGAAAACGATCTCGACCGAAAGTGACGAAGCTATCGGAGTGAGTCTCTTCATGATCTTCTCGAGAAGAGCATTTATGTTGCAGAGAGCAAGATGCATGTTTCCTTCCTTGCGGTCAAGCTTTACAAGCTCGAGCAGATCGGTGATGATCTTGTTTTCTCTGTCGATCTCCTCATTGATATCACGCAGAAACTCACGGTATACCTCGGGCGGCGAATCGGGCTGTGTGATGAGAGAATCGGCAAGGACCTTAATGGATGTGATCGGAGTTTTAAGCTCATGCGAAACGTTGGAAACAAATTCCTGTCTGGAAACCTCAAGCTGCTCGATCCTTCCGAGCATATCGTTGAATGTATCTGAGAGCTGCTCAACCTCGGAATAACCTCCGATCGTAACAAGTTCGTCGAGATACCCGTCCGAAACATGGCTGATACTCTCTTCGATCTTTTTGAAAGGCTTGGCAAACTCCATTGAAGAAAGAAAACAGATCACCAGAAGAACGAATGATAAAAGCGTCACGGTAACAAGCAGGAACTTCTCCATGCTGCTTATCAGTACGATCTCATCCTTGAGTGAGATCTTGGCAAAAAGGACGCCCACGTAGGGCTCGCCATCCTTATTGTCGGGGTCGATGAGCGGCATCGAAAGCTCAGCGTACTCTTTCTCGATGCTCACATAGCGGCTCAGTCCGCCCCTGATGGCTTTGATGGCTTCGGTAGATACCATCGTCTTGCCTTCCTCAGCCGAGAAAGAATCGTATACTATCTTAAGACCGCTGTCTGCGACGATGATCCTGCCATCAAACAAAGATGCGGCAACCGACAGCTCGCTCGATATCTGAGGAGCATTCTGAGGATTGCCTATATACATGTTGTCGACTATCCTGACGCCCATTTTACTCAGATGGTCAAGGGCGAGGTCGACTCTTTTATCGATAAGTGTATTGCTGCACACATACTGTGCGGTGACATACATCGCAGCGATAGATACGGAACCCGTGATAAGGATCGTAAGGAAAAGTCTGAGCCTGAAGCTGCCGAGAAACCTGCGCAGTTTCCCGGTACGGCCGGCTGCGGACGCGGAGCTTTTTTCTGTTATGTTAAGTTCTTTTTTCTCCGCCATATTCCGGGTCCTCTTTACTCAGTCATTTATGGTAATAACGCTTATGGTCACTCATCTACATGGAAATAATATCCGACGCCCCACTTTGTATGCACATATTTCGGACTTCCGGGATTCTCCTCGATCTTCTCCCTGAGTCTTCTCACATGTACGTCGACAGTACGCGCATCTCCCTGGTAGTCATCCTTCCAGATGATCTCAAGAAGCATCTCCCTGCTGTAGACCTTGTCGGGGTTGAACACGAGCAGTTCAAGAATATCAAACTCACGTGCCGTAAGGTTGATCTCAACATCGCTCACAAACACTCTTCTGCTCTCAACATCAAGCTTAAGGCCGGCCCCCTCAAAAGATTTCTTGACCGGTTCCTCGGAACGTCCCTGTCTGTTACGCCTGATGATCGCTTTGATACGGGCTTTGACCTCGAGAATATTAAAAGGCTTTGTGACATAATCGTCAGCACCGTACTCAAGTCCCATGATCTTGTCGATATCCTCGGACTTGGCGGTAAGCATGATTATGGGCACATCAGACTTTTCCCTGAGCTTCTGGCAGACTTCGTAGCCCGTAAGCCCCGGGAGCATGACATCAAGAAGGATCACATCGTACTCCTTCTTTCTCGCCATGTTGACCGCCTCGATCCCGTCATAGGCACAGTCGACCTCCATGCCCTCCTGCTCGAGACTGTACCTGATACCCTTAACGATCAGTTTCTCGTCATCAACAACCAAAATCCTTGCATCCATACTTCCTCATTTCCGGTTAAACCGATATATCTTCCTTGATCTTTGAAAATGTCCCTTCTTTTATCCCCGGGACAAGCATCAATTCCTCAATACTCTTAAAGCCACCGTTCTTATTCCGAAACTCGATAATCTTCTTAGCTTTCGCCGGACCGATACCATTAAGTGCAGTGAGTTCCTCCTCGCCCGCTGTATTTATATTAATCTTTATGTTTTCTGTTGTCAAAGCCTCTTCTTTTTCCTGTCCGGTTCCGACATCATTCGGTCTTTCAGATCCGTAAGTATCCAAACTTTCGGGTACACTCTCCGACACAGCACCGGCGTTTTCTGTCCCTTCACGCACATCTTCAAACTTCAGACCGGCGTTTCCCGTCCCTTCCGGCCCGCTTTCTGACATACGGCCTGTGCTTTTCGCGGGATAAACGTCCTCAGGCTCGCCTCCGGAGAGATAACAGATCCCGGCTGCGGCAAACCCCGCTACAACGAGTACCCTTCTTGCCACATGCAGCAGGCTCCTTCTTTTGGCTTTTATAGTTTCTTTCAACCTGTTTTCTCCCTTCTGTCCGTTTCGTCTGTAACAACAGAGTGCTGAATATTCAGATTTACTGTTTTATAAAACTGTGCTATCATAATCAAATATCAAAACGAAATTATACGATCAGGAGTAATACCATGGGATTAAAAGACAAAGTTAAGATCGCAAAAACAGCCAGTCACAAGCTTGCGGCTACATCTGCAGAGCAGAGGAACAACGCTCTCCTTGCCGTAAAAGAAGCTCTTATCGCAGGTAAAGAGAGAGCCTTCGAAGCCAACGAGCTCGATGTCAGGGATGCCGAGGGTCAGAACCTCGGAAAGTCCGTTATCAAGAGACTTCGTTTCGATGAAAAGAAGCTTGAAGGCGTAGTGGACGGTATCGACCAGCTGATCAACCTCCCCGATCCCATTGGCAAGACTCTTCTCGCGCGTCAGCTTGACGAGGGTCTCAACCTTTACAGGATCAGCTGCCCGATCGGTGTGATCGGCATGATCTTTGAAGCACGTCCCGATGCTCTTGTTCAGATCTCAACTCTCTGCATCAAGAGCGGTAACTGTGTCGTACTCAAAGGTGGCAGCGAGACCGCTCGTACCAACAAGGCACTCTTCGACATCATAAACGAGGCTGTCAAAAAAGCAGGACTCCCCGACGGCTCGCTTTTGCAGATTGAGGAACGCAGCCAGGTAAACGAGATGCTTGAGTGTACAGGACTTATCGACCTGATCATTCCCCGCGGATCGAACACCTTTGTTCAGTACATCATGTCTCATACCCTCATCCCCGTGATGGGTCATGCGGACGGCGTCTGCCACGTTTATGTGGACAAGGATGCAGACATCGAAACAGCTCTTAAGATCGCTCTCGATGCAAAGACCCAGTACACCTCCGTATGTAACGCATGCGAAACATTCCTCATAAACAGTAAGATCGCAGAAAGCTTCATCCCCCGCTTTGCCGCGATGATGAAAGATGCCGGTGTAAAGCTCCACGGCAACAAAGAATTTGCCGACACTCTTAAAGCCCTCGCTCCCGAAGCCTGCGAATGTGAGCTCATGGAGGACACGGCATACCACAAAGAGTACCTCGACTACGAGTGCTCATGCAAGCTTGTCGATGATGTTGACGAAGCCATCGCTCATATAAACGAATTCGGATCTCATCACACTGACTCGATCATTTCGACCAACAAAGCAACGATCGAGCACTTCATGGAGATGGTCGACTCGGCAGATGTTATGAGCAACTGCTCTACACGTTTCTCAGACGGATTCCGCTACGGTTTCGGCGCAGAGGTGGGAATCAGCACGAGCAAGCTCCATGCACGCGGACCTGTCGGTCTTGAAGGACTTATGACATACAAATACAAGCTCTACGGTGACGGTCATATCGTTGGGGATTACGCAAGCGGCGCCAGGGAATTCCATTTTAAGGATCTTAACTGAACTGATGAGCATTTACGAAGCCCGGAGGAACAATACCGTCCTCCCCGGCACGTCTGTTTAAGTACCTGAACTTTTGCCGGGCATCCTTGAAAGGTGCCCGGTTTCTTATGTCACATAGGATAACACGTCATTGCATGAAAAGATACTTGGAATAATGCACAAAAAACAAGGGTACGATTTGGTAGAAGTGAACAAAGACATAGTTATCAGCAGATTTAGATCAACCCCAAAGGCTGAAAGAGGCACATACCCAAGCGGGCATGTGCCTAATTTGTTAAATGAACTTAGTATTCGAAATAACTCTCGCTATCTGCTCATACAGACACCGGGTGAAACGTATTACTGTCCCATCTGCTTTGCAACTTCCTCAGCGAAGTTCTCGTTTCTCTTCTCAAGGCCTTCGCCTGTCTCGAAACGAACGAACTTGTTGATAGCGAATGAGCATCCGTTGTCCTTGGAAACCTTAGCGATGTACTGGCCAACGTTTTCCTTGTCCTCAGCCTTTACATACTCCTGATCAACAAGGCAGATCTCCTTAAGACGCTTGGAGAAACGTCCCTCTACGAGGCCTGCAAAGATCTTGTTCTCAAGATACTCAGCCTTGTGTGTAGCTGCGATGTCTCTGAGAACCTGCATTCCCTCATCAGAGATGAAGTTATACCAGAACTTGTTGTTCTTCTGCTCTTCGTATGCAGCCTTGTCCTCTGCGTTCCACTTGTTGGAATCAATAGCTTCCTGAATAACAGCCATCATAAGAGGCTTGGGAAGTGAAGCGGGATCTGCAAGAGAGCTGTCAACTACGATCTCTCTCTCCTTTGCGATCGTGTCAGCGGAAATGTCATCCTTCTTAACGTAAGTAGGATTCATAGCTGCGATCTGCATAGCGATGTTCTTTGCGCACTCAACTGTAGCATCGCTCATGGGAGCGTCAACATCAAGAAGGATACCGATCTTGCCGTTCATGTGGATGTACTTAACAAGGAATCCGTTTGTGTTGAACTTAACGAAACGACGAACCTTAAGGTTCTCGCCGATAACTGCAACCTGAGCTGCACGAGCCTCGTCAACAGTCTTGGTTGTATCAAACTTCCAAGGCTTTGCAAGGAAATCTTCGATGCTTGCTGCGTCTGTCTCGGAAGCTGCCTCTGCAACCTGCTCAACGTAGCCCCTGAACTTCTCGTTCTTAGCAACGAAGTCTGTCTCAGAGTTAACCTCTACGATAGCGCCTGTCTTGTTGTCTGCGGAGATGTAGATGTCGCAAACACCCTCAGCTGCGATACGGCTTGCCTTCTTCTCAGCCTGAGCAAGACCACGCTTACGTAAGTACTCAATAGCCTCATCGAAATTACCGTCGGTCTCTGTAAGGGCCTTCTTGCAGTCCATCATACCCGAACCGGTCATTTCTCTTAATTCTTTTACCATTGCTGCAGTAATTGCTGCCATAATAGTTATCCTCCTCTTTTATAATCGCAATGTAACGGATTACGCCTCTGCTTCAGCCTCAGCCTCTGCGTCGCCGCTCTCGGGTGTGCCTGCGTCAACGCCCTGGTTTGCCTCGATAACTGCATCAGCCATCTTGGAAACGATAAGCTTAACGGCACGGATTGCGTCGTCATTGCCGGGGATAACAAAGTCAAGCTCCTCGGGATCGCAGTTTGTATCAGCGATACCGATAAGCGGAATACCAAGTGCATGTGCCTCAAGGACACAGATTCTTTCCTTCTTGGGATCTACTACAAAGATTGCGTCAGGGATGCCTGCCATATCCTTGATACCGGAAAGGTTCTTCTCAAGCTTGTCCCATTCCTTCTTAAGCTTGATAACTTCCTTCTTGGGAAGTACATCGAAAGTTCCGTCCTCAGACATCTTCTCGATCTGCTTAAGTCTGCCTACACGAGCCTTGATGGTCTTGTAGTTGGTGAGCATACCGCCGAGCCATCTCTCGTTAACGTAGTACATACCGCAACGCTCTGCTTCTGACTTGATGGCATCCTGTGCCTGCTTCTTTGTTCCTACGAAGAGGATCTTGCCGCCGTTAGCAACGATATCCTTAACTGCGTAGTAAGCTTCGTCTACCTTGCCTACAGACTTCTGAAGGTCGATGATGTAGATGCCGTTACGCTCTGTGTAGATGTAAGGAGCCATCTTGGGGTTCCAGCGTCTTGTCTGATGTCCGAAATGAACACCGGCTTCAAGAAGCTGCTTCATTGAAATAACACTCATTTTTGTGTCCTCCGTTTGGTTTGTCTTCCGTATCGGTCTTCGGTCGGACTGACGGGACTGATGTCCCGCACCGGGTCGTTCCTGACGATACGTGAATGGTTAAAAGTACCGTGCACTGCGCACAGCCTTAGATACTATAGCACAGCACACGGTCCAATGCAAGTAAAATCTTTTATTTTGCGGTATCCGGCAACGTTTATACTAAAAACGCATGCTTTCCATATTTGAAGAACTCTTCTTCATCCTTAAGGAGCCAGTTTTTCGTACCCGAAGAATCATCAAAGGTGACGTCGATATAAAGCCATTTGTCATCTATCTCAACGCAATTCCACATGTGCAGATCCGTCTTACCGGGATCACCTCCGATACCCGTTACGCAGTAACAATCCAGTCCTGCTCTGTTACATAGGATCCTGTAAAGATTTGCGTAGGCTTGACATACGCCCTTGTTATTATCAAGCAGCCCCCAAATACGGTAACTGTCGGCTGCAAAATCATGGTCATATGAGTAGTTCTTTACCATGTAGTCATGCAGAGCGATTGCTTTTTCCCTGTCACTCATTCCCTTCTTTATCGCACTGCTTACTATCTTGTCGATCTTCTTGCTGTATGCTTTGGCTTCCTTTGATGCCCTCTTTTCTGCCTCGGCGCTGTAACTTGCCATCTCAATCTCGTATTCGAACTGATATGTTATGGTCATAGTAACATCATAAAGCTTAGAGTTGTTTTCCTTTGTTTCTTCCCATGTGAAATTAAGGTTTTTCATGCCACTGTTCCAATGGTTTGAATAATGAAGGAGCACTTTGTAAAGATCGTAGCTGCATGTGATCTTAAAGTCGGGGCTCAGATTTTCTGTCGCATCCATCATCGCGGAATAAAGGTCGTCCGGATCTTCGATCTTCATACCCTCTTTATATTTCTTTTTATTTCTTGTAAATTCGGTAGCGATCAGACCTTTGCCCTTCGGTGTATCATCATGAATCCTGTCATCATCAATAAGACCGGGTTCAATGTAAAGAGTTCCGTCAAACGTCTCAACTATGTCTATATAGGGTTCCTTGTAGTACTCGTTGTCCGCACCGTTCTCAATGATAAATCGTCCACCGTTGATAAAGATGTCGGGGGTATTCTGTATAAAGAAGATATGATCCTGTCTATTTCTGAAGATTCCGTCATTGATCGTTACAGAACAAGCATCTCGCATGTTTCCTATAGCGAGTACACATCCTCGATCCTCCTTTTTGGCACGGGAATAATAGAATTCTCCGCCGTTGATCACGGTGTTCCCGCCCCACTGATCAAAGGCATCGCATATTCCGGACTCAAAGAATCCACCGTTGATCACGACGTTTGCTTCAGGTCCGTTAATATCCACAGCGCTGCCAAGAGTAGCAGTATATGATCCGCCGTAAACAGTCATATTAACCGGATTTTTGTCATCATAAGATCTTACTTCCAGCACGTTGATCGGAATCGTTCCCCAAAAATCGGCCGAGGTCTGGGTGAATTCTCCGCCGTAAAGATTTACATTACCGGAATGCACACACAATGCCATGCAAACACCCGTGAGTTTGCCACCATAAAAGTTTAGTGTTCCGCTTCCTTCCATAAAGACAGAGAAAGCGAGTCCGATGTATTCTCCACCGTAGACAGAAAGCTTTCCCTTTTCACAGCCGACAGCATCCTGATCTTTATGGTTTACAATCTTGCCCCCACCTTTTGAATCGGTCAGCGTCAGATCGCCTCCCGAGACCATGATAAGAGAGTTCTTGGTATTCTCGCCAGAAATAATGTGTCCGTTAAGATCAAGCCTATAGGTTCCCTTTGTAACGGTTATGTTGCTCAGCCCTTCAATATCTGCTCCGAGCTTATACTTTCCGCCCTTTTTGTCTGTGAGAACACTTTGAAGCTGTTTGAGACTTGTTATGGAAACAGCCTTTCCGTCTTTAACTTTTATCTTACTCTTAAGAGTATAGCTATATGCTTTTCCTTCATCTGAAGCAGGCACTTTGATCTTGGCCGTTACAGTTGCCGAGCCTTTCTTGAGTGCGGTTATCCTGCCCGATTTTTTATCTGCCTTAACCTTTGATTTGGCCGAAGACGAATATGTAACGGTCGCTCCTTCGGGAAGGTTGCTAATTTCAAGCACAACAGATTCACCTGTATACAAAGTAGCCTTAGGAATGTTCAGGAAGCCTAGTTCTCTTTCCGTCACGATCACAGGTCTTTCTGCCGAAACCATTCCTCTTTTGCCCACTATCAATGCCGAAACGGAAGACTTTCCGGGCGCCAATCCTTTAAACACGGGACTAAGCTTATCACTGTCATCCAAGAGGCGCAAAACAGAATTATCGCTGCTGACCCAAGAGATGTCATCAGTGCTGTACCCCTGAAGTTCAAGAGAAAAACTGATTACTTCTCCTTCCCTTACTCTTGTTTCTCCGTTTATCTGAGCTTTGGCACGCGCGATCTCAAAATCCAATCCTCCGTACGACAGAGAAAACCGAGCATCAGTCTGAACAGTGATACTGACCTCTGCCGAATCCTCGAGTATCTCCTCAATATTACCGCTATAGTTACATCTGAGCACATTATCATCAATGCTCAGATATGAGTCTTTTGAATCAAGAGTAGAGGTGAATTTGATCTGAACCACGCCGCTCTGCGAAGGACCGATCTCATCAACATATATGTATCCCTCGGGCAGATCCGGTTTAAGGTTGAATTCTCCATACCCTGTCTCATCGATACATAGTTTGGGACTGTCAAAAGAATCACCGTGATAATATTTGTCAAAAAGTTCACTCACCACGTCATATGATGTAGCGGCCTGTACCTTCACTTCACCTGCTGAAAGGATCACTACACAAAACAGCAGTAGTAAAGTAATAATCGAAACTAAAGTTTTTCTCATGGCTGCTCCTTTCCGTATCATCACAAAACACTACATGTAATCTTCTGTCCTGTCGTCAGGGTGCGGGGTTAGTCGAACCCGTACCTGTGAGGAGTATCCTGCGGGTCGTAAGCCCGAGTACAAGCCAGAACAGAGGGTTGACTGTCACACAGCTGTCGTTGATGAGGCCGGTGATCATAAACGTCAGAACTCCCGCCAAGAGTCCCAGTTCAAACGCGCCGATCTCCTTCCTGATCGCAAGTCTGATACCCTTTATCACTATGATCGCGAAAAGCACTAGCATACAGATCAGGAACGGCAGACCGTTCGAAACAAATACCTGAAGATACCAGTTGTGCGGTCTGTCGATAACGTATTTCATCGAGCCGTGTGTGTTGAGAAGTCCCACGAGCTCGTTCTGTCTGAAGTTAAACGCAAAGTTTCCGCAGCCCTTTCCGAGAAGGAGCGAATCCTTCATGACGGGAAGCGACTGAACCCAGATATACCCGCGTCCCGTTCCGAAGCCATAAAGGCTCTCAAATCCTGTCACCGCAGGCTGAGGGATAGTGTCCTCAAGGATATCCTCCTGCGCGAAAGACTTGAAGCCCTCCTCAAACATGGCGAACTGCGCCGGTCCTTCATAGCCGAAGCAGAAGTATACCATCTGTCCTTCGGTCGCCACGGTTATCATATCAAATCTCGGGTCTGCGGGAGCTACACCCGTCAGGTGAAGCTCAACCCTGTCGTTGTCAAATCTTGAGGGCTGTCGACCGAGAGTTCTGCCCTCTCCGTCTTTAAGGACGATACAATCGACATATTCCGTCTCGTCTACGAGCGATGTATCATACTCATAAAAGAGATCTCCGTCCACGCTGCAGACAAGAGTGTCCTCCCCGGAAGTAAAATAAAGTACTCCGTCCTTAAGCTCAGCCTTGTCAAGCTTAAAGAGCTTATGTTCATCTGATGAGGCTGCTGTCGAAGTACCAATCATTTCACCTGACGACGAAAGCACGGCTCTCACACCTAACCTCGTTACTGTGAAAACTGCAAGCGCCGCCGCCACAGTTATACCGATGATAACGCTCACTTTCTTTCTGTCATGCGAATTCCTTATGATAAAGAAGCTCATCAAAGGAACAGTCACCAAAAGACTCACCCACGCCGCTTTCGAATCAGACCCGTAAAGCGCAACGCATATAAGTGCAGACGCAGCTATCCTTGCTGCTCTGTAAACCTTTATCTTGGCCTCCGCGGCAAGCGCGATATCGATCGGTAGCATAAGCGCCGCAAATCCGCCGAGGAAACCGGGATTGTTAAAAAGAAGCGCCGACTGTCCCGTAAAGTACCTGCTCTCGATACTCTCCGCCAGGGCGGTGTACTTTTCGGAAGAAATAAGGTGCTGAATGAATCTGAATTCGAGTATGGGCTTGTAAAAAAGCTCTATACAACACAGAATGCCGGCGATGATCGAAACAACCACCGCAAAATGCTTGAAGAATTCCACGCAGTCTCCCTTGCGGAGATAATAGAGACCGAACATGAAAACAATTACATAAGAGAGCAAAGCGAGGAAGCCTTCGTACTCCGTGAACACTCCACGCCATGCCACTTCCTTTTCCGCGGAAAAAGCAAAAGAGAGCGCGGCAAAAAGTGTCATCACACCCACGAGCGCAAGCGGGACCTTAAGTTTCTTCAGGTAGTCCCGGTTGAGCGGCTCGGGTTTGTCCGTAAATATGCGTTCTCCAATAAAAAAGAGCACCGCAATCGCCGCAAAAGCGGCGATCGCGATCTCTTTCGAATACAATGCTACATCGGATATAAGTCCGTTCTGAGTCGAGAAAAACGTTTTCTCAGACTCCGAGACTCTCATAACGACGAGCCTTGCTAGAAACGGGAATGCCGTAAAGAATGCCATGGACAGCGCGACAAAGATCTTCTCGTAAAGGGGTGTTCCTTTGCCTGCCGTGTTTGTGGATTTCCTGGTATTCTTATGCTTCATCACTTTTACCTGTTATTTAACTGTTACTTTTACTTTGACCTTCCTAGTCTTGCCGTCGGGCATTTCAAACTTGGCCGTGATGGTAGTCTTACCTTTCTTAAGTGCGGTAATCTCTCCGGTCTTACTGTTGACCTTGGCTATCGACTTGTTCTTCGACGAGTAAGAAACCTTGCAGACCGTATTGGTTCCGTCGTATGCCGCAGTAAGCTTGCTTACCATCGTAAGTCCGGTCGGGTACGTGTAATAAACCGATGCCTTATTGCCCTTCTTGATCTGCATGTCGTCACCGACTTCGATCATGGATAGGATCTCTTTGCTCGTGTTCGTAAATTCATATGATACGGGAGCCCACGCCCAGGAGTTGTAGTTGACCACAAGACCCGCTGCGGTCGTACCGCAAGGAACCTTCACTGTCTTAACGGCATTGAAGTTGTCGCAGCTTGAAAGTGTAGCGGGTAATTCGAGGTTGATGTCTCTGGGTACATAGACGTCATTCTTGTAGTCATAGTAACCATCATTGACAAGTGCGTAATACGAAATGGTCACGCAGCCTCTGACAACCTTGACATCCTTCTTTGCATAAGGTACTGCGTGAAGGATCTCCTTGTCCTTGCTGTAGAGACATCCTCCCGAAGATGAATAGTAAGGATTATCTGCCGCAACGGTGTACTTGGTAAGAGATCTGGGCGTACGGTACGCAAGAGAATATGTATCGATCCACCATGCACTTGCAGGGAAATTGATACTCTTGAGCTTCTTACATTCCGAAAGGTCAAGATTGATCTCTCCGATACCCTCGGGGATATCAAGTTCCTTAAAGATACAACCGTTAAGCGAAGAAGAAGCAAGCGAGATAACACCCTTAGGTAAATTAAGGGTCTCTTTGTTCTTCGGATAGTAATAGCACAGAGTCATGTCGTTCGAGTAGATACCGCCCTTATACGACGTGATCTCGCTGTTGTAACCGCCCTGAAGGCTGATGGAGCCGTTGTAGCCTCCGAATGCATCCCAGTCAAGGTATGAAACGGTCGAAGGGATCTCGATAGTGTCGGCTGCGATACCGTCAAATGCATAAGAATAAATGCAGACAAGGTTCTTCGAAAGCTTCAGCTTCTTAACCTTAGTTGCACCGGAGAATGCACCCCACTCAAGCACCTCGACACTGTCGGGGAGATTGATGGTCGTTACCGCATATGCATTGCAAAGAGCCCATCCGCCGATAGCCTTAGTTCCGGGCTTGACATTGAGTACAGGCTTGTTTGCGGCAACCGTGAGAGTCTCATCTCTGTAAAGGCTGCCCTCGTAAAGCTCATAGTAAGGGTTGTCAGCACTGATGGTCATGTTGGAATAATCATCACAGTAGATATATGAAACTGTCGAAGGTATGGTCACCTTAAGCTTGGGGCAACCCCACTGCGAGTAGTCCTGAAGGCCCTTGTCAAGCTTCATTGTCTTGAGGTTCTCACAGAACTCAACACTGAGGCTTGTTACCGATGCGGGAACATCAAGCTCTTCAAGTGAACCGCAAGAGTAAATGTACAGATATGACAATGAATTGCCGAAAGTGATCTTCTTAAGGTTGGGTGCAAATGAGATGTAAACCGAGTCTACACTCTTGGGAAGAACAAGCTCTTCGAGCTTGTCTCCGTCATAGATGGAAACGGATGTGTAACCGTTCTCGATCGTAAGGGATTCAACGCCGGTATCAAGAAGGCTGAGTGAAACACTCTCAGCATCAAGGTCGCCGGGTATCGTAACCGAAGGAGTAGGGTTGATGATGGTGTTGACATAGCCCCACTCATCCACTTCAAAAGATGTTGCAGCAGCGCTCGCAGGTGTAGCGTCGCTCACAACAAAGATCTGAAATGCCATTGCAAGGAAAGTGAGGAAAGCAACTGCTTTTTTCAAAGATCTTC
The DNA here is from genome assembly GCA_016285135.1 of Lachnospiraceae bacterium. Lineage (GTDB taxonomy): Bacteria > Bacillota > Clostridia > Lachnospirales > Lachnospiraceae > RUG11977. Next base: position 37,638 of record JAEEQC010000001.1, read on the forward strand.
TCATGTAAATTCCTCCTGAAAGTAATCTTTATGTTACACCTTTGGTGTTACATGTCTTCCCTATCATACACCATCGGTGTTACATCTCTTTCACGAATATGTGTCATTTTTATTTCTTTTTCGAAGAAACCGCAACGGCAATATCTTTATGATCGGACCCCTTTTTGATCTTGAATGTTCCGGTCTGAATGCGGGATGCGTAGCCATTCCTAACAATGTACTTGTTAAGATCCGCTGCCGAACCCGTAACACCCGCTTTCTGAAGCGCATCGCTTAAGATCTCGGATGTGCAGCCGCTCCTGATGGTAACGGAGACTGTTCCGTCCCCGTTATCCGAAACGCTGACCTTCCCGCCTCCCTGACTGTCCGTACTCTTCGGAGTCGGTGTCGCGGTAGGCTTTGGTGTCGGTGTCGCCGTGGGCTTAGGCGTAGGTGTCGCCGTGGGCTTCGGCGTAGGTGTCGCCGTGGGCTTCGGCGTAGGTGTCGCCGTGGGCTTCGGCGTAGGTGTCGCCGTGGGTTTAGGCGTCGGTGTCGCCGTGGGCGCCGGTGTGGGCGTCGATGTGGGTGCCGGAGTAGGTGTCGCTGTAGGTGCCGGCGTAGGTGTCGGCTCAGGTGTGGGTGTCGCCGTAGGCTCCGGGGTTGCCGCAGGATCATCTGCGGGTTCCTGATCAGGCTTCTGAGTCGTTACCTGATCTTGCTCAGGCTCCGGTGTCGTCATCTGTTCCTGCTCAGGCTCCGTAACCTGCTCCCGGTCTGTTGAAGAAGTGTCCTTGTCTGTCCGGGCAGTATCGGTATCGGAAGCTGCGGATGTTTTCTCACCTGAACCGAGCAGAACAGAAACCTTGCTCTCCCCCAGCTGCTTGTTCACGTTTTCCTGCAGCTGCGTAATCTCTTCAAATTCGAGGTTCGGGATGATGATCACGGAGAACACAAAAACCGTGAATATGATGCCGATCCCGACACCTCTCATGTAATACTTAAGTTTCATCTTTATCCCCGCATTTCGTATCGTGTGTGGTCTGCCGTTTCAAACAGTCTTTTATCTGCAGTACAGGTCAATGATCAGCTTGACCTCACCCTGTCCCATCTGAAGCAGCCTGGATATCTCCATGACGGATTTGTTCTGTTTGTAGAGAGCAATGATCTCATCGTTACGAGAGAGCATCCTTGTGTCTCTTGTATCGGTAGCCTTAACCGACTCCCATCCGCTCTTACGTGCGGTATCTGTTTTTCTGACCGTTTTTGCGGAGCTGACGGAAGCGGAAGCTTTCCCTGCCGTTGTCTTATTCGCAGTCCCGGTCGATGCTTTCGCTGACGATCTGGCAGTCTTTGCCGGTCCGGAAGACTTGGCTGATTTAGCGACCGTTTTCTTTTCTTCTTTCTGCGTGTCGGTGTCTTCTATGGGATCCGGCTCCGGCTCCTCATTTTCGGGGATGACATCTGAAACGGGTTCCGAAACAACGGTCACGGCCTGAACTTTCAGAAGCTCACGCTCCTTTTCAAGGGCTTCACGCGCCTGCGCCATCTCGTTTTCAAGCTCTTCGCGTGCTCTCTCCTTTTCGGCCTCAAGTTCGGCACGAAGCTTCTCCATCTCGGCTTCGTAGCTTTCCTTACGTTCGGCGTCTTCCTTTTCTTCCATGAGAACTCTTTCGCATTCAGTCTTAAGAGTGCTCATACGGTTCGTCATTTCTTTGAGCTCTTCTTCTTTTTCGCATAACATCTGATAGAGGAATACCGCTTCCTTGTGATCGGCTTCTATCTTCTCGATCACCTGGTCCGAATACTCCCCTACCGCAATTATCTTGTCATTTGAAAGCGACTCGAGCTTATCCTGCGCATCGGCAATGATCCTGCCGGCTTCACCGTTAATGTTCTGCTTGATGTTCTCGCCCATCTCTTTGAGCTTATCGGAGTCTTCGGGAGCAAGCCCTGAATCCTCCCCGGCCGATGAGCCTCTGTCGATGATAAAGCAGCTGATAACGATAAACGCAATTCCGAGTATTAAAAGTATGATCTCTAATGCAGTCATATCGATTCCCTGTCAGATCCGGATGTCAATCCCGTCAGAGCGGACATATCCTTCCTTTTCCTTCTTGTTATGCTCTTCTTCCTTTTTCTTTTTTTCACCTGACGGCTCGTACCCCTGTCCGTTACCTTCTGTCCCGTCGTAGCGGTACTCGGGGCTGTCGGTCTCGTTCATCTTAACCGTCTTTTGACTGTTCGACATCGTTTCGTGGTCGAACTGCTGCATCCCGTTCACATGCTGGCTCGCGTCCTTCGTGAGCTCACCCTGTCGCTGCATGGCAGCCACATCGGACTTCGGGATCATTGAATACATCTCAATCGGTGATATCATAGAAGTCCCCCCTTCCGGATAATCGCCTCACCCCTGTCAGTACCCCTTGACTCTGACATCCGCACCGTCTCTTACAAGCCTGCAATGTTTTGTCTCCGAACGGATGAAGGTCGAAACGTTTGAAACCGTAACCTTGCATCCCGGGTAAATAACGTCGTCGATCAGGATATATCCGCCGACCGAGTTATCGAGTTCTTCGTAGATCTTGGCGATCCTGTCGGAGATCTGTATCAGCTTGTTCTCAAGCTCTTTCTTGTTCGCCGACAAAGTCTGGAACTGGGCAAGCTTGTCGGGTGTAAGAGTCTCTCTGTCCTTGATCTTCTTTGATATAAAGAAGATGATCTTTGAGGCCTTGTCGATCTGTTCGTCTATTGATTTCTTCTCTTCCTCGAGTCTCTTTACTTCCTCGGTGAGGTTGATGTTGACTCCGACCTCGATGTTGGTGTTCGTACCCATGATGGATCCGGCTGTCTTTGCTTCGATGTACTTGCCCGATCTGATCGATCCGCCGGTAATGAAGCCTTTCTTTCCGCGGACAAGGATCTCACCGCCTGCCGATACCTTGCTGTGCATTATGGACTCGGTCTGGATGAATCCGCCTGCGGTAACCTCAGCGCTCTCGATAAATCTTGATACGATGTTTGTTCCTGCCTGAAGAACACCTCTGCTCATGCCCTGGATACCGCGCTTGAGGACGATCTGGCCGTCCGCTATAAGCGTTGCACCCTCAACAATGCCGTTGACGATTATGTCACCGTTTGCGATAACCTTATAGCCGGTATTGACATTACCGGTGATCTCAACGTTGCCGTTATATGTGATGTCACCCGTCGATGCGTCAACGTTCGCGGGAACGGTGTATGTGTCAAGCACGAAAATCTGACCGTCCACAAGTGAAGCATGGCCGTTGCAGTTACAGTATATGTTGAGGCCGTCGGGTGAAAGATGAGTGTTCTTGCTCTGACGAAGGAACTTGACCTGAACTTTCCTCGGATTGATCGGTCTGCCCATGACATCGGTTCCGGGCTTGCCGTGAACGGCCGGTGTGAGCGTAGCAAGACACTGATCCTTCTCTACAAGACAAACATTATCGAGCTGATGGAAATCAACCGAACCGTCTTCGTTCATCTTGGGCTTTCTGGAAAGATCGGTATTGAAATGATAGGTGATGACGGCGTCGCTGCCTTCTTCGGGCATCTCGGCGTCGGCAAGTATATAAGAAGTGCAGTATTTACGGTCCTTAAGGAACAGCCCGATCGCGTCTTCATCGATACCGAATTTAACGCCCTGTCTTCCGAGCTGGTAGATGATATCATCCTTTGAGAGGAGTCTTCCTCCCGTCGACGGAGGATAAAAGCGCGCGATTGCACTCGTGGCCTCGTTAGTTATGGACACGAACACGGTCTCATCGATATTTCCGAGCTGAAGAGTCGTAAGTCTGACCTCTTTGGGTTCTGTACAGTTCTTCACTACATCATAAACAACATTCTTCTCGTAATCGATGTTAAAACCGTCGAGATAACGGGTCACTTCAACCGGGTCAACGGAATTACCCATGTCTTCCGGAGGGAATACCATAAGGTAAGCGCCGTCTTTTCTTTTGTCGAGTTTAAAATAGCCGTTTGTCATAAATAGTGTTCCCCCTCTTTCTAAATACCATTATGTGACCAAAAGCTCCCCCTAAAAACTGTCCCCGAAAGATCCCCCGATCCTTTATCCGAGGAAAAGCTCCATTTCGGGCCCCAGTCTCTGCTTCATCTTGGCAAGTGCCTTTGAATGAAGCTGTGAAACACGTGACTCCGAGACCTCAAGTACCCTGCTGATCTCCTTAAGAGTAAGGTCTTCGTAGTAGTACATCGTGATGACCTGTTTCTCTTTATCGGTGAGTGTCATGATGACCTCAAGCAAAAGCCTTTTGAGCTCTTCCTTTTCCATCATCTTTTCGGGCTGCATGTAATCCTTGTCAGCCCTGGGCTCAACTCTTACCTCACCCTGTTCCATGTACTCGTCGAGTGAAAGTATGTTTGAAACCTTTGTCTCGTTATAAAGATTGCAAAGCTCGTCATCGGAGATCTGAAGCTCCTCTGCGATCTCTTCATCGGTCGCGGGTCGTCCGGTACGGTCTTCAACCTTTTTATACGCCGCCTCAAGCATCTTCTGCTTTTGTCTGACGGTACGCGGGATCCAGTCCATCCTTCTGATCTGGTCAAGGACTGCTCCTCGTATCCTGAGCGACGCATATGTTTCGAATTTAACGCCTTTGCCGTAATCGAACTTATCGATGGCATCTATAAGCCCAAAAACCCCGTATCCAACGAGGTCATCAAATTCCACATTGTAACCCAGATACATGCCGAGCTTACCGGCCACGAGTTTAACAAGAGGCGCATATTCAATTATGAGTTTTTCTCTCAGCTGAGGGGATCTGTCTTTGACGTACTCGCCCCACAACTTTTCCTTGTCAACAGCCATCTGTTATCACCTCAAATAAAAAACAATTTATAAATCTTCGGGATCGCCGGCTAAAGGCTCCGGTTCCTGCTCTGCCGCAGGCTCGGGCTGAGACGGAGGGTAGTCTTCCCGCGCGGGAGGCTCTTCCCCGTTGGCACGCTTGATCGCCATCTCGTTTTCCCTTTTCTCCCGCTCGAATTCCTCGTGTTCCCTGATGATCCTCTCACGGGCCATTTTGCTTTCTAATTCATCTTTTATTCTAGCATATATTTTGTTCGCGACAATACCAATGATGAGAAATGCGATCAATGATACGAGCACGAGCACAAGTGTTATCGTAAGGCTGGCACCGTTTATAAGACACGATACAGCCGCTATCGCTCCCCCGAGCAACGTGATAACAATAACTATCGGTTTATCTTTCACTTTATACCCCTTCTCTCCTTATCCTGTATCAAATGATCCTGAGCGGTTTTCCGATCGCCTTAACATGCAGCTCGCTGGTCGCAGGGTAGAACTCTATAGTCCGTCCGAATCTGTCCCCACAGTCTTCTGCGACAAGCTTGATGTTATTGGCCTTTAATACTGCCCGGCAGGCCTCCGCATTTCTCTGGCCGACCTTTAAGAGGTCGTTGTCGGTATTGAAGGCGAACATCTGGGCACCGCCTGCCATCTTGGCAACAAGTGCCTGCTTTGTTGTTCCCATCTTACACACCATGTCGATCAAATTCTTGATCCCGGTGTCGGCAAATTTGGCCGGATTGTCATTGTTTCGGATTATTGAGCTGTCAGGTAACATCACGTGAACCATGCCGCAAACCTTTTTGACCGGATCATATAATACTACTCCGATACACGACCCGAGTCCCAGGGTTGTGATCGCATCAGCGCCGGCACATGTGTTCATGTCAGCCATTCCGACTTTTATCATGTTTCCCATAATCGGTCCTTGTGTCTGTTCTTACAGTGTTAAACCAAGTGATTTGAATATCTTCTCAAAAGCTTCAAGTGTCGGGATCAGGATGAAGTATCCGTCAACCGTAAGTGATTTGTCTCCGAATTCGGACTGGATAAGGAGTGCCTTATCACTGACCTTACCGTACTCGATCGCGGGAACCGAAAGGATCGCACCCGCCATATCAACCGAAAGATAAGGGACACTCGATGTAATACAGAGGTTTGTAAGTGACGATATTGCCGACAGATATGATCCGGCAATGATGTTCCCGAGTTCCTGAAGAACCGAAAGCTCCATCTCGGTAAAATCTCTCTCTCCGGCAGGGGCCCCTTCTCCCGCTCCGGGCAAGATCCCGTCCACAATACTCTCTGCTGCTTTTTTCTCCATGACGAACATCATCATGCCGTCAATATCACTCTGAAGGGCAAGCAAAATACCGACAACCACGTTCTCGGCTCCTCCGATAACCTCTGCGAGCTCCTTAAATTCAAGGAACTTGATCACGGGAACCTGCATATCAACCTTGAGGTTCATCATGGTTGATATCGCGGTAGTCGCATTACCTGCTCCGATGTTTGATATCTCCTTCAGGACGTCGAATTCCATGTCGGAGAATTCTTCAAGTCGACTTCCGGTCAAGCCAAAACACCTGCCTCTCTTCTGTAAAAATATCGTTTTTGTGTGACAGAAATGCCCCAAAATACTGTTTCACAAAAAACACGATTTCCTGCCGCTTTTATATCCCCAAAAGCGGCAGGGAATCCTGATAAACTATTCTCAGATAGCTGCTGCCTCTTTTTCAGTGATAACAGCTGCTATGTTCATAAGGGAGATAAGTCCCTTGCTGTGCTTGCCGACACCTGAAATAAACGATCCCTGATCGGTGGTGTTGCTCGATCTGTCAATGTCTTCGTCAGCAAGGTTAACAACTTCTCTTACCTCATCAACGATGAATCCTACCGGAGCCTGCTGCTCGGGCTTAACGATCAGGATCCTCGTCTTCTTGGAGAACTCGTCGGGTTCAAGTCCGAACTTAACTCTGAGACTCATAACCGGGATGATCTCACCTCGGATATTGATAACTCCGTAGAAGTAAGGCTGAGCCTTGGGAACTCTCGTGATCCTCTGCATCTTAACGATGTTGTCGATGTATTTGATGTCTATACCGTATTGCTCATTACCGATGATAACGCCGATGTACTGTGTAGTATCGAGCGTCGAAGCAACCATATTGTTATCAGCCATGTCTTTGTCCTCCTCTTTAATTAAACTAAAGTGTTGGCATCAAGAATGAGAGCGATCTCGCCGTCACCGAGGATGGTTGCACCACTGATCATCTTGCTGTTGTTGATGTACTTGCCGATAGACTTGATTACGATCTCAAGCTGTCCGATAAGATCGTCCACGATAAGACCGGCCTGCTTGTCGCCCTTTGCAACAATGACAACAGTAAGGCTTTCCTGATCCTGCTTTGCATTCGGAACATCGAGGATCTTGTCGAGACGAACAAGCGGAATAACAGTTCCACGAAGGTTGATAACTTCCTTGCCTTCCACGTACTTGATATCGGTTGTGGGGATATCCTCGATCGTCTGGATGCTTCCGAGCGGGATAGCGTACTTCTCGTTTCCGAGAACAACCATAAGCGACTGGATGATGGCAAGTGTAAGAGGAAGTCTGATGATGAACGTACTTCCCTCTCCAAGGACTGATCTGCACTCTACGCTGCCGCCGAGAGCTTCGATCTTGGTCTTGACAACATCAAGACCGACACCACGTCCGGAGATATCGGAGATCTTTTCGGCTGTCGAGAAGCTGGGTCTGAACAAGAGATCGATGATCTCTTTGTCGGACATCGTCTCTGCCTGATCGGGAGTGATGGTGCCTCTCTCAAGAGCCTTTGCCTTAACCTTCTCAACATCGATTCCGTGACCGTCATCACGAACTTCGATAACAACGTTGTTACCTTCCTGGTATGCGCTCAGGAAGATCGAGCCGACTTCGGGCTTTCCGGCTTTGATACGTTCTGCGTTGGTCTCAAGACCATGATCCGCCGCATTACGAAGGATGTGCTGAAGAGGATCACCGATCTCATCGATAACGGTACGGTCAAGCTCTGTCTCTTCACCGCTCATGAAGAGCTCCATCTTCTTGTCAAGCTTCTTGGAAAGGTCTCTGATCATACGAGGGAATCTGTTAACAACACTCTCGATAGGTACCATCCTGACCTTCATAACCGACTGATGGATGTTGGTAGTGATACGCTCAAGGTATTCAACCTGATCACGGAAGCTCGAATTCTTCTCGTCACGAACAAGGTCTGCGGGCGAGATCGAAACAAGTCCGTTCTTTGCGATGATAAGCTCGCTCACGAGGTTCATGAGGTCATCGAGCTTGTCAATATCAACACGTACCGAACGGTTAACAACGGGCTTCTTGGCTGTTGCAGCGGGAGCCTTTGTCTGAGTAGCGGTTGCAGTGCCTGTAGCGGCTGCTGTGCTCTCTGCAGTCTGCTCGGCAGCTTCCTTACGTTCACACTTGGTTTCATCAATAAGTGCGATATCAACGCTCTTAACTTCCGAAACATTCATAACGGCTGCCTGGATCTCATCCATGGTCTTGGCGCTGGTAACAACTACTGAGAATGAGAAATCAAACTTCTCATCTTCGATCGCCTGAGCGTCGGGCATTGACTTGATAGTCTCACCGACTGTCTCGATAGCCTTAAATACAAGGAAAGCACGTGCAGCCTTAAGCACACATGTATCCTGAATGTTGATCCTTACGATATATCCCTGAAGGCCCTGTCCGCGAGCCTTGTTGATCATGTTCTTTTCCTGCTCCGTAAGAGTAAAGGAATCAAGAAGTTCCTTTGTGTCACCCTCGGTTGCAACAGCAGCAGCCGCAGCGGCGGGAGCGGCTTTCTCAGCGGGTGCTGCAGCGGGAGCAGCGGGAGCAGCAGGTGCATCGGAACCACCGGCGAGACCGGCCTGGAGCTCTTTCTGGAAAAGGTCGATAATATCCTGATTATCGTTGGTGCCTTCATCCTGATTATTTACGATGTTGTCAAGGTACTCCTCAAGAGCATCGAGACCTCTGAAAAGACCGTCAACCAGAGTAGAAGAAACTTTCATCTTCTCGTTGCGGATCTCCTGGAATACGTTTTCCATGTCATGGGTAAGCTTCTGCATTCTCTTGTAACCCATGGTTCCGGCCATACCTTTAAGAGAGTGAGCAGCTCTGAAGATCTCGTTGATGGTTTCTTTGTTATCGGGCTCTTTCTCAAGAACAAGCAACTGCTCATTGAGGCTTTGAAGGTGTTCCTTGGTTTCTTCGATAAAGATTTCAAGATACTGACTAACGTCCATAAAAGACCTCCTCTTTTATTTAACATGTACCGACTGTTCTGACTATCGCTTCCGCGATCTCCCCCAGCGGGAGTATCTCGTCAGAAATACCGGCTTCTTTTATCATACGGGGCATCCCGTATACCGTACTGCTTGCTTCATCCTGGGCGATAACGTAGGTGTTCTTAACTTCAGAGAGAGCTCCGATACCTCTGGTACCGTCACTGCCCATACCTGTGAGAACAACACATGTTATCTCGTCAAAATCAAGCTCTTTGATCGATTCGTACATGATGTCGGCACAAGGCCTGAGGCCGTTGCGTGCGGGTGAATTGTCGAAAACGAGCACATAATCGGATCCTTTTTTCTCGATCCTTAAGTGACGTCCTCCTTTGGCTATATAAACCCAGCCTTTTTTCAGAATGTCACCGTTCTCCGCTTCCTTAACGTTGATCTTGGAGATCTCGTTCATCCTGGTTGCAAGCGAGCCTGTAAAGCTCTCAGGCATATGCTGTACAAGGACAACGGGAGCCGCAAGATTGGGAGGTAACAGCGGCAGAACCTGTTGAAGTGCTTTCGGACCGCCCGTCGAAGAAGCAATGGCTACAAGTCTGTTCGCATTCTTCGCAACAGCCGTATGAGGCTTCCTGTTGAAGACATTGATATTGGTGTAGGACATCGGTCCGCCCAGCACCTTCGCAGTACCTGCGGAAGGTGTAACGGGAGTGGCTGACTCCGGAGTCTCCTTCGAAGCTTCATGTTCGTGAGAACGTCTCGAGGGAAGTTCCTTCACGGCCGAATCGGGAAGGGAAAGTCCCGCTGCCATGAGGCTTAAGAGTCTGTCTCTGAATCTCTCGCTCTTCGTCTCCATGAAGCTGCCGGGTTTGGTAAGGAAATCAAACGCGCCAAGCTCAAGACATCTGATAGTCTCATCGGCACCTTCTTTGGCGATGGTGCTCACAACGAGTGTGGGGATCCTGATCCCTTTCGCCGCAAGCTTCTCAAGAAGTTCGATACCGTTCATCCTCGGCATGTTGATGTCGAGAATTATGAGATCGTATTTCGACTGATCGGAGACGATCATATCGTAGGCTTCAAGACCGTTGACCGCACTGTCTTCCAGTACAAATCTCTCATCGGAAGCTATTATATCAGATAGTACTCTTCTCATGAGTGCAGAGTCGTCAATCGCTAGTATTTTTTTAATCATTTTGTCTCCTTATTTGCTTTTTAACGATAAACGGTTTGCGAATATCAGATTTATTTGCATGTTTCGTCAAAACAATATCTCACAATTCTTTCCTTGGTGTCCGCGGATATGTCGGTAAACTCCACACGGTGCTCATAGACTGCATCTTCGTGACCTACATTATCCGTGTATATCACACGACCCGAAACGATCAGATCGTCTTTTTCTCCGCCGAGCATCAGATTCATCCTGATAATTCTTCCTCTTTCAATGTCTGTTCCCGAGGAAAACCTGACACCTCCGGCGCTGAGGTTAAAGCAAGTTCCTCCGAGCATCTGTCCGGAAGCTTCATCTTCACCTATGGTGTACATGATCGGTATAACCTTGTCCAGTCTGTAAAACATCCGCTTACTGTCCTTGGTAAGCTCCGATACCAGCTTGAGCTCAAATCCGTTACCAAGCTCAGCGTCCATATCATCGACGACCGTCGCTCTGCAGGCAAAGCTTCCCGATGATGCTATAAACCTGAGTTCGTAAACTTCACCCTCCTCAAGAGGGCTTGCCTGTCCGCGCTGCGTCGGCATTGCGATACGGATCAGATTCTCGGCGTCGGTCCGTGTGATAATGCTCTCCGAGATCACAGATGTTTCTCCGCTCTCTTTACCCTTGCGTCCGGACAACAGCTTAAGCTCTACATAATCACCTGTTTTATAAAGCGCTTCTGTCATAACGTCGTCCTTTATTATATGCCCGGTTAATTATTTCTTGTTCTTTTTGTATAGGCTCTTCATCCATCTGTTAAAGAGCTGCGTGATACCTGAGCCGGCAGTTGCTTCGGGCTCGGCCTGAGCGATCTTTGAAGCGATCTTAACGATCGACTTCGAAGCCGGCGATGTGGGGTAGCTTATCATAAGCGGTTCCTGCGCCATGATCGCCTTCGAGCTGTTAGGATCCTGAGGTATGTCTCCGAGATATTCCATTCCTATACCGAGGAACTTGTCAACCACGAGACTGAGCTGGCGGTAAAGGCCCTCTCCTTCTTCGCTGTTCTTGACACGATTTGCAACCATCCTGATGACAGTGCTTTCCTTTGAGAAGTCGCTCTTACGGTTCAGTGTCTTAAGGAGAGCATACGCATCGGTGATCGAAGTGGGCTCAAGCGTTGCTACTATGAGCACTTCGTTGCTCGCACTGAGGAATTCGAGTACCGTATCGGCAATACCCGCTCCCGTATCTACTATGATGACGTCTGCCATCTCATCGAGCTCGTAAAGCTTTGATACGAGGTAAACAACCTGATCCCTCGTCAGTCTCGAAAGTTCCTGGATACCGGAACCTCCGGATATAAACCCGATGTTCTCGGGACCGGGTGTTATGATGTCCTTGAGGTCCTTGCCCCTGAACATAAGATCCGCAAGGTTGTACTGCGGTCTTATACCGAGCATAACCTCGATATTGGCAAGACCGAAATCGGCATCAAGAATGATGACACGTTTTCCGAGTCTTGCAAGACTGATGGCAAGATTAACGGACAATGTCGATTTTCCGACGCCTCCCTTGCCGCTGGTCACGGTGATGACACGTGACACTTTCCTGACCTTGGTGTGCTTTGAAACCAGTTTTCTGAGCTGATCGGCCTGATCCATTAATCCTCACCTCCCAGCAGATGCCTGGCTATCGTCTGGGCATCGAGACGGCTGATGTCGTTGGGTACCTTCTGTCCGAATGTCGCATAAGAAAGAGGTACTCCCGTGAGCATCTTAATATTGAAGATATTTCCGAGGCATGATGTCTCATCAAGCTTTGTAAAAATAAGCCTGTAGTCGGAAATATCCGAATATGTCTTTGTGATCTTTATAAGGTCGTTGTACTTTGTTGCCACACTCAGTACAAGGTAAACCTGACGTCTCTCTTCGGGAACCGCTTCGAGGAGTCTGCGCAGATCGTCTGTCTGCTCGGGATCCCTGTGAGAACGTCCCGCTGTATCGACAAGCACTATATCAAAGCTCTTGAGGTCCTCAAGCGAATCCTTGAGCTCCGTTTCGTTGTAGACAACCCTCAGAGGTACCTGAAGTATATTGGCATATGTATGAAGCTGCTCTACCGCTGCTATCCTGTAAGTGTCCGCGGTAAGGAGCGCCACATTGAGTTTCTTCTCGAGCTTAAGCTTTGAAGCAAGCTTGGCTATGGTGGTCGTCTTTCCGACACCGGTAGGTCCGATGAAGAAGACATAATCGGCATGGCCGGGCTTTACATCAAGTACTTCGGACTTGCCGAGTTTAAGTACGATCTTCTGGTAAACCGCCGAGAGGATATTCTCAACCGAAGAATCCTTCTTAAGCGAAGGCTCTACCTCTCCGATCACCTGATTGATGTACTGCTCGTCGACTTCGTTGTCGGCCAGCTGGTTGTAGATAAGGCGAAGGCACTCTACGTTGCTGTCATCCTTTTCTTTTTCTTTCTCTTTCTTTTCCTCTTTTGCTGTCGAAGCGGATGAATCCTCTCCGTTCAATACGGCGCGCGAATGACCCATCTGCTGCTCGATCATGGTGGTAAGATTGTTGAGCTTAACCTCGAGAGCCTTGGGGTCGGGATAAAAAGGTGACTCAGGAGCGTCTCCTTCAACAATGACGTTCGGGTTGCTCTTAAGGGCAGCCATCATACTCTCCTTACGGGAGAGCTCGGGCTTGGGAGGTGTCTCGTCAAGAGTGACGGTAACCTCATAAATGGGTCTCTTAAAGATCCTGGCGATACCTCTGGGTCTGATCTCCCTGGTATTCGCCACAACAGCGTCGTTGCCAAGCTCGCTCTGCGCGGCAATTAAGGCTTCTTTTTGGGTCTTGCCCGTAAATTTCTTGATTATCACTTAACTGTCACCATCCCTACTGATTGTAATTCGACACCCGAATCGATCTCATTGTACGAAATGACTATCAGATCCGGGAAATAATCCATGGTCAGCTTCTTAAAGTACATCCTCACTATGGGCGAAGTAACAACGATCGCGTTTCTTCCCATGTTCTCGAGCTTCTCGACCTCTTCCTTGAGCGATTCCATGAGTCTTGACGATTTATCCGGGTCGTAGCTGATATACGAACCCTGCTCCGTCGTCTTGACGCTTGCCATGATCTCCTGCTCGACCTCGGGATCAAGTGTGACCACACTGTTCTTCTCATGAGCAGGGAAGTATTTGTTCGAGATCGCACGTTTTAAAGCCTGACGCACATACTCGGTGAGGATATCGGTATCTCTTGTGGTCGGCGCGTAATCGGCAAGCGTTTCAAAGATCGTAACAAGGTCTCTGATAGAAATACCTTCGCGCAGCAGGTTCTGAAGTACCTTCTGTATCTCTCCGACTCCGAGCAGCTTCGGAACAAGTTCCGAAATAAGTGTCTGGTTCTGCTCCTGAATATTGTTGATGAGGTTTTGAACATCCTGGCGTGAAAGCAGTTCCGCAAGATGTCTCCTGATAACCTCTGTCAGGTGAGTGGCAATGATCGACGGTGGATCGACAACCGTGTAACCGTAGGACTCCGCTCTCTCCCTCTGGCTCTCGGTGATCCAGAGCGCCGGCAGATGGAACGAAGGCTCGACAGTCGGGATACCCGTGATCTCCTCTTCAACATAACCCGGGTTCATGGCCATGTAGTGATCGAACAGGATCTCGCCCTCGGAAACCGGGACACCTTTGATCTTGATCACATACTGATTCGGAGAAAGCTGTATGTTGTCTCGAAGTCGTATCGTGGGAACGACACATCCGAGTTCAAGTGCAATCTGACGCCTTATGAGCACGACTCTGTCAAGCAGGTCGCCGCCCTGATTGGTGTCCGCGAGAGGGATGATACCGTAACCGAACTCAAATTCGATCTGATCAACCTGAAGCAGATTGACAACATTCTCGGGACGTCTGATCTCGGAAGCCTGAGTCTCCTCTTCCGAAACCTCGGCGGTAACTTCGCTCTTTTTGAGTCTCTTGTCAATGTTACGTCCCGCGAGCAGGAAAAGTGCTCCGAAGGGAACGAACACCAAAAGAGGCAGAGGCGTGAACAGTCCGAAGAACACCATGGCCGCGCCGACGATATACAGAACCCTCGGTATCGAGAAAAGCTGCGATATGAGGAGGTTTCCGGTGTCGGCCTCTTTTGACACCTTGGTAACGAGCACACCGGTTGCCAGTGAGATCATAAGTGAAGGCATCGAGCTTACAAGTCCGTCACCGATCGTCAGTATACCGTATGTCTCAAGAGCCTGCGAAGCGTCCATATTGCCGGCCGTGATACCCATCACAAGTCCGCCGACAAAGTTTATGAGCGTGATGATGAGTCCGAGTACGGCATCACCTTTAACGTACTTCGTGGCACCGTCCATAGAACCGAAGAATGTCGATTCTTCCTGGATCTTCTCACGTCTTTCCTTTGCTTCTTTATCTGTTATGGCGCCGGTGTTGAGATCGGCATCGATGGCCATCTGCTTACCGGGCATTGCATCGAGTGTGAAGCGGGCCGTTACCTCGGATACACGCTCGGAACCTTTGTTGATGACGATGAACTGTACCAGAATAATGACGATAAAGATTATCGCACCAACGATTATATTGTCTCCTCCGACGAAACTGCCGAACTGTCTGATGACCTGTCCGGGGTCGCCGTTCATGAGGATAAGCCTTGTTGACGAAACGTTCAGCGAGATCCTGAAGATCGTTGTGAACAGAAGGATCGTCGGGAAGCTCGACATATTGAGGACTTCCGTCGAAAACAGCGCATTGAAGAGGATTATCATCGCGAGCGCTATGTTAAACGCCACACCGACGTCGAGCACGACCGCAGGAAGCGGAACAACGATGAAGATGATGATAGAGAGCATGTACAGTCCGATGGCATAATTCTGGATGTTCTTTATGCTGAACTTCATGGCTCCTCATCTCCTCCTTTCGTGTTTATTATGCTTCTCTACCCTCTCTTTGGTTTCGTTGTCCTCAACGAAACCGTTTCCTCGCAGGCATTTTCACTAAGCCTCTCTACCCTCCATCGCATAAACGTAAGCGAGCACTTCGGCTGTCATCTTGTAGAGCTCCTCGGGGATCTCCTCGTCTATCTCAACGTTGTGATAAAGCATTCTTGCAAGCGGCTTGTTCTCGACTATCGGTATAAAGTTCTCACGAGCCACTTCTTTGATCCTCTGTGCGAGGAAATCAGCACCCTTGGCTATAAGTATAGGTGCGGTACCGATGTCCTTGTCATACTTGATCGCGCAGGCAAGGTGAGTCGGGTTTGTGATGACGACATCGGCCTCGGGAAGCTTCTGCATCATACGCCGTCGCGATGCATCCCTCATCTTCTGTCTGATCTGACCCTTGATCTTGGGATCACCTTCCGTCTGCTTGAACTCGTCCTTGATCTCCTGCTTGGACATCCTCATCTCACGAAGGAACTTGAGACGCTGGTAAATATAGTCCACGATACCGATGATGAGGAAAACAAGGCTGATCTTGATACCCATGTTGAGCACGATATCTCCGACCAGCATGACTGCCGTAAAAAGCTCAATATCGTACAGAATGTTTATGGTATCGGCCTCATCAACGAGGGTCGAATATGTCATGTACCCGACAAGCAGTATCTTGACGACCGCCTTTAAGAGGTCGAACAGCTTGTCCTTTGAAAAGATCCTCTTGAATCCCTTAAGGGGGCTGATCTTGCTCGCTTTGGGCATAAGCGGTTTGGCAGTCGGTTTCCACTTGACCTGCAGCGCATTTACAACGATCGCCGCCACGACTGCGGAGGCGAACATCGGCAGGCAGATGATGAGCACTTCGGTGAGTGCTTCATGCATGTATGCCGTGGCATATGCCGAATTAAATACTTCTTTTGAGTAGGTCTCTATGGATCCGTACATAAGCCTGAACGAATCCGCGAACCCGTCGGTTATGAACGAAACAAACACCTTTATGATGGCGAAGAGCATGATGAGCGCAACTGCTGTTGTAAGCTCCTGGCTCTTTGCAACCTGACCCTCTTTTCTCGCATCCTCGAGTTTCTTGGGGGTCGCCTCTTCCGTCTTCTCGCCTCCGGGCCCTTCTTCAGCAAAGAACTGAAGTGAAAGCTTCAGCCGAAGGTTAAGCAGCGTATAGGATGATCGATCGGGTCGGGCAATCAGCAAAGGATCAAGCCGGCTTTCATCCGTACGATCAGACTGAGTATCAGCCGGAAGAGCTGATGTACGAAGCGGCATCCCTCATCACCTCCAGCATTTTGTCAAATATGATCTCACTGATACCCGGGATCAGCTCTATAACGACCAGCATGACCACAAGTCCTACGATGACCTTGAGCTGGATACCGATAACGAACATACTCATCTGAGGAGCAACCTTCGCAAGTATCGCAAGCACCGTGTTGACAAGCAGCATCGAACCGAATATAGGGAGGACTATCCTGAACGCGAGTACGAAATAATCACCCAAAAATGTCGTTGCGACAGAGTAGATCGACGGATTGATGAACACCTGCCCCACAGGTGATATCGTAAAGCTGTCGATCAGCGCGTCAAGCAGGAAATGATGCATGTATGTGATCATCATCATGAGCATGACGGCGTACGAGTAAAAGTTACCGCTGACTGTAACCTGTGCGCTTGTAACAGGATCGATCTCGTTTACCATAGAGAATCCGATCTCCATATCAAGCAGCTGTCCCGCAAACTGAAGTATCTGGTAACAGATACTTGCCATGAAGCCGAGGATCAGTCCGACCACAGTCTCCGAAACAAGCAAAAGCGTCAGTCCCGTGACCCCGTCATAAACGAGAGGCTTATAGGGAAGTGCATTAAACAGTATGAGCGCCAGAGCCGCCGAAAAACCGACCTTGACCCTGAAAGGTACATTCTTAAGGTTAAAGAACGGCGCCGTAAAGATAAATCCCGAGATTCTCACAAGGATAGCCAGGATATATTCGATCTGTTCTATACTGACCATCCCTACTCCTCTCTTTTGGAGAAACCCGGTCTTTCAGGGGGAACCCTTCGGGCCGAAGCTCCGCTTTCTATCTGATAAAAATACTGAAGTTCTCGCAAAGGTACTCAAAGTACTCCGAAATGCTCGTAATGATCCAGTTCCCGGCGAACATGATCACGAGGAATATCGACAAAAGCTTGGGAACGAACGAAAGCGTCTGTTCCTGGATCGATGTGACGGTCTGAAGCACACTTATGATGAGACCGACCACGAGGGAAACTATCAACATGGGGGCGGATACCTTTATGATCAGATAAAGGGTTTCGCGCAGCAAAGTCACAAGGACATCTTCACTCATATCTTCCACTCCTATACTATTCCATAGTGACGTTTCCTAACTGCCACACATTTTTCGAGAAACACGCTTCGATATTGTTTTCTGAAAAAACGGTCGAGCTCGTCACCTGTTATACAAAAAACTAGTAAAAAGTTCTCACAAGCTGTCCCACTATAAGATCCCAGCCGTCTGCGACGATGAACAGCAGGATCTTGAACGGCATCGATATGGTAGTGGGCGGCAGCATCATCATACCCATGGACATAAGCGTTGATGATACTACCATGTCTATGACGAGGAACGGGATATAGATAAGGAAGCCCATGACGAACGCGATCCGAAGTTCGGAAAGGATGAACGCGGGGATCAGCGCCGTTGTGGGGACATCGGCTCTCGTTTCAACATTCTCGATGCCGGCTATATCAAGGAAAAGCTCAAGGTCCTTCTCGCTACCTTCCATCTGGTCAAACATGAATTCCCTGATCGGTTCGAGTCCACGCTCGAAAGCCTGCTCCATCCCGATCTCGCCGTTCTGCATGGGAACGATCGCTTCGTTATTGATCTTGATGAAGACAGGTGACATAACAAACAGGGTGATAAACAGAGCTATCCCCACAAGCACCTGGTTGGGGGGAGTTGTCTGCGTTCCGAGCGCCGTCCTGACAAAATGCAGAACGATCACGGTCCTTGTAAAGGACGTGAGCATGATGAGTATGGAAGGCGCAAGTGAAATTACCGTAAGAAGAAGGAGTATCTGAAGCGTCGAAGAAAGCGAGCCCGATCCGTCATTGTCAAAACGGAATGTAAGCCCGCCAAGATCACCCTCGAGATATCCGGGATCGACGTCTGTTCCTTCGTTACTGAGCGTAGAGATCGTAGGGTCGTCCTCATCGGCCTGAGCCAAAATCGGAGTACACAAAACAAAGGTTAACAGACACACCAGAGTGAGGATAAGAGAAACAGTAAATACCTTAAATGATTTCCCAAGTCGCTTATCCGAGTTCATGTATATCAACCTTTTCAATGATTTCGTATGAGTGGCTTAAGGCATAATGCCACACCTACTTTTATTATACCAATTATCACCGACAATACAAACTTTTTTTGAAAGAAAATGCTTATGATCTGTAATCGGCCGGATACAGAAAAAACCCCAAAAAACTTTGGGGTTTAGTGTGCTCTTTATTCCGCGTCGCGAGGATCTTCAGCGCCTAAAGCAGTTTCTGTCACTTCAGAACCTGCGCCATCAGCAACCTTTTCCGTAACTCTCATGCTTGCGGCCTCGGTTTCTTTATCCTCAACGCTCATGCCGGCGTTCTCGGGATCTTTTGCCGTAACGCTCATGTCTGCCGGCTCGGTCTCTTTATCCTCAACGTTTATATCTGCGAATTCGGAGATGCTCTTCTTCTCGTTCTTACCTTTACCCGAGAAAGAAGAAATGATCTCCTTAAAGCTCTTGTGGTTTCCCGAGGCGGACTCTGTCAAAAGACTCTCCCCATCGATCTCCGAAAGAAGCGAGATGTTGTCCTTGGTAACGCTGATCAGCAGATACTTGTCTCCGCACTTTATGAGCTGAAGGTACTTGTTCTGTGTAACACGGAAGGTTTCGAGAGCGCGGATGTTCTTGCCGGATCCTCCGCCCTGTATCCCCTGGCTCTTTCTGCCGATGAACCTGGTCGTATAATAGCAGGCCACGATGATGACCGCACACAAGAGTATCAGCCCGAGCAGCTTCCAAATGCTGTTCGAGCTGGTGCTTATGATGTCGGGTTTAACGTTTTCTGCCAGTAATAAGATCATGTTATTTAATGACTTCCGTAACTCTTATACCAAATGCTTCCTCGATAACAACTACCTCGCCTCTCGCAACGAACTTGCCGTTGACAAGGACGTCAACAGGCTCACCGGCAAGACGGTTAAGCTCTATGATGGTTCCGGGCGAGAAATCAAGGATCTCCTTGATCGACTTACTTGTACGTCCGAGCTCTGCAGTAACCTCAAGCGGTACGTCAAGCAGCAGGTCGATGTTCTCTGTCGTGAGGAGCGGTGACTGAACCTGCGTAAACGGCTGGAACTGCACAGGCGAAATGTTCACATCCTGTACGGGAGCCATCATGTAAGGCATCGGCTGACCCTGAACGGGCTGACCCTGCATGGGCTGTCCGGGCATTGCATAAGGCATCGGCGCGGGGCCCGGAGCGGGTGCAGGCGCGGGCGCAGGTGAGGGCGCGGGAGCAGGTGCAGGTGCGGGCTGTGGCGCGGATGTTGCTTCGGGAGCCGAACCTCCCGCATATTCCATAAATCTCTCGTAAAGACCTCTTGCGAAATCGAACGAGTAAAGCTGCATGATCTCACTGTCGATGAGAGTGCCGATCTCCATCTTGAAGGAAACTTTTACGAAATCTCCCTTAAGGAACTCAGCGATCTGATCTCCCTGCATGACTGAAGGGAGATCGACAAGGCTTGCGGTAGGCGGGCTGATATCGATCTTCTTTTCGAGCATCGCCGAAAGCGATGTTGAAGACGAACCCATCATCTGGTTCATCGCTTCACTGATCGCACTGAGATGAAGATCAGAGAGCTCACCTTCCTGCGGAGTACCGTCTCCGCCCATCATGAGGTCTGTGATGATCTTAACATCATTTTCCTTCATGATAAGGATGTTGTTGCCGTCAAGTCCCGAAGTATAATAGATCTGAATGAAAACACAGGGTCTCGTATATTCACCGATCAGTTCGTCCCAGTTGGCGTACGAAACCTTCGGTGTTGTGATGTTAACCTTCTGGTTGAGCAGCGAGGAAAGAGTCGTGGCTGCAGTACCCATGCTTATGTTGGAAATCTCACCAACCGCATCCTTTTCCGCATCGCTTAGGGAATCGGAATAAGTCTTGGGCGCTGCCGCAGCACCGGAACCGGCGTCAGCATCAGCAGACGGCGTATCCGCAGCCGGGGTTTCCTCCGTATTCATGCCACTGAGCAGAGCGTTAATCTCTTCCTGTGAAAGCATGCCGTCCATAAACTCTAGTTCTCCTCTCTTAAGACATGTGATACCTTAACCGCATATGAATCCGATGACGATCCGGGCAAAGCAAGGAATTTCTTGATGTTACCCACATATACCGGAAGTTCATCGCCGGTCTTGGTATTGAGCTTGATGATATCGCCCTTTTGCATGTTGACGAAATCATTAAGTGAGATAATACTCTTTCCAAGCTCAGCCTTGATAGGGATCCTCGCTTTCGCGATAGCGACCTCGATCTGGGCTTTGTACGCCTGGTTGTCGGATACCTTGACGGTCGAGTACCAGTACTTGGTATTCAGCTTGTCGATAACCGGCTCTATTACCTCGTAAGGCAGGCAGACATTTATCATCCCCTCAATGTTACCTATCTTCATGTTCATCGTGATGATGGAGGCCATCTCACTCGGTGAGATGATCTGCGCAAACTGCGAGTTCGTCTCGATCCTCTGGAGACGCGGCTCAAGCTTGACCACGTTGGCCCACGGTTCCATCAAAAGGTTCGTGACGACTGTGAATATTCTCTCGATGATAACGAGCTCGATCTCAGAGAAATCTCTCGACTTTTCAAGAGGTATTCCGTTACCGCCGAGCATTCGGTCAACTATGGCATAACCGATGTTGTCGGCGATCTCTATGATGATATTGCCTTCAAGAGGCGAAAAATCAATTATTCCGAGAAGCACGGGGTTTGAAAGGGCGTTCGAGAACTCCGAATAAACCTGTGCCTCAGAGTTTATCACTTCAACCTGCACATTCTTACGCAGGTATACGGGAAGCGATGTTGAAAGAAGTCTGCTGTAATGCTCAAATATGATCTCTAAGGTCCTCAAGTGTTCTTTTGAAAACTTTGAAGGGCGGTTGAAGTCATAATTCTTGATGACCTTGTCGCCGGATTCTTTCATTACATCCGCATCAAGTTCACCACTGCTAAGGGCGGCAAGCAGATTATCTATCTCGCTTTGGGATAACACATCACCCATAGCACTTCCTCCTCATCCTTCAGAAACGGCGAGCGCTTCCGTTTTCTAGCCTGCACTGCAGGCTGTGATCCCGGATCCCGGAACCACAAGAACCTGTTTCGTACCGAAAATACGGTCAGATCATTAAGAGATCAGGTATGTTACTGTACAGTCAACAATAAATCTTGAATTGAACAATGCCTGGATATCTGTAAGGATCTTCTCCTTGATGGACTGCTGAAGTTCAACATCATTGAGATCGTCATTTGTGTACTTCTGGAAATTCGAGATGATGATCGACTGGATATCGGGCTTCATCTTGTCAACAGAAGGATTGAGTCTCTCATAATCCTCATGTGTCTTGTTGATCGTGAGCGATGCTGTGATCTTGGCAAAATGTGCCTTGCCGTCACTGCCTGTATGAAGGTTGGTAGTGATCTCATCAAGTGAGTACTTCTCAACATCCTCGATGCTGTATGTGTTGTTGATATCCTTGGGCAGCGGTGATTCAAGCTCAAGGTCGATGATCTGCATGATCTTGGTGATGAGCTCATCGGTCCTCTGCGCATTGGGAACCACGGTAAATACCGTGTAACCCACAAGTGTGAGGTTGACGATACATACTACCAGTATCAGTACTGCCAACATGTTCTTCTTCATAGTTTCCTGCTCCGTTCTGTGCCGCCCATCCGATATGCGAAACGGTCGCCGACGGCACCGGCTGTATTCCGTTCCGAATGGATTTAAACTTATTTATTATTATAGGAGTTGTAAAGTCTTATTTCAACTCTCCTGTTCTTTGCTCTTCCTTCAGATGTGTCATTGGTGTCGACAGGCTCATACTCGCCTCGTCCGGTCCAGCCGACTCTCGTTATATCGATACCGCTGTTCTTAACAATGAACTGTGCAGCACTTATAGCACGCGCTGACGAAAGGATGTCATTGCTGCTGAATGAAGCGTTGTGGATCGGTATGTTGTCTGTGTGACCGATAACGTCGACATAATTGTCGGGATACAGCTTAAGGATATCACCGACCTTTGAAAGAAGCGGTTTGCATTCTTCGGTGAGCGTAGCGCTTCCGGATTCGAAAAGCAGTGATCCCGGGATCGTCATCTCAACGTATGTACCCTCTTCATCTATGGAGAGTGCAAGCTGTTCGTCAATATCGTAAAGCTCCGTGATCTCCGAGATCTTCTCGAACATCTCGGTTGTCTCGATCATGCCCGCGGCTGCGGCCATCATCTTGACATCTGCAATGTTGGCAAGCGATTCGTTCTGCTCCGAGAGCTCGGCCATTGCCATCAGTTTTTCAAGGAGATCCTCATCTATCGATCCGTCCTCAAGCATCTTATCAAGAAGATCGGACTGCATGAGCTGATCGAGCAAATCAACATCTATCATACCGAGCGCGGCAAGCAGTTTAAGGAGCGATTCGTCGATCTTGCCTTCTTCATACATGTCGGCAAGCATGTCCATTGTGACTTCACCGGTCTTAGAAAGCTCATCGATCGTATCTTCTTCGACGCCTTTCGAGGCAAGAAGGTTCTTGATCGATTCATCGATCTCGCTGTCACCGGAAGCACGCAGTTCTTCGCCTGTTTCTTCCGATTTCTGTCCGAGGGACGCGTAATATTCATCAAGATTTGAAAGCTGTGTGGTCCCGACTCCGACTAGGGATCCCTCACCGATCGCCTGTGAGCCGACATCAAACACGCTGAACGCGCTTGTCATGGAAACTACTACTTCTTCCCACTTGTTCGCATCAACACTCGACATCGAGAAGAGGAGCACGAAGAAGCAAAGAAGCAGGTTCATCAGATCCGAGAACGTAGCCATCCATGCGGGTGACCCTTTCGGCGGGTCTTCTACTTTTTTCTTGGCCATTACTCCTCACCACCTCCGTTAGACGAGAAAGCAGATCTCTTTTCGGGAGACAGGAAGGATTTAAGCTTTTCTTCGATAACACGCGGGTTTTCACCGGCCTGGATCGAAAGCAGGCCTTCGACCATAACTTCCTTCATCTGAATCTCGGTATCGTTGTTGCTCTTAAGCTTAGTCGAGATAGGTGCACATATCCAGTTTGCGAGGACAGAACCGTAGAAAGTTGTAACAAGGGCAACAGCCATGTTAGGACCAACGGCGGCTACATCCTCAAGGTTACCAAGCATGTTAATAAGTCCGATAAGCGTACCGATCATACCCCAGGCAGGACCCATCGAACCCAAGTTTTCCCAGAATGTAACGTTTTTCTTATGACGGGTCTCGACACAGGCCAACTCCGTCTCCATGATGGAGCGGACAAGCTCGGGATCGGTACCGTCGACGATAAGAAGGACGCCCTTCTTCATGAACTCATCCTCTATCCCGTTGGCAGCCTCCTCGAGTGCGAGAAGACCTTCCTTACGTGCTACGTTTGAAAGATTGATGATCGAACGGATCGTCTCTTCTTCGTTGACACTGACCTTTTTCATGGCAAGAGTCAGGGTCTTAAGTGACTTTATGTAATCGGGTATGCTCGGGCACATTGCGAGAACAGCCATGAAAGCGCCACCGAAAGTGATAAGAACAGACGGAACATCGATGAAAGCACCGATGCCGGCAAAACCCTCTTCACCCTGCGCAATACCGAAAATCATCAGGCCAAAGGCCGCAAGAAGACCAACTAATGTCGCCAGATCCAAAACTCTTCACCATCCGTTCCGGGTTAATTGCATGATACAGATCATGCATCTCTATATGAAATGCTTTTAAAGCACCTCATCTGCTACGAAAAACATGTACAGCTTCCGGCAATACCGCAAGGTACAAAACCTGCTTTAAAGCACATTTTGTACCTTTTTTGCCTTTTATACAATAATTCTACAAGACTTTGTATCATTTGTCTATTGCAAATCTTGTTTAAGTGGACAAGATTTTGCTTTTTTTGTTATATAAAGGAAAGACTGACCTGATCAGTCTTTCCTTAGTTTATTATCTCTTAAGATTTATCAACTCTTCAAGAAGTGTATCGGAGGTTGTGATAGTTCTTGAATTGGCCTGGAATCCACGCTGTGTCGTGATCATCTGTGTGAACTCCGTCGAGAGGTCAACGTTTGACATCTCGAGAACACCGGTGTTCATCTTTCCGCCGCCGTTTGAGATATCCTGTCCGACGCCGTCGAAGCTTCCGGAGTTCATGGTCTGCTTGAAGAGGTTGTTTCCGACAGCCTCAAGACCAGCAGCATTGGCAAAGGATGCAACAGCGATCTGGCAGAGGAGCTTTGTATCACCGTTGTCGTATGTTCCGTAAATCCTGCCCGATGTATCAACCGAAAGGCCTGTCATGTTACCCTGAGGCTTACCTGCACCGCTGCCGTCAGCGAGAGCACCTCTCGAACATGAGAAGCTTGAAGAACCACTGGCTGCGTACATAGTCATCGAAGAGAAGTCCACATCGATCCTCTGGAAAGGAGAAGGATCAGCAACTACCATGAAGGAAACGCTCTTGCCGTTGTCTTCGCCGCCGACCTTGGAGAACTTACCGGTTGCTGCGTCGAATTCAAGGTCAACGCCTTCCATCTCGATCTCAACTGTACCGTCGTCGTTAACCTGAGCCTGAACAGAATCTCCTTCTGCTCCGAACTCGAACTCTGTGATCTCGGATGCACCGTAGGTAATGGTTCCGTCGTCTTCTACCGTCTTCTTGACGAAGATCGACTCACCCTTTGCATCGAGGATGTTTGTAATACTTACTTTGTAAAGGTTTGTAGCTTCATCGGACTGCTTAACTTTCATGACTGCCATGTAGCTCTGTCCGAGATTGTCGTAGAACGAAAGAGTTGTTGTCTTGCCTGTGTCGGTTGTGAGCTGTGTATCCTTGTAATCGATATTACCGGAAACATATACATTTGTGGTAGCCACGGGCTCAACGTACATTGTATCGGGTGCCATTACCCTGAGTTCGGAAACTGTGTCCGCAACAGTCTTTGATGCATCGTTAGGGTCTACCTGCCAGCCCATAACCTTACATCCGCTGGATGTACAAAGAGTACCGTTTGCATCGACAGTAAAAGCACCTGCTTTTGTAAAGAGGTTCTGAACACCGTTGTTTACGATGAAGAACTGCTCGCCTTCGATCATGATATCGAGCGCGTTATCTGTTCTCTGTGATCCACCGGAAACAGTCATTGTCGAAGAAATGGATGCAACGCTTGCGCCGAGACCGATCTGCTTGGCATTAACGCCGGCAGTACCTGAATTGGCATTGGGACCCGATGCACTTGAAGTTGTCTGGTAAAGGATATCCGAGAAGTTAACCTGACTGCTCTTGAAGCCGACAGTATTAACGTTAGAGATGTTATTACCGATAACATCCATCTTTGTCTGATGAACTTTAAGTCCGGAAACACCGGAGTATAATGAACGCATCATAAGAATTAACCTCCTGTAAGGTGAAACCCGGGAAACGTCTGGCATTCGGTTTCCCGTCGCGCCCCCTTCAATTGGTCCGGCGCTTGGTTTGTTTATTCAGTTATTAAGTATATCGGCTATTTTTGTTTAAACCACAACCGCTCCGTCGATATTTGTGAAAATTTTTTCATCCGAACTTCCGACTGCGGTAATAACCGTGTTGTTTGTTACATTAACGATGAATGCCATATCGTCAAGCATGACGAGAGATTCTTTGATCCCTTTTTCCGAGGCTTTCGCAACTCCGTCTTTAAGTCTTCCGAGCTGCTCATCCGAAAGATCGAGGTTCCTGCTCTCCATTCTCAGGTTTGCGTGCTTTGAAAATTTGAGAGGTTCCTGAACTTTGGTTGTTTTTTCAAGCATTTCGGCAAAGCTTATACTGCCGGGGGCTTTAACCTGAACCGGTTTGCCTTTTGCCTGCTCTACCTTGCTTGTCATTTCCCGGATGGAAGGGAAGCTGTTAAACGAACTGTTCATCCGTTCTTCCTTTCCTCACGCCTGTCAACCGACTTCGCTGTTGACCACCGTGATAGTGACTTTGTCATTGACTGTAGTGTAGATCTTGTTGTTGAATACTACGCTGACGGGATACTCGCCGTTAGCGAATCCGTCGAGTGCTCCGGCTTCTACCGTTACCATTCCGTCCTTGCACGAAACAAACTGACCGTCGATAGCCTGTCCGCCGACTACAAGTGCCACATCACCGGCTTTGTAATCATCCTTGCCGAGATTGACATTAAATCTCATCCTCTCGGGTGCTTTTACGTTGTAGGTGAAATCATAGTTCTGTTCGATGCCCGGAATGCTCTGCTGCATTTCATAAACATCATCAACAACCATGTAAAGGTCTTTGTAATCGTAGAACTGTCCGCCGATGTTAAGCTTGATATCCTTGCCCGACATGTTGACGAAATCAACAGGTCCTTCGGGATATGTGGTCTTGCCGTTTGTGTCCGTAACCTGGAAGATAACGTGTCTTCCGACGAGTGAGAATGCCTGTGCCTTTTCCTGCTCGCCCGAAAGGTTCTGGAGCTGTTCGAGTGATGAGAACTGTGCAAGCTGGGAAACGAATTCCGTATCGCTGCTGGGCTCCAAAGGATCCTGATTCTGCATCTGGCAGACCAGAAGCTGAAGGAATGCGTCCTTACCGAGCTCGCCGGTTCCTTTCTTGGTAGTGGATGTTGTTTCTTCGGAGGCTGCGTAGTTGAGTACTCCGTTTGTGACATCCGCCGTAAGTCCCATTGTGTTATCTGCCATAATCTTTTCCTGCTTTTCTCATCCGTTTGGATGCTTTGTTATGCTACGAAGTTAACTGTGCTTCCTTCGGGTATCGACTCGCCGGTCTGAGCGCTTTCTTCTGCGGCTGCTCCTGTGGCTCCGTCTCTTACCTGTTTCCTTCCCGCTGCGCCGGTCTTTCTGTCGTCGCTCTCTGTTTCACCCTTCTGCGCGTTGTTGCTGTCCGCGAATGTGAATTCCGAGATGCTGACTTCGATCGCTTCTACTCTGACGCCCTGCTGTGCTATCGTCTCCTTAAGCACTTCGAGCTGGCTTTCGATCGCCTGCTTTGTAACTTCGTTCTCTGTAGCGATCCTGGCCGTGAGCGTTCCGTCCTTCGATGTGATGACGAGACTGATCTTTCCCAGTGACTGGGGTGAGAGCGAAAGCTCGATCGATGTTTTGTCCGGAGAGAGATTTACCTTGATGGCATCTACAACTCTCATCACGATCTCTCTGACATCGGGCTGTCCGTTGACCATCGGTATCTCTCTGGTGTCCGTAACCTTGACTGCGTTCTCAAGTCCTTTGATGAACTCTTCGAATCCGTCGCTATCGGCAGTCTTCTTTGTTCTGTCGGTTCCTGTGTCACGGGATGTCTTAAGATCCGAAGTAAGATCCGTGCTCTCGTTACCCTGTGAACCTGCATTACTCTCGGTTTCTGTTTCTCTTGTCACTGTGAAGGTCGGGATGTTCTGTTCCTCTGTCTCGGGAACGGGTACTTCCTGTGTGTTCTCTTCGTTGCCGGTGATGAGCTTTAAGAAGCCTTTCGGAAGGATGTCAAGCTCTGCAGCTTGCTTAAGGAACATGTCTTCTGTTACAAGACCCGTAAGCTCTTTGGCGGTCATCTGTAACGATTCGAACATGTCGTTTAAAGCATCCTTAAGGTCTGTGTAGATCTGTGAAGGAATGTCGTCACACAGAACCTGTGAAATGTCTTCGCACTTTCCGAGGTTTAACATCAGCTGCGGGAGCTTCTGTACGTCGATCATGTCCTCAAATGAGAAATCAAGCTGTTCGTAACTTCCTTCAAGCTTGTCGACCGTAACCTCTAAGATCTCTGCGAATCTCTGGAGGAGTGATGAGAGCGCTTCCATTGCGTTCATACACTCTGTGATCAGGTCTTCCTGCCACTTCTGATCGTCAACCGCGGGTGCGTTTGTTTTGATGCTCACCGCTGCCACCGATACTTTGAGGGAGGCTTTTATGATCACCTGCTCTCCTGTTGCCTCGTCGTTTGTTGTAACGACCGGCTGTTCTTCCTGTAAATTCTCCTGTCCCTGGATTGTCTGTACCGCTTCCGCCTCCTTGCATGAAGCTGTTTGCTGTGACGCTGTGCTGTCCTTGCCGTATTCTGTTGTTTCTTGGGCGGTTTTCACCGTTTTGTTGTTCCCATCGGCCTCTGTCGAACTGTTCCGGATCTGTACGGACTCTTCTTTGTTGAACAATGAAGAGAAATCCTTCCCTGTCTTGCCGGCCGTGGCAGATACTGAAATCTGCGTTTTCTTTACCGCAACGAATGCGGTTGTGGGAGCGGCGAGGTCTGCAGCGTTGATCGCGATTGCAGACATTTTCGGTCCTCCTTTCATAAAGTTTTCAAAACTCTACAAAAGATATATCGGCCTCCGCAAGGGATTCCATAACCCGTTCTCGGAACTTTTCTTATATTTGCAGAAACTTTTTTATTTAACGCTTATGTGATAAACTCAGGCTTCTGCTATCTGTAGTTTTCAAGGTTTTTGGCGATCTTCTGGTACCACTCGTCATCCATGTCATGCATGGTCTGAACGAGACGCGCAACAAAGAGCGAATCCATCTTGTCCATGATGGCCGTAGCCTCATCGGGCTTCATGCACAGAAGTATCTTACATGTGTACTCGATATCGGCAGTCATCTCTTCGAGAACCTTGGCCGCGTTACCGGGCTTCATCGTCTTAAGGAGCGTTGCCTTCTGCTTTATGGACTCGTCATACTGAAGCTGTTCGATAACCTGTCTGTAGATCTCCTCGGCTGTTTCGGGGTTGATCTCCTCGTAGAACTTTTTGTATTCTTCGATATCAGGGGCTTTGGAGTTGTATACAACATTGGCATCAAATCTCTTTACGCGCTCCTCAAAAGCCTGCTGGTCTTCTTCAAATGCCTTGAGCCTCTCAACCTCTGCCTGAAGATCCAGGATCTTCTTGGCGTATTCGGAATTCTTGCTGTCAAGGTCGGCATTCTGACGTTCGAGCTCTTTGATCACTTCCACCGCTTCGGTGATATTCTTGTAGGGGTAGTTTTGCTCGGCAATAAGGACTTCATCCGAAACATCGGGCAAAATGAGGTTAAGCACCGGAACGTCCTTGATGAGAGGGCGCAGCTTGGTACCCATACCGCCGATATCCATCTTGACGAGCAGCGCAAAAATAGCGAGCCAGACAATAACAATGAGTACGACTATAACGATCGTACCTATCTTGGCTCCGACTCCGCCGCCTTCGTCCATAACAGTAATGTCTTTGTCCTTCTTAGCCATACTTACCTAACCATCCTTTGTAAAGGTTGTTTTAACGCGTCAAACTCCCGCGTTGTGCCTGTAGCTGACGAGCTCGTCTATCTGCTTGCGTTCTTCGTCGTTGTACTCTTTGATATACTCCTCAAATTCTTTCTCTTTGAGCTTCTCTATGGTTTTACGCTCCATGATCGCGTTAGAGAGATTCTTCCTGCACATCTCGACCCTGTTCTGCGCTCTCTTGACCGCATTCTCTTTCTCGGTCAGGTCCTCTCTGACGATCCTGATAGCATCCTTGCATACCGTGATCTCGGTAATGTTGAGGATCCCGTTCACGAGTTCTTCGAGCTTGGCCTCGTAAGATCTCACACGAGCGGCCGCTTCATCCCTTTTCTGTTCGCATGCGTTCAGAGTCTGCATAGCGGAGGCAAAAGCGGCTTTTGCCTGTTCTTCGAGCCTCATCTTGACCGAAAGCACGCCTTCAAGCTTGAACCTAAATTTGTGCATCTATACCCTCACATCCCGTAAACGACCGCATCGGTTTTGATAACCGTACGTTACTGTGCATCAGGCTCGGCAAAGATTGCCCCCAGCGCCTGAAGCGTTTCGTCAAAAGACACTTTCTCATCCGTCTGCTGACGCAGGAAAGCGTTGACCGCGTCGATCTTTGCGATCGCGTTGTCAATGTTTTTGTTGGCGCCGCTCTTGTAGGCACCGATGTTTATGAGGTCTTCCGCCTCGGTATATGTTGCGAGCACCATCTTTAACTGCGAAGCAAGTTTCTTGTGCTGGGGAGTAACGATGGAGCTCATTACTCTCGAGATACTCTGTAGTACATCGATCGCCGGATAATGCCCCTTGGCCGCAAGACTTCTCGAAAGTATTATGTGACCGTCGAGTACGCCTCTGGCCGTATCGGTGATAGGTTCGTTAAAGTCGTCGCCGTCGACAAGCACCGTGTAAAGCCCGGTGATCGAACCCTTCTCCGATCTGCCCGCTCTCTCAAGGAGCTTGGGCATCTCTGTGTATACACTCGGGGGATATCCTCTTGACACGGGCGGTTCTCCCGCGGCAAGTCCTATCTCACGCTGTGCCATCGAGAAACGTGTAAGTGAGTCCATCATCAGCAGGACATCCTTGCCCTGGTCACGGAAGTACTCCGCGATCGCAGTGGCGGTCTTGGCCGCTTTCTTTCTTGCAAGAGCCGGTTTATCCGATGTTGCGATGACAACGACAGAACGCTTCATTCCTTCATCTGTCAGATCCCGTTCGATAAATTCCCTTACCTCTCGGCCACGCTCTCCGATAAGAGCTATAACGTTTATGTCGGCTTTCGTGTTTCTCGCGAACATGCCCATAAGCGTTGATTTACCGACACCGGAACCTGCGAAAATGCCGATTCTCTGTCCCTTGCCGACCGTCAGGAGTCCGTCAACCGCTCTGACGCCGAGCGTCATGGGTTCGTCTATAAAGCTTCTTTTGAGGGGGTCGGGCGGCGCGCTCTCTGCGGGATAAGAATCGGAAGTAAAAAACTGCTCTCCGTCCATGGGCCTGCCGAGTCCGTCAAGCTTCATACCGAGCAGTTCCGGTCCGACTGCGACCGTAAATCTGGTCTTTGTGTTCTCGACTGTACTGCCGACACCGATACCGGTGACATCTTCATAAGGCATGAGTATGACATTGTCATCATTGAAGCCGATGACCTCGGCGTAGGCGCTGACGCTTCCGTCGCGCGATGTTATAAGACACACGTCATCAAGAGCAACGTCGGGTCCGCGTGATTCGAGCGTAAGTCCGACGATCTTGGAAACGCGTCCGTACTCTTTAACATATGATCTTTCAAGAAGTTCTTTGTATCCCTCTATCATTGACCCTCTCCGTCCGATCTGCTGTGGCTTAAGGCCAGCAGCCTCAGGTTTTCAAAAAGCGTGTCCTTCATGGTGGAAAGACTGCAGTCAAAGATCCTGCTGTCAGTTTCTATCATTGCTCCGTCCACGGGAAGAAGCTTGTCTTCAACGATCTCGACTCTTGCTTCTTCGCCAACCGCTTCCTCAAGGCGGGCCTTGAGGCCTTCGACTCCGTCATGGAAAGACTCGGGAACGCGGACTATATACTCGTTGCTGCGGGGAATGTCTTCAAACGCGCTCTCCACAAGATAAGAGATGATCCCTTCCTTCTCGGAAGCATAGATGCCTGTGAGTTTCTCCACAAGCGAGATCACAATTTCAACAAAAGCAGGCTCAAGTTCACTCACCTGCTTTTTGTACTGACTTTCAAGTTCTGCACTGCGTTCGTCGAGCTCACGCGAGCGGGCATCGATCTCTGCCTGTGCTGCCTGCATGCCGTCGTCATATCCCTCTGTCCGTGCGGCTTCCCTGATAAGAGAGCTGTCATCCTGAGCCTGCTTCTTGGCAAGAGCAACGATAGAATCCGCACGCTCCTGTGCCTCGCTCAAGATCTGATCTGCCTCTGCTTTCAAAGCCTTGAGACGGTCTTCCTGCTCTTTTACTTCGTCGAGCTTGGCCGAGAGCTCCTCATTCAGCTCTTCGATCCTGCTTCCGATACCTGCTTCACGGGGGTCGGTGTCGTCCTCAACCAGAACCTCTCCGGCGATCCCGGGGATAAAACCGTCTCCCTCTTCTCTTGCATGATCCTCAAGCCCTTTTGCGACCTCCCCGAAGTCGATCTGCTTAAGGGCAATATTATCAGCGATATATTTGTCGACGAATTCCTTCTCAAAGGCCTCTGCCTTTTCGTTGGAATCGATCGTCTTGGTGTTTTCTTCGTACTTGACCGAATAAGCCTTTATAAGATTAGACAACTATATCGTCACCTCCGCCTCTGCTGATGACGATCTCGCCCGTATCCTCAAGCTTTCTGATGATGTTAACGATCTTCTGCTGAGCTTCTTCAACATCCTTCATCCTGACAGGACCCATGAATTCCATGTCTTCCTTGATCATGACAACAAGACGCTTGGAAAGGTTGTTAAAGATCGTCTCCTGAACCTGTTCGTTCGAACCCTTAAGGGCAATAGCGAGCTCGCTGTTATCAACTTCACGAAGTACTCTCTGGATAGACCTGTCGTCAAGCAGCAGGATATCTTCGAATACGAACATCTTCTTTCTGATCTCGTCCGCAAGCTCGGGCTCTTCGATCTCGAGTGTTTCGAGAATGTGCTTCTCTGTAGCACGGTCGACCGTATTGAGGATCTCGACAACCGCATCGACACCGCCGGCGATCGTGTAATCCTGATTGACGAGGGAAGCAAGCTTCTTTTCGAGCACCTTT
Source organism: Lachnospiraceae bacterium (assembly GCA_016285135.1). Taxonomy (GTDB): domain Bacteria; phylum Bacillota; class Clostridia; order Lachnospirales; family Lachnospiraceae; genus RUG11977. Next base: position 70,720 of record JAEEQC010000001.1, read on the forward strand.
TCCACCTCCTGAATGACATCGGGTGATGTACGGTCCATCATTGCTATTCTCTTGGCAACGTCTGCCTGCTTATCAGGCGGCAGGGCGCTGATGATCTGCGATGACTGCTGCGGTGAGAGGTAGCTCAGGATAAGAGCGATAGTCTGAGGATGCTCGTCCTGAATGAAGTTGAGGAGCTGTGTGGGATCGGTCTTTCTGACAAACTCGAAAGGACGTACCTGAAGGGACGCCGTGAGTCTGCCGATAACGTCGATGGCCTTGTCGTTTCCGAGAGCCTTCTCGAGGAGCTCCTTAGCGTAGTTGATACCGCCTTCGGCTATGTACTGCTGTGCGAGGCAAAGCTCGTAAAACTCGTCTATAACAGCGTCTTTTGTAGTCTGATCGACACTTTTTGTGTTGGCGATCTCGAGTGTGAGCGACTCGATCTCCTCTTCCTTAAGGTAAGTGAAGAGCTTCGAGGAACGCTCCGGTCCGAGCGCGATCATAAGTATCGAGGCCTTCTGCACGCCGTTGTAATCGGCAAGCGTTTTATTCTGAACGACCATTTGAACCTCCTCTTTCTAAGCTTCCTGTGACCGACGCTTTATTGCCATCCGTCGTCACTCAGCCAGTTACGAAGCAGTGCGGCAACAGCTTCGGCATTCTCATCGATGTACTTCTCAATGAGCTTCCTGGTCTCGGATTTCTCACCAAATTCAATATCTTCAAGCGACTGATTCTCGCGTGTTGTAGCAAGGAGTCTTTCAACAGAAAGCTCGGGCTCTGTCTCGATGACTTCTTCGGGCTTGACGCTCCTGAATACAACGAAGAGAAGGAGTGCGATGATAAGCGCCGCAAGCACGATCTCAAGTATGAGTGAAAGGCTGCCCTGAGATTCCTCTTTGGCGATGTAGTTGGGCTGGATGTATGTAGTGATCGAAATGTTCGAAGCAGGTATACCGCTCGCATCCGAGAAGAGCTGATAAAGTTCCTCGGGTGTGTCGAGTCTTGTCTTGGCCGAATTGCTCATGACATACTCGTCAAACGAGATCTCCTCGCCGATAAGTCCCTCACGTTCAAGCTGCTCCTCAGAGATCTCCTGAACTCTGGTAAGAGTGATACCGAGAGAAGAGTTGGCATTATTGATAACGCCCCACTCTTTCATGGTTTCGGTAACACGCTCGCTGGGCTTGTACTTGATACGGAGCTCGTCGTAGCTTTCGTTGCCGCTTCCGGATTCCTGGATGTAATAATCTGTCTCGTCGTTCGAGTCGGTACCGGGGATATCGCCGGTCACACCTGTCGATTCGGAAGAGATCTTTGTGTACTCGTCATACAGACCCTGTTCAAGACCTTCACCGGCAAGGTACTCCGTATAGAGAACAGATTGCTTGTCGCAATTAACGTCGAGCGAAGAAACGATCTCGGCATCGAAGAAATCGTTCTTGATGGCAAGCTCGAAAAGCTTGTCATTGTACCATCTTTCGACTTCCTTCTTGTATGCGAGATTTGCCGAAAGATCAAGAATCTCCTCGTTCTCCTCATCGCCTCCGAACAAGAGCTGTCCGTTTGTATCGAGGACTTTGATCTTGTCCGTCGTGGTGTTGCCGATAGCGTAGGCAACGTAGGTTGCTATAGCCTCCGGCGAATTTCTGTAGTCGAATGACTTACTGTCAAGGGTGAGCAGGACGCTGCAGCTGATCTCTTTTGCAGGGAGCAGTATGCCGCCTGAATTGTCACTCGGGAAATAAAGGACCGAAGCCTTCCTGACGCCGTCGATCAGCTGGATCCTGGCTCCGAGCGACGACTGCATGTAAAGGTGATTCTTGAGGATCTTGTCAGTACTTGTGGTACTCAGATCGTTGTCAAGGAGCATCGCGAGAGTCATAGCACTCTCTTCGAGCATATCGTTGCCGGTGAGGGCGAGGACGGCGTCTTTCTTTTGCGTGACGTCAACCTCGACGGTCAGCATATCGTCGGCGAGCCTGTTGGTGATGTTCTCGCCGTCGAGAACCTCGATCGCGGTCTTGGCGGTCTCGGTATCTTCGAATGTCGTGAGCTTCTCGTATTGAACTCTGTTGAGCAGGATGATCAATATAAGAAGCATCAGAAGAACACCCGCCACCGTACTTACGGTGATGATCTTCTGACGCTTTGTAAGCTTTTTCCACAGCTCAAGTAATTTGGCCGGGATTTGCTTTAATTTTTCAAGCATGACATATTCCCCTTAAATAGCATCCTCGTTGCATACGATCGTCATGCGTATGCTTTATTCATTGACATAAAAACTTTATCCCTGATCAGAACTGCATCTGCATGATCTCTTTGTAGGCTTCAATGACGGCGTTACGAACCGCTACCGTGTACTGGAGCGAGATGTTCGCCTTCATCTGTGCGACCTGAAGATCATGCGTACTGTTCGTGATACCCATGGCATAAGCCAGCTCGGCTTCCCCTGCCTGATTGGAGTATTCGTTTGTCTCACTGATCATGTCCATGGCGGACTTAAGAAGAGAATCAAACGACTCCGTTTTATCGGTCGACGGTTCTTTTGACAGGATCGAATCGGTGTAACCATCAAGCCTTGTAAGCTTGCCGGGGTTTTTGAGTGATCCCGCGCTCGAGATCGATTCGAGTCCGTTAAGACCGGACAGTTTCATAATGTCGGAAGGATTCATGTATTACCTCACTCTCCGAGTTCAAGACCCTTAAGAAGCATGTTCTTCGTAGCGTTAAATGCCGTAACATTGGCTTCGTAACCACGCGTGGCATCGATAAGGTTGGTCATCTCGGTAACGGTATTGACATTCGGGTAGATAACGTACCCGTCCTCATCGGCATCGGGATGCGAAGGATCGTAAACCTTGGCCATAGCCGTAACGTGATCTTCAACGATCGAAGTGACCTTGACTCCGTTGCCGTTCTTGGTCGAAGCGTGCTTGGTCATGCTCTTTGAAAGAGCTGTCTTGAAGGGATCGGTTCCCCTCTCTGCGAACACAACGGTCTTCCTGCGGTAAGGCTCACCGTTCTTGTCGCGGGTCGTGTTTGAGTTGGCAATGTTCTGCGAGATGGTGTCCATACGCACCGACTGTGCGGTCAGACCGCTCGCCGAAATGTTAAGTGCGTTAAAAATACCCATACGCTACCATCCTTTCTCAGGTTCTCGAAAGAACCGACTTGATACGACTGAACTCCTGTGACATGGAGTCAAGAAGTGTATAATACTTGATCTGGTTCTGAGCCAGATTCGCGTTCTCGGTGTTGATGTCCACGTTGTTGCCGTCGAGTCGGTACGCAAGCTCCGACTGATCGGTATAGATGGTGGTCGAAAGCTTTTTAAGGTCAACATTCGCGACTCTCATGTTGAGATCGCCGCCACCGTACATGTCCTTTTTGATCTCGTCTTTCAGATAGTCTTCAAACTTAATGTCCTTACGCTTATAGTGAGGCGTCGAAACATTCGCGATGTTGTTGGCGATAACCTCGTTCCGAGTCCAGCTCGCATCAGCTGCCTTGTTAAGAACATTGATGTAGTTGAAGGCGTTGGATCCAATCATTTAGTGTGTCCCTCCCTTTTTGGAAGCGTTTTTCCTCCGCTTCCGATTTCTCGCCCGGCGCTTCACCGAAGTATCAGGTTCGAATTTCTGACGATCCGAAAACGTTCGTCACAGCGGTAATTATGCCGGAAAAAGAGGCAAAAAGCCCTCTTTTCACAAATACCCACATAATATTATAATGTATTGCAAATAAAACACAAGATATATTTATCAAAAAATCTGA
>JAEEQC010000170.1 GCA_016285135.1 Lachnospiraceae bacterium
CGGTGAATACCGTACCCTTCGGTACGGGCACTTCGCCCTCGGCTGCTTCGCTTCCGACCGCCTGCGTGTTCTGTCCCGTGCCTGCGTTTTTCTCCCTCGCGGCGCGTCCGTGCTTTCTCTTTGAATAGGTCACGCCGGTATTTTCTCCGGGATTGTTCACTCTGATCACTATCCCGGGCTTGCTACCCTTTTCTTCTTCCTGTTCTTCCTCTTCTTCCTCGTTCGATGCTTTCTTGCGCTGTGCTTCACGCATCTTCTCGAGAAGCTCGAGGTAGGTCTTTCCGTCCTGGTACTGAGCCAGCTCGTCTCTGACGTTCTCTTTGTTGTCGTCGAGTGTAGCCTGTTCGCCTTCGATGGCTGCCATAAGCTCTATGAGCTGATGCTTGAGGTTCTTCTTGGTATCCTCGAGCATGTCCTTCACCTTGCCGAGTACTCCGTCCGTATAAAGGCACGCCGAAGCCTGTACGTCGTCGGCTTTGGCATGAGCGTCGGCTTCGATCTGGGCAGCCTTGCGGTTCTGCTCAAGAAGCGCCATCTCACGGCTTCTGGTGGTTGCCTCGTAACGGTCGAGGACACCGTAGATCGCCTTGTTCAGCTCTTCGAGCAGCACAAACATCTCCTGCTTGGAAACGATCACCCTGTCGGGTGTTCCTTCAAGAGCTTCGCATTTGGCAAACATGATATGGATCTTCTTTAAGATCTCCTCTACATCCTCGGGCATACGGGACTCCTTCCGACTGCTGCGACTCAGTCACATTAATCTATCTTAAACGCACACTCCCCAAAAAACAAGGGGAGTAAATTTGCTTTTTTAACTCATCAGACCTTAAATCTGTACCCCACTCCCCAGATAGTCTCGATGTACTGGGGCTTTGCGGTATTGACCTCGATCTTTTCGCGGATCTTCTTGATGTGCACGGTTACCGTGGCTATATCTCCGATCGAATCCATGTCCCAGATCTCGCGGAAGAGCTCATCCTTCGAGTACACATGATTGGGGTGCTCCGCGAGGAAAGCAAGCAGATCGAATTCCTTTGTGGTGAAGGGCTTCTCGACACCGTTTACCGAAACACGGCGCGCCGTCTTGTCGATCCTGATGCCTCTGATCTCGACGATCGTGTTTTCGTGAGGCACGCTTCCGAGCAGCCTCTCGTAGCGCGACAGATGTGCCTTGACCCTCGCCACAAGCTCGCCGGGACTGAAGGGCTTTGTCATATAATCGTCGGCGCCGAGCCCGAGCCCCCTGATCTTGTCAATATCATCTTTTTTGGCCGAAACCATGATGATAGGTGTGTTCTTCTCTTCTCTGATGCGCTTACAGATCTCAAAGCCGTCCACTCCGGGAAGCATGAGGTCAAGTATGATAAGATCCGATTCACTCTCGAGGGCCCTTCGAAGCCCCGATCTGCCGTCGTTTTCCATGATGACTTCAAAATCCGCAAGCTCGAGATAGTCCTTTTCAAGCTCGGCAATAGACTGCTCGTCTTCGATTATGAGGATCGTTCCGTTTTTTTTGTCGTTATTCTCTTCGCTCATATGATCTTCTCCTGTTCCCTATTCGTTCCCCGGTGCGGAAGGCTCTTCCCCTGACTCCCCGGATTCCCTTATCCCCTTGGAATCCTTTGATTCTTTTGAATCCTTGGGTTCTTTCTTCGGGTAGCCTCTCCTGTCACGTCCTTCGCTTCGCTCTCTTGCCGCCGCGATGATCTTTCGCGAACTGTCGATGGCTCGCGAGAGGACTCCCGGAAGTCTGTCCTTCGTGATCTGTTCACCGGGTTCTATGGCATCGATCTTTTCTTCCTTGTAAACGGGAAGGGTGAAGATGATGGTTGTATGAACCCCCGGTTCACTCTCTGCCCGTATCGTCCCTCCGTGATCCTCGATGATCTTCTTCGAGATTGCCAGCCCGAGTCCGGTTCCGCCCTTCCTCGAATTACGCGACTGATCTGCTCTGTAGAATCTCTCGAATATGCGGGTGAGATCCTCGGGTGCTATCCCGGGCCCGTTGTCGCGGATCGCGATCTCGGCAAGATTGTCGAGTTTTCTCGCCATAATGGTTATCCGGCCACCCTCTGTCCTGTCCATATATTTGACGCAGTTGCCGATGACGTTGTTCACGACTCTCCTGAGCTGCTCGACATCCGCCACCACGCAGACTCCGCTGTCGGCGGGGACATAATCAAGCTCTATGCCCCTCGTCTCCATGTCTATGCTGTAATCCTCAACGCAGTCCATAAAATAACCGTTGAGGTCCACCGATTCAAAATTATATGACACGATATTGCTGTCGATCTTGGAGTAGAACGCCAGCTCGTCAACCAGTACCTGCATGTCCGAAGCTTTGGTGTAGATCGTTCTTAAATATTTCTCTCTCTTCTCCTCGGTGTCGGCCACTCCGTCGAGCACGCCCTCCGCGTAGCCTTTTATGGCCGTCAGCGGAGTCTTCAGGTCATGGGAGATGTTACTGATCAGCTCTATAACGTCACTTTCATACTTAAGTCTGGCCTCGGTCTCTTCCTTCAGGTGAAGTCGCAGGTCCTCAAAATCCTCGCAGAGATTTCCGAGTTCGTCATCCGGGTCTCCGCTGATCGAGAAGTCGAGGTTCCCCTCCTGCATCTTACGGGTGGCCATCGTAAGCAGGTTGAGTGGCTTAATGAAGCTCCTGTATATCCAGAGCAGCATGACCCCCGCTGTGAGCAGAAGTGTGACCGCAATGTATATGATAGCGGTAAACAGCGGTATCATGACCGAGGGATCGCCCGCTCCGTTTACAAAGAACGAAGGTGAATCAAACGATACTGCGATAGGCATGTTCGGGTTCTCAAAGATCGCAACTCCGAGCGCAACAAGCATCACAACAGGGACCATCACTACGATCAGAAATGCCGCTATAAGCCTTTTTTTAAAACCCATGACCGTCCCCCTTTCACCAAGTCATTCCAAAATCAATGCTACCACAGACAGCGTCTCTCGGCAACCGGTACAACCAAACAAGTCCGCACAAAGAAACAGCGCCCGACAAAACTTGCTTATCGAGCGCTGCTGTGTTGTTCTTATGCTGTCACAAGTGAGTAAAAGAACGATTAAAAGCCTAACAGTTGGCTTAACAGTTGTCTTAGAATCTCAGCTCTACATCCTTGATAAGGACATCTGTATAACTGTAAGACACTTCTTTGCTGGTCTCGGGGAAGTCCCCTTCAACCTTAACGCAGAATACGTACGGGTGCATCTCGGTGATAATACCCTCTGAAGTGTCATACCTATTGCGACCCCTGTTCTCGCGGACCGTAACCCTTTTCCCAATGTTGTTTAAGATCAGGTTGTAGATCCTGCACATGTTAGCCGGTTGTCTCATAATCTCCCTCTTTCTGACCCTCTGGCCTTGTAACAAAAAACACATCCCTACTTGGGCTCTGACTCAAAACCCTCTGTCATACTACCACATATAGGGTCAAAAGTCAAAGGATAAATACAAAATATATGGGTTTATACTCAAATCAAACACTAAATGTAGTATAACCCCACTTGTTTGTAGGGTTCGCGCCTATTGCTGAATTTTTTGAAAGTCGACACCCGTTTTCGTGAATAATCACGCTATGACGTGCGTTTTGCGGCAAGTTGTTGTATACTATAGGCGATGAAACACTACAATCCTGCTGACACGTAACAATCACGGCAGGGTACGAAAGGAACAGCTTTAACTTTGAAAATGAAACCGGAATACGAATCATCCCGACTCCTCATGGCGGTCAGCCGACCCGAATTCGCCGCCGGGGTTGCGGATTATCTCCTCAGGAACCGCGAGGATTTTGAATACTACGACAGACACTACGGTGATATCACATATACGGAGCTATACCAGGAGAGCGCCCTCAAGGCCGAGCAGGAGCTCTACGAGACGAAAGCGGGTGTCAGATACTATCTCTTCAAAAAAGAAGACCCGGAAACGGTCATCGGAAACATAAGCTTTGCTTATCTGCATTCCGAGGAGCGTGCCCCGAGCCTGGGTTATAAGATTGACAAAAGTTGCCGCCGTATGGGTTACGCCTATGAAGCAGCGTCGTTTCTGCTTCCTCTGGCGGTCAAGAGCTTTAAGCTCCCGTTCCTCGAAGCCGATGCGCTCCCCGAGAACGAGGCATCCATCGCACTTCTTAAGAAGCTTGGCTTCCGTTACGACGGGATCATCCCGAACGCACACGAGATACTGGGCGTCCCGCGGGATCACTACAGGTTCGTGTTCGACCCCGAATCCTGATCCTCACCGAGCGCAGCCGCTCTTTTCTCTTCTTTGTTCCTGATCCTCAGATCGGTGAAGAATTCCTTAAGGAGAGCCTCACTCTCCGCTTTGCCGACACCGAGAGTCTTCTCGACCTGATGGTTGAATTCCTTCATGTTCAGAAGGTCGAGGATCGAGCCCGCACAGCCTGCCTTAGGGTTCATGGCTCCGATCACGACTCTGTCGATCCTGGACTGTACGATCGCTCCCGAACACATCTGGCAGGGCTCGAGCGTGACGTAGAGGGTGCAGCCTTCGAGGCGCCAGTCGCCGATTATTTT
>JAEEQC010000171.1 GCA_016285135.1 Lachnospiraceae bacterium
GCTCATAGACGCTGATCTGTCCCGAGACTACTACGCTCATTCCGTCTTTTAATACAAAAGAAAGACCGGCACGCCTGCCGGCAAACATGGCACATGCAAGCTGTCCGCCCTTATCTTTGAGCGTAAAATAAATATGACCCGCGTCGGAGTATTTACAATTTGAGACCTCTCCGTTTATGCTGACATATCGAAGAGGACCGTTCGTATCGAAGATCCTCTTTATGTACGCATTTATCTGAGAGACTGTGTAGACTTTATTGCTCGTGTTTGTCATTTTCCTGTTTTTCTTTGATAAGACTCGAGAGAATACCGTTTACAAATCCGTAGGACGACTCGTTACATCCGTACTCCTTGGCAAGCTCAACGGCCTCGTTGACAGCAACTTTGTCGGGTACAGCCTCGTCGTATAGGATCTCAAAAGCAGCAAGACGAAGGATATTAAGGTCCATCCTGCCGATACGCGAGAGCTTCCAGCCCTTAGCAACACGTGAAATGATACTATCGATAGCACCGAGCTTGTCAACGACCAAAACATAACGATCCATGATCTCTTTGGACGTCTTTTCGTCTTCGATCTCGGCAAATAACGACAGATAAAGACCGTTCTGTTCGTCGATCTCGTCCTTCTCGTGGAACTCGCGCATATAAAGCATCTTGATAAGATGGTCTCTTAATTCTCTTCTTTTAAGAGGCGGCTTGCCAACCGACTCCTGTTCAATGCTGTTTGTCATGGTACACCTCAAATATACTTGTAAATAGTTCAGACAATGATCTCAACAACGTGGATATTGACTGCTACGACCTTAAGTCCGGTCATATTCTCGATCGCTGTCTTAACCTTGTCCTGGATCTGGCTTGTAACATCGGGGATCCTGAAACCGTACCTGATGTTGATAAACAATTCTGCGGTAACCTCATCACCGTCAATAGCGATCCTGACGCCCTTTGAACTGTTCTTGATACCAAGCTTGCCGACGATCTCGTTGGTGATGTTGCCGGCCATCGAATCCACTCCGTCAACCTCCGAAGCTGCAAGACCGCTAATGGTAGCTACCACATCATCCGAAATCTTGATCTGGCTTTCCGATACGAAATCATTGTCTTTGTCTGCTTTATTCATCAGAAATCTCCTTCACTCTACAATCACTGTATGAAAGATATTTTATCATGGTTATATCTTTTTGAAAAGCACGTGTTTTTGTTCGTAACATAATATCTCGCAGAGTTGCTTTCCGATACGTCATGTTAGACTTCAAATTAATAAATTATTTCTAAAAAACTCACAAAAATCCTCGAATTACTTGAATGATTTTAATATTTGTGGTATACTATGCATTAAGAAATAGGATCGTTTATTCAACCGATCGGAAAGGAGGTCGAATGAATAACAGTTTAAGCCCGATCACCGATTTAAAGAATGAATTCGAGCTCCTTATCAAGATGCTCGACAAGATCGAGATCGATAAGTGCGAAGAGGCGTTCAACAGTCTTTTCGAACGTTCGTTACCCTACTACATCGATGAACAGATCAGTTATGCGTACGACCTTTTCCTTATCTACGATCTTGACAATTCCGCCGCGATCCTCAAAAACGTTATCAGACATCTGAATTTTTATTGTCAATAAGACGAACCCATGGGGACGGGGGTTGTGGTGGTCCCTTGGGGACGGGGGTTGGTGGACCATTGGTGTTCATGGTCCACAACCCCCGTCCCCAAGGGACCACCACAACCCCCGTCCCCATGGGTCTGTCTATGATCAAATTAGATCAGATTCTCTTTAAGTACTCTCCGCTTCTTGTGTCGATCTGGATCCTGTCGCCACGCTCCACAAAGAGGGGAACCATAACCTGCGCACCTGTCTCAACGATAGCGGGCTTGCTTGCACCTGTAGCGGTGTCACCCTTGAAACCGGGCTCTGTCTCTGTGATCTCAAGCTCTGCAAACATAGGGGGCTCTACCGAGAAAACCTTACCCTGATATGAGAGCATCTTAACCATGTCGTTCTCTTTAACGAACTTAAGAGCATCACCGACTTCATCGGCATTAAGAGCGATCTGCTCATAGTTCTCTGTGTTCATGAAATGGTACATATCGCCGTCTGCATAGAGATACTGCATATCGCTCTTCTCGATGTGTGCGGGCGGATACTTATCTGTGGGACGGAAGGTAGTTTCTGTAACACCACCGTTGATGATGTCCCTGAGCTTTGTTCTAACAAAAGCTGCTCCCTTACCGGGCTTAACGTGCTGGAACTCGATTACCTGACAAACCTTGCCATCGATCTCAAGTGTCATGCCGTTTCTGAATTCACCTGCTGAAATCATAAAATTCCTCCTGATGTGTATAAAAGATATATGAAAGCGGCAAAGAGTTCCGCTTCTTGCCTTACACATGGTCTTCTCAAGTGTACCTGGCTCTTCGCCTGTTTAAAGCACTTTTATGTCATGAAAAAACAGACATGGATATTTTATATTATTCTTGTGCGTTTCGCAATAAAATTTTTTTACCACACGCAATTATTTTATTACACCAAAACGATCTCTATATCAGAGGCACAATGAATTATAAACAAAAAGCAAAAGCAAAAACTTCTCCGACCTGATCGGTCAAAGAAGTTTTACGTGTACCTGCTGTTAAAGAGTCTGTCGATCCGTGCGATACGCTCCGCAACGGAGAAATGCTTTTCTTTTCTTCGCCTCATCCGGGCTGCCTTTGATTCGGGCTTGCGGTTTTTGGGCATCTCAGCAACTTTTTCTTTAAGACTGTGCTTATAGAATTTCATAACAGGTCTTTCGAGGAATCTCTTAAGTCTGACCTGAAACTCTTCTTTTTTATCGATCGGGTTTACAAGTATCGTGTGGATACCTGCAAGCTTCCCGCCGTATATATCCGTAAAAAGCTGATCGCCTATAACAAGAGTCGACTGAACCGAAGTACGGGTCATCATCGTAGCGACATAATAATTCTTGGAATACGGCTTGCCGGCCTTAAAGATATAATTGACATTGACATCCTTATTAAATCTTTCAACTCTGGGCTTCTTGTTGTTTGAAAGAAGGCAGATATCAAAACCGATCTTTTTAAGTCTGTCAAACAGTGCTATCGCTCTTTCATCAGCGTCTGCTCCGTGAGGAACAAGCGTGTTGTCGATATCAAAAATAAGCCCTCTGTAGCCCGCCTCGAAGTAACCTTCATAGTCGATGCTGTAAGCGCTTTCTACCCATTCATCCGGAAAAAATCTTTCAAACATCATGCATTTCCCTTCACGAGTAAATCTGATACCAACATCACTGCTTTTATGATATTACCGAAACGTGTATAAATCAAATTAAAATTCTATAAAATCGAAACAGGAGCACTATTGCACTCCTGTTTCAATCTGGTATTAATGCTTATAGATCATCAAACGATCATTCTTCCTCTTCCTCAGTCATCGTCTTCTTAGCTTCCTCGATAACCTTGGCCTGAACATCCGAAGGAGCCTGCTCATAACGATCGATCTTGTACTCGTACTCACCTATACCGCCGGTCATGGAACGAAGGTCTGTTGAGTATCCGTAAAGCTCTGAAAGCGGAACATCGGCAACGATCTCCTGCTTTCCGCCCGGAAGAGGATTCATACCAAGTACTCTGCCGCGACGCTTGTTAAGGTCACCCATGATATCACCGGTGAACTTGTCGGGAACAGTAACCTTCATAGAGGTGATGGGCTCAAGGAGGCAAGGATTGCAGTTTTCCTTAGGATCTGTGAAAGCTGCCTTGAAAGCAAGCTTAGCTGCCATCTTGAATGCCTGCTCGGACGAATCAACAGGGTGATACGATCCGTAGAAAAGTGTTGTACGTACGCCAACAACCGGATAGCCTGCAAGAGGTCCGCGAAGTACTGACTCAGCGATACCCTTCTCAACTGCGGGGAAGAAGTTCTTCGGAACTACGCCGCCGACAACTTCCTCATCGAAGGTATAAGCCTTCTCCATGTCACCCGAAGGCTGGAAACGGATATGAACATCACCGTACTGACCGTGTCCACCGGACTGCTTCTTGTGCTTGCCCTGCTTCTCAACCATCTTGCGGATGGTCTCACGGTAAGGAACACGAGGCTTCGAGGTCTCAACCTCAACCTTATAACGTCCTGCAAGCTTACTTACAGCAACATCGATCTGCTGATCGCCGATACCGTAGATAAGTGTCTGATGATTCTCCTTATCAAGAACAAGTCTCATGGTCTTGTCTTCTTCGAGAAGCTTAGCCATAGCCTGAGCAAACTTGTCTTCATCACCCTTGTTCTTAGCTTCGATACGCTGGTATGCGTAAGGGATCGAGTACTGAGCCTTCTCAAATACTACGGGGCAGGCCTTGGTCGAAAGAGTCTCGCCCGTAACTGTGTTCGAAAGCTTTCCGATAGCTCCTATGTCGCCGGGATAAAGCTCCTTAACTTCGATAGCTTCCTTACCGCGAAGGATATAAAGCCTTGAAAGCTTTTCTTCTGTGTCCTTGTCAGCGTTGTAGACAACCGTATCGCTTG
>JAEEQC010000172.1 GCA_016285135.1 Lachnospiraceae bacterium
ACCGAGCTCCTTGCAGCGCTTCTCGTAGATCTTGCGCCACTCGGGATCGTCGGTGTCCTCGGGCTCGTAGTTAGCCGTGTCGATATAGTCAACCTTGCAATCAAGACACGCATCCATAATGGTGAGGTCCTGATAAGGAAGAGCCAGGTTAAGTACGGCATCGGGCTTATATGCGTTAATAAGCTTTACAAGCTCGTCCTTGCAGTCTGCGTCAACCTTAGCGGTTGTGATCTTCGTCTTTGTGGTGGGCGCGAGCTTCTCCTTGAGCGCGTCGCACTTAGCGACCGTCCTGCTCGCAATCATGAGCTCGTCGAAAACCTCGCTGTTCTGACATATCTTTGCGATTGCAACACCGGCTACGCCGCCGCAACCGATAACCATAATTCTTGCCATAGTATTCTCCTCCTTATTAATCTTTCTTCCTATCCTCTTCCTCTTCAAGCAGGTCTTCCACGTACTTCGGAAGCATAAACGAGCCGATGTGGAGGTTCGTCGTGTAGTACCAGGTCTTGAGTCCGCGGTCGTTCCAGCGCTTGGGGTCGAAATCCTGGATGGGATGGTACTTCTTTGAAGCGAATCCGAAGAGCCAGTAACCTGCCGAGCAGGTCGCGATGTGTGCCTGATAAACGCGGCTGATGGGGAAACTGTGAAAAACCTTGCGGTGCATGCTCCTGCAGGCTTCCTCTTCCACATCGTAGAAGGGACTTCCGTGCTGGTAAACCATGATGCCGTCAGACTTTAAGGCCTTGTAACAACTTCCGTAAAACTCTTTCGTGAACAGACCTTCCTCATGTCCGAAGGGGTCGGTGGAATCGTTGACGATTATATCGTACTCGTTTCGTACCGATCTTAGAAAATGAAGTCCGTCCTGATAGTAAATGTGAACTCTCGGATCGTCGAATCCCGCGGTCTGCTCGGGGAAATACTTCTTGCTGACCTCCACCATCATCTCGTCGGGCTCGACAAGGTCGATACGCTCGATCTCGGGGTACTGAGTAAAGGTCGTTGCAACACCTCCGTCGCCTCCTCCGAAGATCAGAACCTTTTTGACGTTCGGATGGACCGCCATGGGTACATGGGTCACCATCTCGTCATAAACGAACTCATCGGACTCGGTAAAAACGATCTCGCCGTCCGAAACAAGCATCTTGCCGAACTCGGGCGTGCTGAACACATCAAAGGACTGATAGTCGCTCTTCCCGGAGAAAAGCTGCTCGTTCGCCCTTATTGAAAGCTTCACATCTTTTGTGTGATATTCTGAAAACCAATACTCCATAATGCCTTGTCCTTTACTTCATATACTCTGTCAACTGTACATAGGATTCGCACTACTATATCAATACGTTGAGACTGTTGGCTTCAAGATCCTCGGTACCCTGCAGCGAGCAGCCTTTTTCCTTGGCATACTTGATGTACTCGATGATCTCCTGTGTGATCATCTCACCGGGTGCGAGAATCGGGATGCCCGGCGGATAGCACATGATGAACTCTCCGCAGATCTTCCCGGCCGTCTCCTCGAGCGGAACAAGCTTCTTCTCGCTGTAAAAAGCTTCCTGGGGTGTGATCATGACCTTGGGCTGGATGTAATCGCCCGAGATCATCGGCGACTGTTCTTTCTCATACAGTCTCTTTATGTCGTCAAGCGCATTAACGAGGCGCTCGATATCCCTGAGCCGGTCTCCGATTGAGATATATGCGAGGATGTTTCCGATATCTCCGAACTCGATCTGGATGTCGTATTCGTCGCGCAAGAGGTCATAAACCTCAATGCCCGTAAGGCCGATGCCCTGTGTGTATACCGAAAGCTTTGTCACGTCATAATCGAAGATCGAGCCGCCGTTGCAAAGCTCGCGGCCATATGCGTAGTAGCCGCCTATCTCATTGATCTCGCTTCTCGCGTACTCGGCCATGTCGACAACCTTTGCAAACGACTCCGCGCCGCGAAGCGCAAGATTTCGTCGCGAGATGTCAAGGCTCGAGATGAGCAGGTAGGAAGCGCTCGTGGTCTGTGTGAGATTTATGATCTGACGGACGTAGTCCGAATTCATTCCGTTGTTTGTGAGGAGGATCGAGCTCTGGGTGAGGCTTCCGCCCGACTTGTGCATGGACACGGCCGCCATGTCGGCGCCCGCTGCCATCGCGTTCATGGGCAGGTTCTCGCCGAAATAGAGGTGGGTTCCGTGAGCCTCATCGACAAGCATCTTCATACCGTACTTGTGGGCAAGCTCGGTGAGAGTCTTCACATCGGAGCAGATGCCGTAGTACGTGGGGTTGTTGATGAGGAGCGCCTTCGCATTCGGGTGAGCGATCATGACCTTCTCAACCTCTTCGGGAGTAACGCCGAGGGCGATGCCGATACGATTCTCGGTCTTGGGCTCAACATAAACAGGGATCGCGCCGCAGAGCACGAGTGCATTGATCGCGCTCTTATGGACATTCCTCGGAAGGATGATCTCGTCGCCGGGCTTGCAGGTCGAGAGGATCATGCTCTGAACGGCTCCCGTCGTACCACCCACCATAAGAAAAGCGTACTCGGCGCCGAAAGCATCCGCAGCAAGCTCCTCCGCCTCACGGATAACGCTCACGGGGTGGCAGAGATTGTCGAGCGGCTTCATCGAATTGACATCCAGCCCGACACACTTCTCCCCTAAGAGCTGCACGAGCTCGGGATTGCCTCTGCCCCTCTTGTGCCCCGGCACGTCGAAGGGAACAACCCTCTTTCTCGCAAATGCTTCGAGAGCCTCATAAACAGGTGCTCTCTTCTGACTCCTCTTGTCCATCTCAAACTACTCCCCGTGTATATTCTCTTCCCGCATCTTGGACATGTGGGACATAGCGCTCAAAAAAACAAAAAACAAAAAAGGTGATGCGCGAAACATCACCTTCTGATTTACCTCTTTTGAGGATAATACCCGTATTGTTATAAACGTCGCAAGCGACCGACTCGGGTGGTTCTTTAAGCCTTCATGCCAACTACTGCCATGTACTCTTATTGACCGTTTCACAAGATGATGTGCATTCGCACAAAATAAAAATCAACCTATAAAATTTGAGCTTTTAACTCAATCAATAATTTGGTGTGGCTCCTAACCACATTCGGCAACAGATCCCGCCTGTCCGTCGGCTTGTTAATAAGGATCCTTTAGTTCGCATAAAGATGCTCCCGCATCCGCCTGCAATTACGGATTGTAGCACGCGAAGCGGCTTGCGTCAAGCCGCTTCGGAAGAAAAATCTTATTTAGAATCTGAAAAGGGCTGACTGCTAAAGTCAGCCCTGAAATATCATCGCCCGGTCAATTTTTATTTTACCTACAAGTCATTCCCTGTTTTTCCACGGCTAAGCCAATCAACAATGACATCATAAGTTTTCTTTATGCTATCCTTTCTCACAACAGTGATTGGATAATAACGACACTCGGCTTCCCATCGCGTGATTGCATCTGCCTTTTCCCGTATGTAGCTAGGCGGCTCAATATCAATCCCGGCATCTTCGCATCGCTTTAACAAAACATCGATATCATGTCCCCACAGCACCAATCCTTCCATGTCCGCCTTAAGCTTAATGGTTTTCTCAACTGCTTGCTGCATATGATATGCTGCTTGTAATCTCAATGCTTTATCATCATCGTTGTAATGCTCTGCAACAAGACGCAAATCAGCCGATATCAACGCTCTATACAACTTCTGCTCTTTGGTCATACAACAAGACACCATCCTTCTCGATCTGCTTCCACAACGGACTACGTTTCATAGCAGAAACATCCTTTTTCCCACCATACGCCAGCAAATCAAACTGATTAGGGAAATTGTCATATAAAGCATATTTAAACTCTTTATATCGCCTATTTGCCCCAAATACCGAAGTTGTCATGTTCTGTAGTTTTGGCTCGATATAGAGATCTATGTCAGACAATTCGGTGGCCTCGTTTCTGGAATAAGATCCAAATAGAATTACAACGCCAAGAATATCAGAATACTCTTTACATATCGAACGCAATTTTTCGATGACCATATCCCGTTCTGACATTTTTCTCTCCTCCATCAGTCAATCTGCTGTATAGAGGTATTTTACCATATACTTTCACCGCTGAACAGTCGAGAATAATGTAATCTCAATTCCGCAAAAACTCGTTCAATGATCATCGTGATTTCCCTTACTCCGTACAAAGTGATAGAATACAAGTGAAAGTCTTTAAAACAGAAGAAGCATCAACCGAGGTTGCTATGAGACTTGCCAAGGAGGTCATGGAATGAAGAGAAAATCAAGAAAAACCCGCGCTTTACCACATGTACGTGTGCTTGCGATAATGATCGCTGTGATCATGCTTAGTGCCTTTGGTCCGGGCGTCACCGCACACGCAGCAGAAAAACAATTTAATTCACATATTTCTTACGAAAACGGTGTGGGAACATATGCCGCCGGTGTTGAACTCG
>JAEEQC010000021.1 GCA_016285135.1 Lachnospiraceae bacterium
TCATTAAAGCAGTGGAAGTTACCGTCCGCAAGCGGCACGCCGAGGACCTTGCCACCGAAGATATCCTGCATTAGGAAAGCCGTGATTGAGCACTGCCCGAGTGTTTTATTCTGCGGGGTCCACTCCGCTCTCAGCCGGGGTGCACATGTTTCGGCACTCCAGATGCCTGAGAGAATGTCGTAGTAATCTCTCGGGGTCAGACCTTTAGAGTCCTTAATGTCTGCAGTGTCCGCGCCGTAGAAGCCGTAGCCGAACACATACTCCACCAGCGAGCAGTTTTCTATCGACGAAACGCTGAATTCCTCATTTGATTCCGAAACGAAGTATGACTTGATCATGCGGTTCACGCCGCCGTGCGTCACAAGGAGGAATGTCTTCCCCTCGCGGACCGACCTGTCCCTGACATCATCGATCAGGTTGTAGATCCTCTGCCCGAGCTTGAGCATCGACTCGCCGCCGCTGTAATCGCAAGCGAACTGCATCTTGGCCTGCCTGAACTCGCCGGGACTCTTCTCCCACTCGTGCCCCTCGTATTTGCCGAAATTCTGCTCGATGAGCCGGGTGTCTAAGGTCATCGGGATCCCGGTGGTCTCTGAGATGATCCGTGCCGTGTCGGCCGCGCGGCTCAGGGGCGAGTAAAGGATCTCGTCGATCCCGTAGTCCCCCGCCTTTATCTTTTCGGCAAGCTCGTGCGCCTGGCGCAGCCCCTTTTCGGTCAGCGGAGTATCCGTGATACCCTGCACCTTTTTCTCGACATTCCACTGCGACTCGCCGTGTCTGGTCACATACATATGTACACTCATGCGCTGCATCTCTCCTTGTTTATCCCCGGCCGGTATTGTAACAAATCGATACTCATCAACTTTTTCCATATCGACCAAGGGATCTTTTGGTAAAAATTCTACTCAAAAGATCCCCTAATATCAATATATAAAGCAAATTGCGAAGCAATTCGCGAGTTTGACCGGTTTTTATCTCCCTCACGTGTCTTTGGAAAACCTGTCCACCATCTCCTGAAGCTCTATGTAGCGCTCCATCTTGCGCTCTATTTCGCCGTCAATTTCTTCTTTTTCCCTGCTGAGCTCCATGAGCTTAGAGTAGTCGGTCGACGCACCTGCGATAAGCCCTTCAAGCTCTGCGCTGCGCGCTTCAAGTTTTTCGATCTCGGACTCTATATTGTCATATTCCTTCTGTTCGTTAAAAGAGAGTTTTGTCTTCTCGCGGGGCGCGCGGTATTTGCCTTTCGCGGTCATACCCGAGCCGTCTTCAGCCACGGGATTTTCTCTCCCCCCTGAAGTGCTCATCGCCGCGCTGTTTCTGCCTGCCGCAATATTCTTCCCTGAACCGGACACGGCATTTGCACCCGCTCCACTCTTCTTATGCACCAGGTAGTCCGAGTAACCGCCCTCGCTCTGCAGCAGCGTTCCGTCCGTCTCGAACGCGAATATCCTCGTAACGACGCGGTCGAGGAAGTAGCGGTCGTGGCTGACCGTGATGATGATGCCCGCGAACTCGTCGAGGTAATCCTCGAGTATCCGCAGCGTCTGAATATCGAGGTCATTCGTCGGCTCGTCGAGGATGATGACATTCGGGTTGTCCATCAGCACCCGCAAGAGGTACAGCCGCCTCTTCTCTCCGCCCGAGAGCTTCGAGATCGGCGCGTACTGCATGTCGGGCGTGAAAAGGAATCGCTCACACATAAGCGTTGCGCTCACCGTGCCGTCAGGCGTCGGGATGTACTCCGCGACGTCCTTCACGTAGTCGATGACGCGCTTTTTCTCGTCGAGCGCCTCATTTTCCTGGCCGAAGTAGCCGATCCTGATCGTCTGGCCGATCTCGACCGTGCCCGTGTCGGGGCGCACGTCGCCGATGATGCACTTGAGAAGAGTCGATTTGCCGCACCCGTTGGGGCCGATGAGGCCTATGCGGTCGAGCTTATTAAACGTATATGTGAACGGTCCGAAGAGCTTCCGACCGTCGTAGCTCTTGGAGATGTCACTCAAAATGATAGTCTTGTTGCCCATCCTGGTGGGAAGAGAGCTCAGAGTAGCGAACCGCTCCTCCTCGGGGCGCTCACGGTCGCGAAGTGCCTCAAAGCGCTCTATGTGGGCCTTCTGCTTCGTTGAGCGCGCCCTCGCGCCACGCAGCATCCATGCCAGATCCTTCCTGTAGAGAGCCGCAGCCTTACGCTCGGCGGCCTTCTCGTAATCGAGACGCTGCTCCTTGAGCTCGAGGAAGCCGGAGTAGTTCGACTCGTAGCGATAGGCGTTGCCTTTATCGATCTCGAGGATCAGGTTCGTGACCTCGTCGAGAAAGTACCTGTCGTGGGTGACCATGAGGATCGCGCCCTTAAAGCCCTTAAGGAAGGTCTCGAGCCACTCGATCATCCCCGAATCGAGGTGGTTGGTGGGCTCGTCGAGCACCAGGAGATCAGAAGGCGTCATGATCGCGGCAACGAGCGCCGCGCGCTTCTTCTGTCCGCCCGAGAGGATCGTCGGATCGCACTCGGGGTTCTCGATCCCGAACTTCGCAAGCGTGGCCTTTATCTCGCCCATCTTGTCCCAGTGATCGCCGCCCGCATAGATCCTGTCCGTGATGTTTTCGAGCAGGGTCTTGCCGGGGTCAAACACGGGATTCTGCGGCAGGTACGAAATGCGCAGGCCGTTCGTCATGATGACCTGCCCGCTGTCGGGCTCGACAATGCCGGCCACGATTCCCAGCAGAGTCGACTTGCCGGTCCCGTTCGTGCCCACTACACCGATCTTGTCGGTATCACTGATCCCGACCGTCACGTCGCGGAGCACGGTTTTCGCCATATATGTTTTTGTGACTTTTTCTACATTCAGGATATTCATCTTTCACCTTAATGCCACTTGAGATGGACCCCTGGGGACGGGGGTTATGGGTCATGCACCCCAATGACCCACAACCCCCGTCCCCAAGGGTCCATCTCCATGTGAACTACTTACTTACGCCATCTCAAATTTCACAGTATCGCTTACACCTGATTCTTTGAGGAGTGCCACGATCCTGTCGAACTCATCCTGTGAGGAAGCCTTGATCTTGAAGGTAGCGTTCTTTGCGATGCCCTTGAATGCGTTCGCAGAGATCTTGGTGATCGAATCAGTAAGCTCGATCGTCTCAAGGTTCTTGCTGTTTTTGAACGCACCGGCGCCGATCGTGGTGATGTTCTCACCGATCTCAACGCTTGTCACGTTCTTGTTGCCCTTCATCGCATTCTTGGAGATCGTTGTAACGGGGCATTCCACTCCGTTAACCTCAACGGTCTTCGGGATCTCAACTTCTTTCGCGGTAGTCTCGAGTGCGGACATCTTAACTGTACCCTTGCTCGAAACTGCAAATGACTTCTCTTCTTTTGTTCCGTCCTCGCTTGTGGTCACGGACGAAACGCTCGCCTGACCCTTTGCATCAACAACCACGGTTTCCTTGGTTGTCCTGACATTTCCTTCGGCGTCTGTCGACTTGACGGTCGAAGTGGTCTTAACCTTTCCTTCTTCGTCAGCCTTCGCAACCTTGACTGTCTTCTCGACTGTTGCTACGATATTGCCTTCGGCGTCTGTCTCAACCTTCTCGGTCTTCGTTTTAACCGCGCCGGAAGCGTAGTTCTTAACTGTCTCGTTCGTCGTTGTAACGGAGCCGTCAGCGTCCTTCTCAACGACCGTTGCGGTCACGTTTCCGGACTTTGTGGTCTTGACACTGCTCTCAACCGTCGAACCGTCCGCATTCTCCGTAACCGACTTAACCGTCACTGAACCCTTCTTGTTCACGGAAGTGGTCTCCTGCGTCTCGCTGAGTACGTTGCCGTCCGCGTCCGCTTTCACAACCGTAGCGGTTCCCTCACCCCTCGCGTTCTTTGTTTCCTCACGCTTGGTGGTGGTTCCGTCCGCCTCTACAGTTTCCTCTTTAGTTTCCTTGTTACCCTTGGCATCTGTCTTCTCTTCTTTTGTTGTAACCGTACCGTCAGAGCTTACAGCCTCTTCCTTCGCAACCACGGATCCGTCTGCCATGACTGTCTCTTCCTTGGTCACTGCGCTTCCGTCCGCACTTACGGTCTCTTCCTTGGTGGTCACTGAGCCGTCTTCATTCTCTTCGACTGTTGTGGTCGTGGTCGAGCCGTCATCGTTTGTAACGACCTCAGGTTCGGTCGTTTCTTCTTTCTGCTCCGATTCCTTCTCAGGCTCTGTCTTCCCGGTTTCCGCCGGCTCGGTCTCGGTGCCGGTCTCTGCCGAGCCGCTGCCGCCCGATCCACCGCCCGAAACAGGCTCGGGAACGTAAGGAACATCGATTACAACCCTCACAACGTCCTTCACAAACAGATCGTTGTGGTTGCGGTCACCCTTGACCATGTACCAAACGAAGTAGTTTCCGGCCTCTTTGCCTGTGGGAAGCTCTGACGCAAATGCATCCTCCGCCACAGTCTCATCCGCCTTCTTTGTCACCGCGTAGAGCATGTTGCCACCCTTAGCCGTGCCCTCCGAAACAAGCGTCTGATCCTTGCCGTTATAGGTGAGGTTCTTCGCAGCCTCGGGTGCCTTAACGACCTCGGAATCGGCCTTATTGACTACGACAACAAATTCCACATATGCGTTATTGTACTTATCTGTAGAAGCAGCAGTAACGCCTATGCGCGCCTCTCCGCTTCCCTTAACGGTGATCCTTCCGTCCGCGTCAACCTCGACAACGTCCGCGCCCGACTTCACCGCATATGTGAGCTCAGTCTTCGCACCGCTGATACGATTCGTGAACGGATCATCACCGAAGGTCTTGGTGATCTCAGACTTTTCGGCAGTGATGGTCTGGTCCGCAGGTTTGATCTCTACGATGACCTTGTCGGGAATAATGCTGCTGTACCCGGCGTTACCCCTTACCATGTACCAGACTGCGTATTTGCCGGGATCTGTCTTTTCAGGGATTTCTTCGGTAAAGGCTCCGCGAGCCGGTGCGTCCGCATCTACGTCGTCAAGCACTGCGTATAGCATCGTCCCGTTTATGGCCGAACCCGATGCCACGAGCTGTTGAGCGGTTTCCTCGATGTACACAAGGTTCTGCTTTGCCGACGGGGTCTTGGTGATCTCGGGCGTGCCTTCTACGATCTTGAGAATATATGTAGCCTCAGCCGCCTTAAACTCATGATCCGCACTGGCCTCGGCGTAGGCCTTGATCGTGATCGTACCTGTTTTGATGATCAGTACCTCACCGGTACTCTCATCAATTTTGGCAACCTGTGAGCCGTCTTCAACGATTTTGTACTTGGTGCCCGAAACATCTCCTTTTACCGGCTGACAGACTCTCTTACCTTTCTCGAATACCACTTCGATACTATCCTTATCAAAAGCATAAGTTCTGTCCTTGGGATTAAGAACTTTTAAAGGAACATCAAAGGTAAACTCATTATAATTCTTGGCACTTGCGGTCATTGTCAACGTTGCCTCTGTACCAAAGGGCTTCGCATTAACAACTATTAAGAGCTTGGTATAGTTAGAGGGATCGTTTTCCTCGCCTTCAAACCTGTATGATTTTACCAGACCATCAGGATCCAACTTTACCTCACATGTCTTGAAATCAAAATTCGCGTACAGACCACCTTTAAGAAGATAGAATCCCTGTTCTGCATTAACCTTATATTCAATGGGTTCTGATGTTTGATTCTTAAACGGGTGATCTGCCGGAGCTATCGTAACATCGATGTGTTTATCGGATGTCGGCTCCAAGTTGCAGTAGTTCGTATTTCCCTTTACAGCGTACCAAACCCTGTAAGCTCCTGCATCGGATCTCTTCGGTACCTGATTCGACCATACACTTGCGTCGATGTTTGCAAAATCAATCGCGGGAGGCGTTGCTACGCTTGCATCTGTGACAGCGTAATGCATGGTGCCGCCTGTTATCGATCCACCGGCGCTGAGCAGTGATTGCTCATTGCCCACAAGCGAACCATCGGATTTAGGATCAAATCTCAGATTAGTATGGCCGGTCGGAGCATTGTTAATGCTGGGTGTGCCCATCGAAACAGTTAATGTATATGTGATGGTCTTTGCATTATAATCCGGATCATCAGGATTGCCGGTAGTTAAGCTGTTTACCTTTGCTTCAATGGTAGCGGTTCCGACTCCCTTTATGGTCACTAAGCCGTTAGAATTCACTTCGGCAACACTCAGATTGTTTGAGGAATATATTACATTTCCGTGACTGTTATTTATTGTATTTGTAAACGGGGCATCTCCGAAGTTTTTCTGTACGTAAGGCTCTGCGAATGCCGAGTTCAGGTCATTTATCAAACCGACCGTTGCTTTTACAGAAGCGGTTCCGTCGCTGTAGTTGTTTCCACCTTTTACCTTAACTGAAATCTCAGCAACAGCGCCTTTACTTGCCTTATTCGTAGTAAAGTATAATTTGGTACGGTTTTTACCGTCCGCAACTACATTTTCAAGCCTCAAAGAACCGTCCTTGATCAGCGACTTTTCATCGGCCGTAACACTCGGCTCGGCATAAGACATATCCTCACCGGGAAGCTCATTTAAGAATACGAAGTATTCTGCTTCCTTTTGTGCAATGAGTTGTTTGTTTTCTACCAACTTCTTTACATCAGCAGGTAAGCTTGCTTTGCCGATTGTTGCAAAAACACTGTACGCAATCGATTCAGCATAATTGGCCGAATCATACGGCACAACCTTATACCAAACCTTATACTTTCCGGCATCTTTTCCTTTAGGGATTTCGCTGCTCCACTCAGATTCCGAGGTAGGTGCCGTGTTCACATTTTCATCTGTAACCGCATAATAAACTGCTCCGAGTGCCGAACCGCTCGCAGTAACCAAAGGATGTTCATTTCCATCATATTGAAGATTCTCTGCTCTTGTTACACGTAAGGTATTGGTTCCAATCTTTCGCTTGTTTACTATAACTGTATAACTAACAGTTGCTTCGTTATAATCATTGTTTCCCGGTACTGTTGCATAGACCGTTGCAGTTCCGCATCCGTTAATGGTCACATTTCCGGTATTCGGATCCACATTAACCGCGCTACCGCTTGCAGTATATGTTACACCACTAAAACTGCCTTGAAGTATATTTATAAATGTACCGTCCCCAAATGTCCTTGTTACGGTATCATGCTGGAAACAAGGTGTCCTATCAATACGTGTATTTACGGTTACATCAACCGTCAGACACGTATCACGATAGTTTTCACCACCGTCAACAGGGACACTGATCGTCGCGTTAGTACCATGACTCTTGCTTGTTACGGCAAATGTCAATATATGACCATTGGTGTTATCCCCGGTTATATTCATGGAAGCACCGATTTTGATAAGGCCACTATCATTGTTAAAAATCCTCGGTTCCTTGTACGACATGCCTTCATGAAGATCAGGAAGTGTAACCTTTATAGTCTCGTTTGTCACGGCATGCACTGTTCCTGCCGATACACTCGTTTCAATATTTGAATCGGCTTTGTCTATTGTTACATCAACATATTGAGCTTCGATGTTACAGTGGCTTCCGTCTCCTACAACGCCGTACCATACCCTATAAGTTCCGGCATCTTTTCCGACTACCTCGCTTAGATTGTTAGTCCAGCCGCTGGTACTACCATAGAAAAGTGGTCCATCATTAATTGAGTTATTTAGATAAGCTCTATCATCTACCTGATAGTAAACCGCTCCTGCCGAAGCCACTGCTGACTGAATCAGCTGTTGGTTCGAGGAATTATAAATAAGGTTTTCGCTTTTGGTAACAGTAACACTATTGGGAAGAAGGAATTTATTCCTGTAAAAATCATATTCATAATCTTGATTTTCCAAGTCTCTCACTTTAAAGCACTTGGCCTGAACTTCCGATAAGCCGAACCTCAACTTAATCTCTTGTGGATCACCGACAAAATAAATCTTGGAATTTTCGAAAGCAAATAAGTCTTCATCATTTTGAGAAACTATTGTACACACATTATACAAACAAACACTATTGTTGGCACTTGGATTAATCGGATCCGACTCCATATTTATAGTGCCGATAAGATTCATTTCGGTTTTACCGGAAGGAGTACAGTCAATGTACATACCACTGCCCTTACCGCCTTCCGACTTGTTTTCAATAATTGAACATGTATTAAGAGAACTGCCTACTTCTGAATAGATACCACCACCGTTTTGGGCCGTGTTATTTTGTATCGTACAATTATTTATCTCCGATTCTTGGCACTCTGCTGAGAAATATAAACCACCGCCATTTTCTGCGTGATTATTCTCTACAACACAACTGTTTAATACAAGTTTTCCTTTTTCAACTAAAATACCACCACCGTTTTCACTGTTAAATCCACCGGTTATGGTACCATTGTTGATTTTGACCGTAGAATCGGTATCAATTTTAAAAACAAATCCGGCACTTGTTGCTACCGTAAGATTACGATTTATTGCATGATTATTCAGATCAATCGTGATTGCCGAACCTGTAACGACCAGCCCGGCATCACCGGGTCCTGCTTCGATGTCTCTCGTAAACTTGATCGTCGCGCCACTATGACCGAGCGCAGCCTGAAGCTCTGCCCATGTCGAAACCTCTTCTTCGTTTGTCTGAGACTGGCTCGCAGCCTTAACCTCAACTGTTGCATCCTCGATTGGCATAAGTCCGATTACCAAAACAAATACCAAAAAAAGAGCAACAAAGTTTTTAAACCTATGTTGCCTCATAAGTTTCTCCCCCCTATTATTCAATTTACTCCCTGTCAACTCTCCACCCTCCTATTTAGATTTTTATACGCAATTGTTGTTTTCCCACAAAAACAACTCGTTCATTCTAATATATTTTACGGCATAAATCAAGAGGGGTGGTCCCTTGGGGACGGGGGTTGTGGGTCATGCACCCCAATGACCCACAACCCCCGTCCCCAAGGGACCACCAAGTGTTCTTCAGTCCCATATTGCGGGTTCTTTCGTCACTTTCTCGCCCCATCTGCTTGCCCATGATTCCACAAAACACTTCGTATAGGGTATGTTTCTGCTTCTGCGAAGCCTTGCAAAATAGGGCAGGTTTCCCCAAAAAACGGACACCACTCCGACCAATAACATAAGCGGTCCGAGCACCATGTTCTGAATGCAGTGACCGTATTCATGAACTCTTATCGGCCCCGAACAGTCAACATTCTCCTCGGGTGTAAAGATAAAAAGTCCGAGGCTGAGCCCCGCACGCTTGTTCCACCTTGTGTCTACCGCACCTCTGTATGATCTGTGTGGTTTCTTAATGTTTATAAAGAAAAAGACCAGGCCGACCAGGGTCGCCCCTATCCCCCATGTGCAGTTGATCAGAACGAAGATCACTCTTTTTAATACTTGCACGCGTACTTCCTCCTAAAGATGATGCTCGTGTTATCGAGAAAGAGCTCATGGTTATTTTATCATCAAAAACGCGCAGTTCCCGCCACGCTTGCCGCCTGTTGCGCGGTGCGAGTGAAGGAACTCGTGGTTGCATGACGTGCAGAGGTCGGGCAGTGCTATGTTTTCCGGCTTGACCCCCATCTCAACGAACTGCTCGTAGTTTGCCTGCGGGAGATCCAGGAGGTACTTCCCGGCCTTACTTATCCTGCTTTCGTCACAGTCCGAGTGTGAAGATAAGCGTTCGAGCCCTTTCTTTGCTTCATGGGAGATGTCGTTAAGTTCCCGCGGCTCACATATGCGCTCGTACTGCTCTTTGGTGTATGCTGCTTCGAAAGCCTTGGCGACATCCTCGCTGACTTCGTAGCACTTCTTGCAGATACAGGGGCCGATCGCGCAGACCATGTCAGCGGGCTCGCTCCCGTACATCTCATGCATGAGCTCGATCGTGCGGGTCCCGATCTTTGCGACCGTTCCGCGCCAGCCGGAGTGCGTGAGGCCGATCGCGCGGTGCACGGGATCGACGAAGTAGAGGGGCACGCAATCCGCATATGAGGTAACAAGGCATATGCCCGGCTCGTTCGTGACGAGGCCGTCCACGCCGTTTTCAAAGCCCTCGCATGTCCGGTTTCCCGGGGTCCCGACATTTCCGATTTTCTGACCCGTCCCACTTGGAGACGCGTCATTCCCCGTTTCCTGACCCGTCCCACTTGGAGACGCGACATTCCCCTTTTCCTGACCCGTCCCGCCCCGGGACTCGACTCCGTCGTATCCTGTCGCATGCGTAAAATCTCTTTCACGCGTCACGCCCATTCCCTTGTGCTCAGGGCCGACGACCATCACATGGTCGGTGTGCTTCTGGTCGGCGTATACCATATCCTCGGGCTTCACGCCGATCGCCTCCCCGAATATCCTGAAATTCTCAGCCACCTTCGCAGGGTCGTCGCCCATCGTGACGGAGAAATTCATGGTCGCGAACTGCCCCTCACTCACGCCGCCTTCGCGTGTCGAGAAGGCGTTCACGATCCGGTCGAACTCGTTCAGGGCTTTGTACTCAAAAAGACCGACCTTGCCGATCTGCTTGTATACTGTTGTTTCAGGTATATTTTTCTTTTTCATTTTTGTCTCGTTTCTGTCGGGTGCTTGTGGTGACCCACCGGGGACGGGGGTTGTGGACCATCGTTCCATAGGTGTTGTCATTTGACATAGTCTAAAACGATGGTCCACCAACCCCCGTCCCCGGTGGGTCACCACCAACCCCCGTCCCCGGTGGGTCACCCGTAATCATATACTACAATTATATACAAAAAATCGGCAAAACCAACATTTATCGTCGATTTTGCCGAAAGGTACTTGTTTCTCTGATGGTCCTTTTGGGGTGGTCACCGAGGGACCACCCCATCCGCTTTAGCATGCAGCGTCGCTGCCGTAAGCGGGCTCTGCAGTCATGATGAGTGCTGCGATGATGTAGATCCAGATGCTCATTCCGCCGAGGGCTACAAGCAAAACTGTGATCACACGTACAAGTGTGGAATCGATACCGAAGTACTGTGCAAGTCCTCCGCAAACACCAAAGATTTTCTTGTCTGTTCTTGATTTATAAAGCTTTCTCATGTCGTTTACTCCTCTTTGCAGTCGGTTTTTAATCGACTGCGTTTCCTTTCCTAACACTCCAACGAAGCAGTAGGCTCGTTATCATGTTTTTATTGGTTTTATGTTCTCCCGGGGTTTCCCTTTGAACAAGACCATCGTAACACGACAGGATTAAACGGTCTTTAACGGTAGATTAAGATTAGATTAATTTGTGTAAAAAAAGTGGAACCGACCGCAGATTACGATCGTCTAATCAATGTACCGGGGTCATACCGGGCTTTTTACACAAATCATAAATATCCCAACAGGAGGAGGGTACATGAGGAGAATTAACAGAATAATCGCAGTCATAACCACGATCATATGCGTGGTTATAAGTATTTCGGCATGCGCGGACCATGGTTCCGTGACCGACACAACAACAGCGTCGGCTGAAGAGCAGGGAAGAGAACTCGACATTGTCACTGTCGGTGAGACAGGCGAAGCAAGCCCGGAACCCGGCGAAACTGCTGATGCAGGTTTCGATGATCAACAGGGCGAAAAACCCGCATGGGAAAAGGCGCTCGATGAAAAATCGGCTGAAATGGAGAACCGGAGGGCGAAGTTCGAGGAAATCCATAACGAGATAAATGATATAAAGCTGCATATCCGGTCTCTTGCCATTGATCTGAACAAGTACAAGGTACCGTTCGGTGATTTCGCTTTGAAATTGTTTAAGGAATGCAGAAACAACAGCAAAGATGAGGGTGATATCCTTTTATCGCCGCTTTCGGTCTTCTTTGCGCTCGCGATGACTGCTAACGGTGCGCGAGAGAATACGCTTGCTCAGATCGAGGAAATGCTTGGAATGTCCGTAAATGATCTTAACGAGTTCGTGTCCGGCTGGAGCGATCTGACGGCTTCTGTAAGCGAAGTGCTGGAGAAATGGAATATGATATACAACTTTGGGGCGCCTGTCCAACAGAAATTCGGGGGCTTGTCGGTCAACACTGCCAATTCGGCATGGCTTAAGGATGACCCCGGATTACATATGAACCGGGATTATCTTGATCTGATACAAAACGCTTATGCCGGCGAACTCTTTACGGCTGCATTTGATGATTCAACGATCGATGATATAAACGTTTGGATTGAAGAAAACACAAACGGAATGATAAAAAACATGGTAACCAGTATTGATGACTCGGCGGTCTTATTCCTCATCAACACTCTGCTTTTTGAAGGAAAATGGGAAAATACATTTTCAAAGGAAAGAGTGCAGAACGATGTTTTCACAACCGCCGCAGGTGAAAAGACAGATCTGCCGTTTATGCACGGCTCCGCATCCAAGTATTTTGAGGACAGCCGTTCAATCGGGATCAAAAAGGATTATGCTTTTTATGACTATTCATTCGCAGCGATCATGCCCAATGAAGGTATCGGTATCGATGAATATCTCTCGGATTTTGGCGGAAATGAACTCGTTAATGCTCTGTTTAAAAACACATATGATGACGCGTACATAGAATTATCAATGCCGAAGTATTCAACCGAGTGTCGAGTGGAAATGAAAGATATATTAGCCCAAATGGGTATGCCTGATGCTTTTGACTCCGACACAGCCGATCTGTCCGGTATGGGAACATATGACCGGGGGAAAATATACGTTCAGGACGTTATCCATAAAACATATATTGAAGTCGATGAAGAAGGAACAAAAGCCGGAGCCGCTACAGCCATGATGGCCGGAGCAGGCGGAGGACCGACTAAGATCATAAACGTGGACTTAAACAGACCATTCATTTATATGATAATCGATGAGAACGCCCAAATACCGCTGTTTATAGGAGCTTTTGAAGGTTGACGGGTGACCCTTGGGGACGGGGGTTGTGGACCATGAACCCCGATGGTCCACCAACCCCCGTCCCCGGTGGGTCACCACAACCCCGTCCCCAAGGGTCCATCTCTATTTTTTTACTTATTTATACACTACAGTTCCGTAGTAGGACGCGCCGTACTCGGTCTTGTTCGAAGAATCTGTTCCGATCACGTTGTAGTAGCCGCCGTTCTTCGCCAGGTTGTACATAAGCGTTCCTGCGTACTTACCGACGAGCTCGCCGTCGGCGTTCTTGCCGTAGATGATGAGCGTCGGTGTGCTGAAGCTCGACTCGTACTTGCGTATGAGGTTCTTGTAGATCTCATCGGAGATCTTGGTGTTGAGAGCAGTCTCGATCTCCTTCTTGGATGTTCCGTCTTTCCACATTCTCCAAGCCACAACAACCTGCGCGGGATCCTTCCCAAAATCGTACGATCCGTCGAGGATATTGTCGCGGACATCGGCACTGCCGTCTGTCAGGAGTGTAACCGCGGGTCCGCCCCATGCGTCGCAGAGGGTGTAGCTGAGCTTTTCATAGCTGTTCTCTTTGTAGGCGGTGACTTTTCTCAATACTCCGTTGGCCGTGTATCCGGCGCTCCAGATGTTCCTGCCGGACGAGTCGGTCTTATAGGAAGTTTTTGTGTTGTAGTTAACATATTGATTTATCGGAGAAAAGCTTGTCGCAACAATCTGCTCAAACGTCGTGATGAGCTCCGTCTTGGGCTTCCTTACATTAACCGTGCAGGTGGCTTTTATCTTCTTGTTCTTTTTTGAAGTACATGTGATCGTGGCCGATCCGTAGGCCTTGGCAGTGATCTTCCCCTTCTTTGAAACGGTAACTACCGACTTGTCGGAAGACTTCCAGGTGACACCCTTGCTTTTAAGCTTCTTTGTGAGAGTCGCCTTTATTGTCTCAGTCTCGCCTTTATCGAGCGAGAGTGAATCATACGACAGTATGATCTTCTGCTCTTCGGTCTTCTTTTCCTTGGGTTTTGATTCTTCAACGGGCTTCTTGGGAGCCGGATACTCGTGCTGCTTGCCGCCGAACCCTTCGCTATAGACGTCGATGCCGACTTCCATCTTGTCGAGGTTTGTATAGTAAGGATAGTTCACGACGATGGAATATGTGCCTTCATCAAGGTCTCCGATAGGCTGTGTAACGCCTATCTCACCGTTTTCGAATCCTACGTACTCAAGCTGATTATAGTCACCGTCAATATCACCGGCGAAGAAATACGAGCCGATGCCGTCGCCGCCGTTCATGTTCTCGATGTGGTAGAAGACCTTCGTAGCCTTGCCCGAGATCTTGAAAGTGAATTTATAGCATTCCTCTTCTTTTATCGAAAACTCGTGGTGGATCGAAGGATTACTCTTAGACAGGGTGCCGATAGTCTGCGTGTCGTACTCGATGTATTCCGCTTTCGCTACTGCCGGCATCGCAGAAACAACGAGCGCAAGTGCCAGTAACAGAGTCAGTATTTTCTTCATAAAACCCCTTTCCGCTGCCGTTTGCAGCATAAATGAACATTCATATAAAATTGCCCGGGCTTCCGTCGCTGCAAACCTGACGCCATATACTTCCCGAGCCTTACTCTTGAACTATGATTATATTATTTTTGCCCCAAAAAGAGGTGGGCAGTCAGCCCACTTGTGGTGGTCCACCGGGGTGACAAGCGCAAGCGCTTCCCAGCCATACAGCAAAACACATTTCTTTAACATTTTTCTCACATTCTTTTCAATCATAGCCCGTATCATGCGAGTAAAAGCATTTCACATAAGCATTTGCCACGAAAGGAGCCCTGCATGAACAGATCATCCTCCCTCATTGTTTCGATCGTCATGATACTTGTGATGACGACACTCGCAGTCGGCTGTACATCTACATCCGATATCGAAAGTAAAACTACCGACCTCATTTCGGAGGAGTCCGGCGCTGCCACACCCGTTTCGGAGGATTCCGACACGTCTTTTTCCGGCACCAACGCATATGTGGTAAATCTCTCCGCTAATTCCGACAACACTCTCAATGTGACACTTAACGGTGAGGAGCTCACCTCCGGCGATACAGTCAAGGAAGACGACGGAGATCTGAAGCTCAAGGCGGCCGGAACGTACGAATTGTCCGGAGCGATCGGGGACGGAAGGATCGTCGTGGACGCAGGTGAAGATGCCGTGGTCCGCCTCATCCTTAACGGATTAAATGTTTCGAACGACGATGATTCGGCCATCTTTATAAAGACCGGCGGTCTGGTGTCTCTTGTACTCGCTCAGGGCAGTCAGAACTCGCTCTCGCAAACCGGTTGCAAGGAATCCGAAAGCCGTGACGGCGCGATCTACTCTAAGACCGGCCTTACGATCACCGGAGAAGGCGCTCTGACCGTCGCCGGCAGCTACTCGCACGGTATCGTGGCTAAGGATGATCTTGTGCTCGAAGGCGGGATCATCGAGATAAACTCCGTAAAGGATGCGATCCACTGTGACGGAAGCATCAGCATTGGCGGTGGCGACCTCACGCTTACCGCAGGCGACGATGCGATACATGCGGATGGCGATCTTAATGTGACCGCCGGAGAGATCCTGATAAAAGCCTGTTACGAGGGTCTTGAGGGCACGAATGTAAATATCTCCGGCGGCAATATCGACATCACATGCACCGATGACGGGATAAATGCCACGAGCGAAACCTCCTCCGGGCAGGAAGACCCCCGTCAGGGCGGATTTGGACAGGGCGGATTCGGACAGGGCGGATTCGGTCGCGGCGGGTTTGACAGCTCCGAAAGGCCGGAAATGCCTGAGGGATTTGACAGTTCTGAAAGGCCGGAAATGCCTGAGGATTTTGATGGCTCCGAAAGGCCTGAAATGCCCGAGGGCTTCATAAAAGAGAGACGGGATTCGGCACAGGCTTGGGGTGACAGTGAAAAAACATCCGAGACAAACATCACAGACATCCCCGGGAGTACGTCAGAAACCCTCACAAAGAGCACATCGGAAAGCAGGTCAGAAAGCACAACAGACACCCTCACAAACATCGTGATAAGCGGCGGGAAGATCAGAATCGTCAACTCTACGGGACGTGATGCGGACGGTCTTGATTCAAACGGCAATATTGCAATCTCCGGCGGTGAAGTGTTCATCAGCCTTTCCGGCAACGGCGGTAACTGCGCACTCGATTACGGCAGTGAAGCAGGCGGAAGCTGCGTGATCAGCGGAGGCACCGTCATCGCTGCCGGCTCCTCGACGATGCAGGAAAAGGTGAGCGGATCGGATGAAACCGGTATCATAAGCGTTAAAACAAACGGAGTGACCTCAGAAAATGCCGTTGTGGAGGTTCTCGACGACGACGGCCGGGCGCTCTTAAGCGCAGAAATCCCCGTCGGGTTCAATAACATCATCATCTCATCCCCCGCCCTGAAAGCAGGGACCGATTACAAGGTAACGATTGACGGGAAATAATGTATGACCCACTTGGGGACGGGGGTTGTGGGTCATCATCATTGAAAAAACATGGCATGAACTTCGTGAGACGATGACCCATAACCCCCGTCCCAAGGTGGGTCCCTTTGCATTTCCATCAAAGAATTTGAATACATAAGAAGGAACCCTCCGCGGAGAGTTCCTTCTTAAACTAACATCTAATACATTTCATTTACTGACTCAGGTCTGATCAAGTTGTAGGATATGTAACATTAATAGTATCCTCAACCATATTTCCTATCGTGCTCGCAATTGTTTCGTACGGAATCACATACTCGGGCTTCTCCGGATACAGTTCGATCGTTCCGCTTCCTACTACGGAGCCACTATTACTAATCACAAGGGAAGGTCCGCTCTGATTACATCCACACTCATATGTTCCATCAAGCGAGAATGATCCTCCGTTTTCAACATAAACCTTGCCACCGTTGCCGGAAACCACTTTACCCTTTACATCGGGATTTCCCATACCGGATCCGTTATGTACTCTCAGTGCTCCTCCTGCTTGAATTGTGATACTTCCGTTCTCGCAGGTACGAAGTTCACCGTAGGAATCTACGTCATTATCATGATAAACCTGAACATCGATCGCACCGCCTGAAGCAATCTCAAACGCACCTACTATAGCAGCCCCGGGAGTTACCATCAATTTCTTATCCGCGGGAACAACAATGCTCCACCTTGCATCGATCTTACAGTTGAAATCTATTGCGTCCTGTTCATCGAAGTTTCCATCTGCAGGAGGATTGATCTTGACTTGAATGCCAGCCGCTTTGCTACTCTCGTTATATAAATATACAGCGATCAGTTCATCCATTGTCGTTACATTGTAGTAATCTCCCTCCATATTGGGAAGAGTTAATGACTTCACAATGGGAACATTTTGCTGATCATATTCTACTATAGCGATCTTGTCTCCAAGTTTTATGTGACGAACATGCCAGCTGTCTTTTTCGTTCATTTCCTCACGGAAAGGCTCCAGTACTCCTTCTTCCGCTTCTTTGTTTCGTACCTTTTCCTCCAATTCGAAGAATGCGTCACTATAACAACTGCTGTAAGCGATATCCAGACGCATATTGTTTTCGCTGAGCCAATCATTCAGCTCCGCATCGGTCGGATCGGATAATTCTCCGTTCTGAGCGACTTTTTTAATTACCGCATTTTCCGGAATCTGAATTCTGAGATAATTTTCTTTCGTCTCAGGAGTTCTGTTTATATCATCATAATCGGCCGTAATGGAGAGTCCGGGGTCGCCTTTCTCATTCCAACCAATGCAGTTATCCGGAACAGATATCTTTATATCTCCG
This sequence comes from Lachnospiraceae bacterium, assembly GCA_016285135.1. GTDB lineage: Bacteria > Bacillota > Clostridia > Lachnospirales > Lachnospiraceae > RUG11977. The sequence goes on from JAEEQC010000021.1 coordinate 17,622, forward strand.
ATCTGGATCGAACCGCCTCTAATAACATTTAATCTTGCTCCATTATTATTAACAGTGTCATACTCCATTATGAGAGACTTTCCTTTTGTCGCATTATCATTGGAAGATATTTGCAATATCGAAGGAACTATAAGAGTTGCTCCTCTTTCCACATTAAGCTCACAGTCTTTCTTAATGCGAAGAGCATCAGTTGCGCTGTTAGCCGGTTTCGTAATGGTGAGATCTGCACTTGCCAGATGGTAATCATTTCTCTCTGTTCCCCACTCATTTATGTACGTATCCAGCACGATGCTACATGAAGCATCCGTCGAGAATTCATCATGCACGAAATTCACATAGCCGCCTTGCTTTGTCGCCTTATATAATTGAGCATAGCTTATATTCTGAGCATCAGGATTGCCATCAAATCTATCCATTATATAGATTTCCGATATTATCCACGCCCAATCTAAGAATCTTTCAAACTCAAACCGGTCTGTGATCGGTCTGTATCCGGCCTTAAGAGTATCAAGCTCGATGAAATCATACCCGAAGGGATTCGGAATAACTTCTTTTCCTTCGGATGCCCCCTTTGCCTTTTTCATAACCAAAAGATGAGGGATATCCTTAGCGTAGTCAGCATCTATTGAGCGATAGCTCCAATAATAGTAAATTCCATTCTGTTTGGATCCGTACTTCTTACGAGCCTGGATGGTAAATCCGATGCAATCTATCCCTTCTACCATATCAGGTGTAGCCACCTTCTCAGGGTCTTTAGGGAACACAAACTCATGGTAGTAGGTAGCTCCGTTGTTAAGGATGTATTTTCCGTACCAACCCATAAGCATTACTAACTCATGAGGATCCACGTTTTCATGGTCGCCAACATACATCTCGCTGGTAACACCTAAGCCGTCATTGGCAGCATTTTCACTCTTAAGTGTTCCAAACACATCAATTCGACCACCTCGGTTAGGCGCCACGATCGGTACCTTGGCGATCAGAGTCGTTCCAACGGGTATAGTCACAGTCTGATTAATCCTTACATCATGCGAATTATCAGTTGCATTAAGTGTTGCCACTCTCGATGTGATCTTGTTATTTGAATCCCTTGTGTCACTTAAAGTCACATTTACAAGCGGTGTCCTTCCGAGTTCAATTGCTTCTTGAAGTTCTTCGTTTCGCTCCGTATCGAGATATGCATTGAGCCAATCCGCGGTAGTAGTCTGTGCTCTGTAAACTTCGGTGTCATTGAGTATTGTAACATAGTCCGTAACTCTGACGTCGGAGACATAAATATAACTCAGAGCCGAGAGAACATCATTCTCTTGACAATCTTCCCACGCAGCATCAAATTTAGGACCTAAATCATTAGGGAGGATCAGGGGTTTTAAACCAAATGCATCAGTAAGTCCGATCTCTGTGCATCCCGACTCTCCGGTAATCTGAACATTTCCGCTAATATTCTGTATCTCGACAAAACGAAGTTCGAAAGAGAAATCGCGATCATTCTGATCATCATGCTTGGTATCATATTTCCTTAGCCAATGTAACCTTGCAGCGGGATTGTCAGAATTCGATTCAGAAGGTCCGTTACCGGCAGTGAAGGTATAACCTCCAACCTTTACTTCCGCGCCGGGCATAATATCGATCCCACCGTCTGCTTCTTCATTTTCCTTTGCTGCTGTAGGAACCAGATCCAATGATTTCTCAGCGGCTACAAGCTTTGAACCGGGTGTAACGATGATCGTTCCCGTTTCCTGAATATTTATCTTTTTAGAATTTGTGTTCAGGACAGCCTTACTACCGTTATAACCCACATACAATACAACATTTACAGGGATGGTGATGTCTTCTTTAGTTAATGTAACATCAGAAGTAAGATAAACCTTCTCGGGTTCTGAATCGGGTTTGGCTTTTGAACCTGCAGTTTTAAGCTCATTGATAAGCTTTTCTTCAGCCGTAAGCGTCGTTACCGGAGGAACATAAGGATCCGGGGTTGATGTTCCGCCCGAACTTCCGCCACCCGAAGTACCGCCGCTTACCGGTGTGTCGGTTGTGGTGTCGTCCTTCTTTTCTTCCTCTTTTTCTTCGTTCTTCTCTTCTTCCTTCTTTTCCTCTTCCTTAGGCTGCTCTGTCTCTGTCTCGCCTACAGGAGTCTCGGTTTCATCAGTCTTGCCGACATAATTGTCGGAAGTGAGCTCCTCACCGGTCTCGACCTTCTGGGTCTTTCCGTCGGAGTCCTTTACGGAAACAGTTTCCTCAGTCTTGTTCTCGAGCTTAACACCCGCGGTCTCTTCCTTCACGGTGACCTTCGAGCTCTCGGCGCCTTTTTCGAGGGTGAGATCGACGGTACCATAAGCGTTAACGCTCACAGGCACTTCAGACTTCACCGACGCACCCACAACGTCCTTCTGGACCGTCACCTTGAGGTTTTCTTCGGCGGTTCCGCTAACGCTTATATCAGCTGCCGCGCCTACATAAACACGTCCGACCTCGCCGTTCTGGGTCAGATCGACCTTGACCTCGCTCTTAACTGCCACCTTCTCGATGCCACCGTTGTTGACAACCTTGACGGTACCCGTCTCCGAAGCGATGGTGAGCTTCTCGACAGATGCGGTCGGCATGGCCGTGAATGTGAGCTTCTCGTCATTGACGGTGATCTTGTTGCCCGAAGCGTACTCCTTGACGGACTTTGCCTCGTTTATCGTGATGCTCGAAACCGTTGCCTTGCTCTTAAATGTAGCATTGGGCGCATCAACAACGATCTTGATAAGGTCCGAGCTGTACTTCGCGTTCAGAGTGAACGTGCTCTTCTCGGTGGTCTCGATCTTGATCGTCACCGTAGAACCGGAAGACTTGTACTTCTTGAGTGCCGCAACAAGCTCTTCCTGAGTCGTAACTGTGATCGTCTTTGTTTTCTTCTTCTTTGCGGCCTGCGCGCTTCCGCCCGGCATCAGGCCGAGGATGAGCGTAAGAACCACAGCGAAGACAACAAAACGCTTGATATACTGCTTCATGTAAACCTCCTTATTGGTGTTTGAATCGGATTTAGGGTATGAATAACTGACTGCATTAAGAGCCACCCAGATTGTTCCCCTTGAATCAGTAGATTAGCACATTCAAACGCAAAAAAGGTGGGCTGATTGCCCACCTATGGAGTTGGTTGTCGGGGTGATCATCCCCACTTATTGAAATGCACTCTCTCTTCGAACGGCCTCTTGCTCGGTGCGTGAAAGTCGTCTGCCGCTTTCCCCACCGGGAGGATGCACACGACGTCGTACCCCTCGGGTACATTAAGCACAGCCGCGATCTTGTCGCAGATCCTGTCGTCATCCGTGATGTGCCCTTCGTACCAGCAGCTCTGGTACCCGAGCTCCACGATGGCGAGCAGCATATTTTCGATCGCCGCGGAATAGTCCTGGACAGCAAAACACTTGTCCCTATAGGCGTTGATCCTTCTTGTGAGAACAACGATCATAGCAGGCGCCGTATTGGCGACGGGCGGATCGATCTGCTCCTTTAAGCGCGCGAGCACCTCCGGGTCGTTCACAACGATCACATCCGTGGTCTGCTTGTTGCACCCCGACGGCGCGTCAATCCCGGCGCGGGCGATTGCCAGAAGGTCCTCTTCCGGCACAGTCTCCTGCAGGAACGCCCCGCGGTAGCTGTGACGGGTCGAGATCGTACCGAGTGCGCTCTTTAGAGCCATAACGTATATCTGACAGGGGTTTGCTTCGTCCCAATAATCCGGCAGCACCTCAAGCTCCTTGAACCCGAGGCTCTTGTAGAACTCGTTGGTGATGTCATAATCCGCATAAACGCCGGAGCGGACAGTCTTTACCTGAACGAAGTCGTACCCTTTGCGGGAAGCGTAGTCCTTCGCAGCCGCGAAAAGCTTCCGGCCGATGCCTTTCCTGTGGCACTCCTTGCGGACTCCCATCACGGCCAGCTCAACCGTCGCTTTGCCGGTCTCTTTAAGGCACAGAAAGCCCTCGGCCGTGTCGCCGTCAAACGAAGCCCAGAACGGCTGCTGCGCCGAGTCCGCGATGTACTGTTCCCTGCTCTCTTCGACTTCGAACCAGTCGGTCAGGGCTTCGAGGATCTCCCGCGCTATCGCGGTTCTTTCTGCTGCCGCTTCTATAAATCTGATCATACCTTGTCCCTTTCTTTTGGGGTAATCGCTGTGGGTGGTCCCTAGGGGACGGGGGTTGTGGGTCATGCGCAGTTCAATGACCCACAACCCCCGTCCCCTAGGGACCACCCACAATTATCATACTTACTTTCCTTTACGTTTTCCTATGCGG
>JAEEQC010000022.1 GCA_016285135.1 Lachnospiraceae bacterium
TCTGCGGATGGAGGATCTTCTGATCTGCCATATAAGCGTTAAAAAATGCCGCTGAAGGATCCAAAAAATCGTAAGGCAGGAACAAAAGCTATGTTAAGAATATACAATACTTTAACCAAGAAGGTGGAGGACTTTGTCCCCAACGTTGAGGGCAAGGTCAGCATGTACACATGCGGCCCCACCGTTTATCACTTTGCACATATCGGAAACCTCCGCAGCTACATCTGCGAGGATATTCTCGAGAAATCGCTTCGTTACATGGGTTACGACGTAAAGCGTGTCATGAACATCACCGACGTCGGCCACCTTTCGAGTGACGCCGACACCGGCGAGGACAAGATGCTCAAGGGCGCCAAGCGCGAGAACAAGACGGTCATGGAGATCGCGGATTTCTACACCAAGGCATTCTTCGCTGACTGCGCGGCTCTCAACATCAAGACACCCGACGTGGTCGAGCCCGCGACAAACTGCATCCCCGAGTTCATAAACATGATCGAGGGCCTTCTCGAGAAGGGCTATGCCTACAAGGCAGGAGAGAACATCTACTTCGATACTTCGAAGCTCAAGGATTACTACGTCTTCGGCAATCAGAACGAGGACGAGCTCATGGTCGGCGTCAGGGATGATGTCGAGGAAGACACCAACAAGCGTAACAAGAACGATTTCGTGCTCTGGTTTACGAAATCGAAGTTTGAGGATCAGGCGCTCAAGTGGGACAGCCCTTGGGGTGTGGGTTACCCCGGCTGGCATATCGAGTGCTCCTGCATCAGCATGAAGCACCTCGGCGAGTACATGGACATCCACTGCGGCGGCGTGGACAACATCTTCCCTCATCACACGAATGAGATCGCGCAGAGCGAGTCGTTCATCGGTCACAAGTGGTGCAATTACTGGTTCCACGTTCATCACCTCAACGACCGTTCGGGCAAGATGAGCAAGTCGAAGGGTAACATCCTCACCGTGACCGTCCTCAAGGAGGCCGGCTACAACCCGCTTGCTTACAGGTTCTTCTGCCTGCAGTCGCATTACCGCAAGCCGCTCGAGTTCTCGTACGATGCGCTCGACAACGCTGTTTCGGCTTATGATAAGCTGAAGAGAGCGGCCATCCGCTGCACACAGGGCGAGCAGGGCACTGTTGATACTGAGGCTTTTAACGCATATAAGGACAAGTTCATCGCAGCGCTCGCGAGTGACGTGAACACCTCGTCCGCACTCACCGTTGTTTACGAAGTGATCAAAGCTGATATCAGTAACGCCACAAAGGCAGAGCTGCTCGGATCCTTTGACACCGTTCTCGGACTTGATCTGTTAAAGCCCGAAGAAGAGAAGCAGGACGAAGGCGTTGACGCAGAGCTTAAGGCCTACGTTGAGGAGATGATCGCCAAGCGCGCCGAGGCCAAGAAGGCCAAGGATTTCGCTGCAGCCGACAGTATCCGCGACGAGCTCGCATCAAAGGGCATCGTGATCAAGGACACCCGAGAGGGCGTTGTATGGTCAGTTCAGAAGTAAGAGGAGTTCGTAATGGCAGAAGCTTTGGTAGCAGATCTGTGTGAGAAGCTCGGGATCAGGGAACGTGATCCGAAGACTCTCCCGGGTCTGACGCTGGCATATATAGGAGACTGTGTGTTTGAGATAGTCGTAAGGACTACGCTTGTTGAAAGCGGACTGAACCACGTCAGCGATCTCAATAGGATCGCGACACGTCTGGTCAGTGCGAAAGCTCAGGCGGCCTTTATGAAGACTATCGAAGACTCGCTTGAGGACGACGAAAGGGATGCGTACCGTCGCGGTAAGAACTGCAACAGCACTTCGATCCCCAAGTCGGCCACGAGAGTCGAGTATCACACGGCGACCGGTCTGGAAGCACTCATCGGATATCTCTTTCTTGAGGGGAAGAAGGAGAGGATATTCGAGTTGTGCGAGCCGCTCCTTAAGGAAGCTGTAGGCGGAAAGGGGTCGGCATAAGCGGCTCACATAGGCGTTATGCGTGCGGTTATGAGAGAAGGACACAGGGTATGGTAGGGCTATTGTATGGGGATTTACAAAAATAGCCCCTGAAATGGGCGAAAGGAGAGTCCGCAGGCAGCGGACACACAAATATGGAAGAAAAAAGGGACGAAGTACAGAAGACTACTTCAGGAGGTTTTAAGGCTTTCCTCAAAAAGCAGAACATCGTGTTCTCGGCCAAAGCGTACTTTATTGACGCTATGAGCGCCATGGCGAACGGATTGTTTGCTTCTCTTCTTATCGGAACGATACTTTCGACGATCGGAACACAGTTTGGGATCGAGTTTTTCACCGAGGCGGGCAACTACGCCAAGGCAGTGGCGGGACCTGCAATGGCAGCGGCCATCGCGTACTCACTTAAGGGTTCACCGCTCGTTATCTTCTCGATGATAGCCGTCGGAAGCGCGGCCAATACGCTCGGAGGAGCGGGGGGACCGCTTGCGGTATTCTTCATCGCGATCATCGCGACCGAGATGGGAAAGCTTGTTTCAAAGACTACAAAAGTTGATATTCTTGTAACGCCTTCCGTTACGATCTGCACCGGTGTCGGTCTTTCGATGCTCGTCGCGCCGTATATCGGAGAAGCTGCAAGTTCGGTAGGTAATATAATCATGTGGGCAACAAACCAGCAGCCATTCGTAATGGGCATCGTTGTGTCGGTTGTCATCGGTATCGCACTCACGCTGCCGATCAGTTCTGCAGCGATCTGCGCGGCGCTCGGTCTTACGGGCCTCGCGGGAGGAGCCGCTGTTGCGGGATGTTGTGCACAGATGGTAGGTTTCGCGGTGATGAGCTTCCGCGAGAACAAAGTCGGCGGTCTTGTATCACAGGGCCTCGGCACGAGCATGCTTCAGATGGGTAATATCATCAAGAACCCGAGGATCTGGATTCCTCCGATCCTTGCTTCTGCGATCACGGGCCCCATCGCGACATGTGTTTTCAAACTTGAGATGAACGGTGCACCCATTTCTTCGGGTATGGGTACATGCGGACTCGTGGGTCAGATCGGCGTATATACGGGCTGGCTTGACGAAGCCGGTCACTGCACCGCGGGAGCCATGGACTGGATCGGTCTTGTGTTCGTAAGCTTTATACTTCCCGGGCTTCTTACCTGGGCGATCGGACTTCTGCTCAGGAAGATCGGATGGATCAAAGAAGGCGACTTAAAGCTTGAGAGATAAGCGTCACTTCCTTGAAAAAGGGCGGTTTGAAAGATACAGATATGTCATAAAGCTCAGTCGGGACCTGTGTTCCGACTGTACTTTTATATAAGAAAACTGCGGAGCAGATCGCGACTGTCCTTGACATGAACGGGCAATCGCCTGCCGATATATGAGACAAGCGAAACCGTAAGGCTCGTGAGGAAAATGTGACGTAACTCGTGAAATGGATGTAGTGCATTGTTACTGAGAGGTTTTGAAAGAGGAGATGAGATATCATGAAATATCAGGACGATAAGAAGTGGGATAATAACCCTGACAGGTACAATAAGAAGTGGGATAACAGACCCGACAGGAACAACAAGAAGGAGTGGAATAATAAACCCGACCGTGACAACAAGAAGGAATGGGATAGTAAACCCGACGGTGACCGCGAGGGCGAAGGGAACTTTACCGCACTCGAGGGCAAGAATGCGGTGACGGAGGCCTTCCGCGCCGGGAAGACCATCGACAAGCTGTTTATCCTTGACGGAGCGCGCGAGGGTGCGATCTCGAGCATCCTCCGTGAGGCGAAGAAGCAGGACACGATAGTCTCCTTTGTGAAGAAGGAGCGTCTCGACAGCATGTCGCAGACAGGCAACCATCAGGGTGTTATCGCATATGCGGCCGCATATGAATATGCGGAGGTGTCTGACATTCTCGAAGCTGCCCGCGCGAAGGGAGAGGCACCTTTTATCATCCTGCTCGATGGGATCGAGGATCCCCACAACCTCGGAGCCATCATCCGAAGCGCCAATCTTGCGGGCGCTCACGGTGTTATCATCCCCAAGCGAAGGGCAGTGGGACTCACCGCTACGGTCGCCAGGACCAGCGCCGGTGCGCTCAACTTCACACCTGTGGCGAAGGTCACGAATCTTACTGCTACTATGGAAGAACTTAAAAAAGAAGGAATGTGGTTCGCCTGCGCCGAGATGGGTGGTCAGAGCATGTACGAGTGCAATCTCACGGGCCCCCTCGGACTCGTGATCGGCTCGGAAGGAGAAGGCGTATCAAGACTTGTTAAAGAACATTGTGACTTCACAGCCAGTATCCCCATGAAGGGTGACATAGATTCGCTTAACGCGTCGGTCGCTGCCGGTATACTGATGTTTGAAGCCTCAAGACAAAGAAGAGGATTATGAGTAAATATATAGCAAATAAAAAGTTTTATGTAAGAGTGCTGATGATCGCACTGCCTATCATGGCGCAGAACGGTATCAGCAACTTTGTTAACCTGCTTGACAACATAATGATCGGATCTGTCGGAACGGAGCCCATGAGCGGCGTCTCGATAGTAAACCAGTTGTTTTTTGTCTTCATCCTTTGCCTGTTCGGATCGGTTTCGGGTGGCGGCATTTTGGGTGCGCAGTACTTCGGAAAAGGGAATATGAAGGGAGTCAGGGACGTTCTGCGCATCAAGATCATCGTGGCGATCTTCTTTACATGCGTTGCGATAGCGGTCTTATGGATTTACGGAGAGGATCTGATCTCGATCTTCCTTAAAGAGGACGGATTGGCCGGAAGCATTGAGGATACGCTCGCTTACGGCAAAGAGTATATGCTTGTTATGTTCGTCGGACTTCCTCCGCTCGCAATCGAGATGAGCTATTCATCGACGCTTCGAGAGTCGGGACAGACAAAGATCCCGATGCTGGCATCGATCGCCGCTGTTATTGTCAATCTGGCGCTCAACTACGTGCTGATCTTCGGACATTTCGGAGCGCCCGAGCTCGGAGTTGCCGGAGCTGCCATTGCGACGGCTGTGTCAAGGTACATCGCGATGTTAATAGTTGTGATCTGGACACACAAAAACACTGAGAAGAATCCGTATATCGTCGGGCTTTATAAGCATTTCAGCGTTCCGTTAAAGATGTTCGGCAAGGTTGTATGGCTGTCGCTTCCGCTTATGATGAATGAGACGCTCTGGGCAGCCGGTACCACGGCCGTTAATTCGTGCTACGCACAAAGGGGTCTGTCGGTTGTAGCGGCTCTGAACATCCAATCAACGATCTACAACATTTTTAACATCATGTTCATTGCGATGGGCGACTCGATCGCCATAATCGTCGGACAGCAGCTCGGAGCGGGTGAGATAGACGACGCGAAGGATTCTGCGCGGAAGATAATCGTCATGTCGGTCTTCTTCGCGACGCTTGGCGGACTTTTGATGTTCCCGATCTCATTTGTCTTCCCGGAGGCATATAATACCACCGATCAGGTCAAGTCTATCGCGGGAACGCTGATCCGTGTCACATCATGTTTCGTACCGATACACGGGCTCCTGCACGCAATGTACTTCACGATCAGGTCGGGTGGAAAGACCTTTATCACCTTCTTGTTTGACAGCTGCTACATGTGGGTGATCGTTTTCCCGGTCGCTTATCTGTTGTCGCGCCATACAGGCATGGATATAATGTATCTCTTCATGATCTGCCAGAGCATAGACCTGATAAAGGTAATGATCGGTGCGCTCATTTACAGGTCAGGGGTATGGGCCAAGAACATCACGGTATAAAACAGAAATGTACAACAAAGACTATCGGATGTGGTCATACAGCAAGTAAAACCCACATTTTGTGTTATATTTTTCGTGGACAACTAATTCTTGATATGCTATAATCTTCCACAAATAAGGATGTTTTGTCGACAGTTAGTCTATTCACGGTATTGTTCATGCAAAGTAAAGACCGGACGCTGTGTTGATCGGGCAAACATTTTTGAAACCCGGACAAGGGATGAGGATACGGAAGCAGATAAGAAACTGCTTCTGATGAGGAGGAAAATATGTACGTACTTAAGGTTGATCTTCCTACCGGAAGAGCCTTCTTTACAGGAAAGAAAAAGGTCGTTCAGAGTTGTGAATTCCCCGGACTCACTGAAGAGTTTGAGAATGCCAAGCAGTACGAGACGGAAGAAGAAGCCAAGAAGTTCTGCAAGATGCTGATCAAGAAGTACGATATGGACTTCTATTACTCATCTACAGACGAACCTCACGAGGAGTATTCGGGCGAGGATGATTTCACCGTTTCCATCTCCGAGGACCTTGCGAAAGAGATCGATGCGGAGTTTAACACTCCTCAGGACGAGGGCCCCGAAGGGACACCTTACTACGACATCCCCGGCGGCAAGGACAGGTTCTGATCGCGGAGACCATAATGATGTTTATTACAGGCGGCAGAGAGATCTGCCGCTTCTTTTTATGTGTCATATAATGGCTCTGATGACAATAGCATTTTCTAAATATTGAATGAATCATCATAAGTGAATTGACAAAAATACAGTTTATTGTTAAAATCATTAAAGCATTTGATGTGGCGATATATGATACTATATGAGTGAAAACCTGGGAAGGGATAAAAATGGGGGCAAAGATACTTTGTTTTTTCTGTTGGATAATGCATTCTTTTTATTCTTTCTTTGAAAGATAATTCTTTCGTATGCCAAGTGATTGAAATCACGCCTGTTTTTAGGCGGTTTTTTATGGTCTGTTTTTACTATAAACAGATATGATCAAATCGTACCAAAGAAAAGGGGACCAATATGGACAACAGCGCAATAGCGTTAAATTATGAGAAGGCCATCAACTATGCTAACGAACTGGCCGGTATTGCAGATTTGTTGAAAAATGATGTTTCGCAAAGTATAAACGAAGCAAAGACAATTACTTCATCATCTTGGGACGGTCAGAATTCAATAAAATATGTGAATAAGGTGAGCTTAGTGAATGCGAAAAATAAAGCATCGGCTATAGAGCTTGAAACGCTCGCATCAACTATCCGCGCGGCAGCACAGAGGGTATATGAGGCGGAGATGGAAGCACTACGGATTGAGAAAGAGAGAGAGTATTTAAAGAGTCTGGAAGAGATAAATAAAACGAAGAAGCAACACAATAGAAAAGCTTCAAAATAGGAGGAGCGCGTTTTGTCATATTTTTATATCAACACTAAAGAAACACTTAAGGGTGCAAAAAAGTTGGATGAAGCAGCGGGTAAAGTTCGGGTAGCATGTACGAGATTGGATGGAATAGATTTGTCCGGATTAAGACTTGGAAACGTGTCAGGCGTAGTTGCTAGCAGATTAAATGAAACAAAAGCGGTTGTTAATGGGGTGAATTCAAGCTTGAATGATCTCTCTGAAGTGTTGAAGAAAATTGTATTGGCATATAAAACTACGGAAGAGAGTGTTTATCTTCGTGCTAAAGAAACGGGAATGATATCTCAAAATGCGTCCGATGTGATCCGAATGAATTCCCCAGAGAAGAAAAATGATCCGATTTTGGAAAATGTTTATTTCGCCAAAGATACGATTACTTCTTCTGGGATTGTTCGAACTTCACTTCGTCATCATAGTAGTGATAACAGTATAGCTACTGATGAAACAAAAGAATTCGTTTCAATGATTGATCTATTAGCGGGAAAAGATTTGGTAAAATTTATAGATTTCTTTTATGACAGAATGCCGGCAAACTCTATCGGAGTAAAAGCATTTGAGGAATTATACGGGTTTTCTGAAGAAGAAGCGGAATTGATCAATTGCGCATTAACAAAAATAGGAATAGCTATTGATATTTACTGCCTGATAAATCAAATACCGCTTGACAACAAGAAAAAGATTAAGGTGACATTTGGATCATTGGCCTCTCTTGTAAAAGGGTATTCCTCTGCAGATCAAATGTTTCGCTTGGTAAGCGATAATATTTCAACAAATGACGCAATTGAGTTATATAATGACATAGGAATAGACGGGGAGTTGTTAAAGAGAGTAATTGTTGATCAGCATAACGGAGCTCCAGATAAAAGAATACGGGATTTTGCTCATGAGTGCGCCACTTATTCGGTTATGGCAAATGAGGGCTTTGTAAAATGGGCAGGCGGATTAATAGATGATATAGATGCACTTGTTGGATTTAAGGGGGACATATATCAGGGGGTTATGAGGGATGATGATCTGATGTCTGATATTACGTCGACAAACTTATACAATAGGATGCTCAACGCAAAAGATGGAAACATGTTGTCTGCCATGCGGGAATACTATGACGGGGTGATGAATGAAAGTATAAATGAATCACTGGAATTCTTGACCGTGTATGGGAAAGGAGATCCAAAGAAAGGGCTTATAAAAGTTTGGCAGATAATAGAAGATGAGTCACTGGGAACCGATATGTTGTCAAAAAATGCCTCGGTTGAAGATATCCAAAAGACAGAAAAACTTTTTATAAAACATTTGATAATAAACAGTGGTATAGACTTGGATGATTAGATAATAAAAGCTTATATGGTGAGAGACAAACGATATGAAAAAGAGCACAAAATTATTAATAGCTGCAGATGTCATTCTCTGGATAATAACAATGGCTCCATATATTTTTTTGTTCGGGTACATGGTGCACGTATATTTCAATGGCGTATATAATGGGTGGAACGGTGAGTATACGATACTATATGGCTGGGATGCGGTGCGAGATGTTTTTGAATGGATAATAAAAGGTTTTTATGTTGCTTTATGGCCTGTTGTGATTCCTATAATGCTCACTGTATATCTGGGAGTCCGGGACAGTAAGAAAAAAAGAAACAAAACAGAAGAGAAAAAAGTTCTCTGGCAAACTACGACTAGTAATGATCGCTTAGGGAAAGGTATACATTACGACCTGAAAAAGAGTACTGTTGCTATGATAGCAGTAGATATTGTTCTTTGGGTAATGACGCTTATTCCCTATTGCATAATGATCTATTATATGATCGATGCGTTCTTTAATGGGGTGTTAAATGGTTGGCGAAGCGAGGAAGTAATGTTTTATGGATGGGAAGGGGTACGAGAACTCATTGATGTATGGTTGATAATTGGGTTGTATGTTTTCTTATTGCCAATCGTAATTCCTTTGCTCTTTTCTGTTTATCTGGCTGTACGGGTCGAAACCGAGAAAAGGAAAAAATTGAGGCATGCTGAAAAAGCGATTTCTCAAATTTCCTAAATTTCGATAAATTTGTGCTTGCATTACGAAAGGGACTGTGATAATATAATCGTCGGACTTCACGCAAGGACATGTTTGCTACTATAGCTCAGCCGGTAGAGCGCATCCTCGGTAAGGATGAGGTCACCAGTTCAAGCCTGGTTAGTAGCTCTGCCGTGCAAAGTGTTGACGGCGTAGGTTTAAGTTAATAGGTTACGAGGTGTGGCTCAGTTTGGCTAGAGCGCCACGTTAGGGACGTGGAGGTCGCTGGTTCAAGTCCAGTCACCTCGATCAAAAAGGGATTCGTTGAAACGAATCCCTTTTTTGCTCGAGGTGGCGGCTGAAGCCGCCGACGTAACTTCGTTACGTCGCTCCCTACGCGGAAAATGACTTGAAGCGTGTCATTTCCCGCTACGGGCCCCGCATTCGCGCTTAGCGCGAAATGCTCGGGGTTCAAGTCCGCGGCTTCGCCGGCAACTGGACGCAGAACCGGCGTCCGTGTCGCTCCCTACGCAAAGCTCTCACTTGAAGCATGTGAGAGCTTATTGCTACGGGCTTGAAGCCTTCGTAAACGAAGGCTTCTGGGGTTCAAGTCCGCGGATTCGCCGGCAACTGGACGCAGAACCGGCGTCCATGTCGTTCCCTTCGCAAAGCTCTCACTAGAAGCGTGTGAGAGCTTTTTGCTACGGTTTAAAGCCTTCGTAAACGAAGGCTTCTGAGGATTCAAGTCCGCGGCTTCGCCGCAAGGGACGCAGAACCGGCGTCCGTGTCGCTCCTTTGTGGAAGAATTAATTGAAATTCATCATTTTTCTTGTTATTCTGTAAATGTGAGAAAGGTAAGAAGTAAATGGTTTATAGGTTTGTTTGGAAAAACACATGACTCTCATAATGCAGAAAGGAGTCAAAGGAAGATGAATGACATTATTAAAAAGGAATTAGTTAGTGGTTTGAGAAGAATCTTTAAGGACAAGTTGATCTGTGTTTATTTGTATGGATCTGTTGCTCGAAATGAACAAACACCGGAGAGTGATGTGGATATTGCATTCATCGTACGTTCTGGCCTAGATAATGCGGAGAAAGCTGAATTTTTACACTGGAATGCTGAGATTGATCTAAGGTTCGACCTGGTTTTTTCGATAGTGGACATAGATGAAGAAACTTTTGCAAAATGGAACAATACGGTTCCGTTTTATAAGACGATTAAGCAGGAAGGAATTGTATTATGGAAGGCAGCATAAAGGATTTGGCTGATATCAGGTTTGAAAAAGCATGCGAAATGCTAAAGTCGGCGTAGAGCAATCTGGAACTTGGGGGGTACCCCTCAAGTTACCCCCCCAGGATATTCATTCACTGCAAGGAAATTCGTATGAGAGTAAGATTCTTGAATTCAGTATAGAACCGCGATCATTACAGGAGATTTTGACATATCTTGGACTTAACGATAGAAAAAACTTATGGTTTGTGAGCCGTTTTTTGCAAGAGTAACTCCAAAAATCGCACCTTGAAAACAGAATTAAGTTTTGCAAAAACAGCCTAAATCGGAAGTTTCTATTACTATGGTAGCATCGAACCCAAAGTTCTAGTTGTACGTTTATAGCAATTATAGTAGTATATGTATACAAGGTAGTGCTTGCACTACTGGGGCTGGTCGCAAGACCCGGGTCCACCATGAGCGGGTAAGACACTCGCAATTTTTTACATTGAGGTGGCGAGATGCAGGACTCGCTGCACCCGTAATTGAGGAAATGTTCGGAAGAAGAACTCCGGATCGGACAATACTAACTCTTCCTTTGGATTCTAATAATCTGCCGATTCGTCAATCGTCAGATTCGTCAGATATTGGAGAAAGGCATTACATAAATACCGGCAATAAGGGAATCACAAATGAATACATGGAATTGACAAAAAGAGGTAATTAATGTACGATTTTATGTACAAAGAGAGCAGGTCTGCATTGAATATATGCGGCACACTGCTCTCACTTTTTGTCTTTTTACGAACTAAGGGAAGCACAGCACTCATGTCGTTCCTTTCTTAAGAATTTTAGTGATTAACTTTTGATTAACCTGCGAATTGTTAATCATGAAACCCTTGATTTTACCTGGTTTTCAGAGTGGTCGTACGTTCAAGTCCAGTCACCTCGACTAAAAAGGACATCCGATGGATGTCCTTTTTTAGTCGAGGTGACTGGACGCAGAACCGGCGCCCGTGTCGCTGCCTACGTAAAAAGTGTGCGTGAAGCATGCACACTTTTTACTACGGTCCCGCGCTTTCGAAAACGAAAGCGCTCGAGTTCAAGTCCCGGGAGACTGGGCTTGGACAGTTGGCAGCTAATAAAAACGCAGGGGACTGGACTTGAACCAGTCCCCCCCGATGAAATCTTCAAATCTTTGATTGTTATCAGATGCTCAACAACCTCTTGACAGCTTATCGCGACATTTGTAGAATATAACTATCGCGACATTTGTAGAAATGAGGTGGGTCATGAATAATACATGCTCTTTACCGGATGCAGAGCTTGAGATCATGCAGATCGTCTGGCAGTGCGAGCCTCCCGTTGCCCGCAGTACCATCGAAGATAAGCTGAAGGAACAAAAGCAGCTGGCTCCGAGTACCATTCTCACATATCTTACCAGATTATGCGACCGCGGCTTCCTACGGGTGGAGCAGCAGGGCCGCAAAAACCTCTATACGCCGCTTATTTCACGGAAGGATTATCTGTCAGGTGAGAGCCGCAGGATGCTGGATCGTCTTTTTGGCGGATCATTGTCGGAATTCGCTGTTTCGCTCTGTGACAGCGGTATTAAGAAAGAGGAGATTGAGACGCTGCGTACTATGTTGGAGGAGGGCAGCCTATGATCTGGTTCCGTATTATCTGGGGATTGGTTCTTTCAGGTGTGTTGGGTTATTCTTTTCGCAGGGCATGGCGCTGGGAGCACGGAATACCGAATTATTCGAGGAGCCTGTCGGGGAAGGACAGGGGGACGGAGACGTTTGTTTTATTGCCTCCGACTGTATTTTTCTGGATATTGCTGGTTTTTCTGGCCGCATATGTTATTACTTTCGGAATAAAGGACGGTGGTATCCGTTTTGCGGCACTTCTGATCGATGTTATGTTTATCCTGAGCATATATTATGTGCTGCTTCTTATTATCCTGCCGTTACTGCGAAAAAGGATCAGTGCGCGTGCGTGTGCCGTTTTGTGGCTTGTTCCGGCCTTCCTGAGCTGGCAGGCACATATTCTGATGGAGTTGGTTCCGCTTCCTGTAAAAACGATCTTCATTCCGCACAGCGTGTTGCCGGTGATTATAAGTATATGGCTTGCCGGTTTTATCATCGTGGGAGGATATTATCTTTTCTCGCATCTGACTTTTTGCTCATATGTAAAAAAGCATTCTTCGGAAGAAAATGATGCGGAAATACTCGCCATCTGGGAGCAAGAGCAGGAAGTACTTGATTATAAGCGACATGTCAGGCTTTTACGTGGGGATGTACCGGCACCGTTTTCAATGGGCCGCACAAAGCGCAGCCGCTGTACAGTATTGCCAAGACGCGAATTCACAACGGCGGAGCTGTCCATAATCTTTCGCCACGAACTGCATCATCTTCAGAGGTGTGACGTAGATACCAAGGTTTTCCTTTGTCTTTGCAAAGCATTATGCTGGTTTAATCCTCTTGTCTGGATCGCCGCAAAAAAGGCAGCGCAGGATCTGGAACGAAGCTGCGATGAGATAGTTACGGACGGAATGAATGAAGGGGAGAGAAAGGTGTATGCACACCTTTTGCTGGATAACGCGGCACTGGGGCGGGGCTGCACTACATGCCTTTCAGCTGCCGCGGGAACACTCAGATACCGCATGAAAAGCATAATTGAGCCTCAAAGGCGCCCGCTGGGTACTGTACTGCTGATGATCGCGCTCTTTACGAGTGTGATGTGCTTCGGTCTCATATCAATGTGTGATGCAAAGGGAAATTTTTCTTCTTTGGTGCTGTCTGACGATGTGAAGATCACAAGGGTCTATGATTCACAGACTTATGAACCGGTTTTATGTGATACTTCCGGATTCCGCGAAAAACTTGATGAGATCGAACTGGAACACGTAGCGGGATTGCGTGAGTACGCGGACGATAAAGGAAGCAGACGGATCACTTTTTCATTGTCTGACGGAAGATACGCAACACTTACCGATAAGATTCTCTATATAAGGGATTCGCATTATGTTAAGAGACGTGTCGATTGCTTTCTTGTAAAAAGTGAAGTCGATATGGACGTACTCTTTGAAAGTATGAAATAGCATTTTGCAGTGTTTGCACGATTCTCGCTACGATGGATTGCATTTGTGTGAACTACTCCGACTTCTATAAGTCGGAGTAGTTCACATGACTATTGCAAGGCGCAATGTAGGTGTATCGGATTGCCAGCGTAGGAAAACAGAAGTTTTTTACTAAGCAAATTTTTTGTTCAGAACATCCGGGGTGCTTTTGGACTTGAATTTTCAAATTAATCGTATATAATTTAAATAGTAGGTGATGCACAGCCTTATAAATGAGCGAGTTATAAGTGGGTGATGCACAGCCCTAAAATGAGCGAGTTAACAGCAGGGACAAGGTTTCTTGTCCCTGTTTCTTGTAAGAAAGGACACACATATGCCTGGTTTGAAAATTTATGAGATCAATGCTAATTATGTAAAATATTTGTCTGTTTATCAAAATCATCTGTTCTTTTCGGATGGCGATAAAGCAGGAAGAAAATATATTGGTATTGTTTTGGAGATAAATAGTTTTAAATATTTTGCACCGCTATCGTCGTTTAAGCCTAAGCATAAAAAGATGGACGAGGGTGTAGATTTTATCAAGATAAAAGACTATGCGGTTATAAATATCAATAATATGATCCCGGTTCCTGAGGGAGAATTTACACCGATAGATATTAATGGTACCAAAGATCCTCACTATCGTTTTTTATTACAAGCCGAAATACGAGAAATCAATCGTCAAAGAAATAGGATCTTGAAAAACGCAGTTATAGTCTATAGGCATAAGGAAAGAAATGGAGATAGTACTCCGTTAGCAAAAAGGACAAATAACTTTCTTGTTTTAGAGAAAGCGTGTAAAAAATTTATTTCATAAAACAACAAACTACAAGAGAAGCTTAACAGCTCAAAGAAAAAAATATAGCCACCAAATAAAGGACGTCCAAACAATGTAAGTACAGCACTCATGTCGTTCCTTTGGCTAACCTTTTGTTGCTTTTTATGTCTGAACCCGAAGTTCTAGTTGTACGTTTATAGCAATTATAGTAGTATATGTATACAAGGTAGTGCTTGCACTACTGGGGCTGGTCGCAAGACCCGGGTCCACCATGAGCGGGTAAGACACTCGCTATTTTTTTACATTGAGGTGGCGAGATGCAGGACTCGCTGCACCCGTAATTGAGGAAATGTTCGGAGGAAGAACTCCGGATCGGACAATACTAACTCTTCCCTTGAATTCTAATAATCTGCCGATTCGTCAATCGTCAGATATTGGAGAAAGGCATTACATAAATACCGGCAATAAGGGAATCACAAATGAATACATGGAATTGACAAAAAGAGGTAATTAATGTACGATTTTATGCACAAAGAGAGCAGGTCTGCATTGAATATATGCGGCACACTGCTCTCACTTTTTATCTTTTTGCGAACTAAGGGAAGCACAGCACTCATGTCGTTCCTTTCTTAAAAGATTTTGTGATCAACTTTTGATTAACCTGCGAATTGTTAATTATGGAACCCTTGATTTTACAGGCTTTCGGGATGCGGGTGAATGGTTCAAGTCCAGTCACCTCGACTGCCACTTCCATTTGGCGGAGAAGTACTATACAATAAGTGAGGGTGGAAACACCCGAAAGGAGCTGTTTTATGATCACTGTATACTGTTACTCTAAATGCACAACGTGCAAGAAAGCCCTTAAGTGGCTTGATGATCGCAAGATCAAGTATGACCTTAAGGACATAAAAACCGAGCATCCCGATGAGAAGATGCTTCGTGAACTTCATAAGAAGAGTGGGCTGCCGCTGAAGAGATTCTTTAACACCAGCGGTCAGCTTTATCGCGATATGGAGCTATCCAAGAAGCTCCCGCAGATGAGCGAGGATGAGATGTTCAAGCTACTGGCATCTGACGGGATGATGGTGAAGCGACCGCTTCTTATAAGCGGTGATGCGGTTCTTGTAGGGTTTAAGGAAGAAGAATGGAGCAGCCTCTAAATACAAAAAAAGTTGATAAATACGAATGTAAAGTTGCCCCCACTCTTTTGACAGGAGAAAAGACAGATGAGTTCGGTTGAGATCAGGAAGATCGATATAACAAAACTTGATACCGATGCCATAGTAAATGCCGCTAATGAAGGACTTTGGGAAGGCGGAGGAGTTTGCGGAGCGATATTTCGGGAGGCCGGATCCGCCGAGATGACAAAGGCGTGCAATGCCATCGGTGGATGCAGGACAGGAAATGCGGTCATCACTCCCGGCTTCAGGCTTACGGCAAGGTTCGTGATACATGCGGTCGGTCCGCGCTGGTCGGGCGGCAATGCCGGTGAGCCGGAGCTCCTTTACGGCGCATATAAGCATTCATTGCTTTTGGCTAAAGAAAACGGACTTCATTCGATAGGCTTTCCGCTTATTTCGGCGGGAATATTCGGATATCCCCTGAAACCGGCATGGGAAACAGCGATCCGTGCCTGCGTGGATTTCATAAATGACAACAAAGAATATGATATAAACATTGTGTTTGCAGTCCTTGACGACGTTATCAAGGCAGAGGGAGAAAGGATGACGCATGAATATCTACGTTGATTTTGACGACTGCCTCTGCGAGACGGCGCGGTACATCGCGGGGATGGCAGCGGAGATGTTCGGGAAAAACGTGCCCTACGAGCAGATCTCCTTCTTCGACCTGCAGAAGTCGTTCTCGATCACGAGAGATCAATACGAGCGCATGATGATCGAGGCGCATACCCGGGAGACACTCCTCGCGTTCGAAGAGACCCCGGGTGCAAGCGAGACACTTAATGAATGGATCGACTCCGGCTTTAACGTTTATGTGATAACAGGGCGCCCCTACAGCGCGTTCGACGCATCACGTGAGTGGCTTGACCGCCACGGTCTTGAAAGAGTCAAACTGTATTGTCTCAACAAATACGGCCGCGACAGTTTTATTAAGAAAAGTGATTTTAACCTCGAACTTGATGAGTTCTACAAGATGCATTTTGACCTGGCGGTGGAAGACTCGACACTCGCTTTCAAATATTTCGATCATTTGCCGGATCTTAAGGTGTGCGTTTATGAGCGCCCGTGGAACAGAACTTGCGAGCTGCCCGGCACGGGCTACAGGCTCTGCCCGGACTGGGCGAGTATCCGGGAATTCGCAAAGAGCCTGCGGAATTAAAGATACAAATGACAAAACTCAACAGGGAAAAGAAAAAAGGACTCTTGCCATTTTGGGGCAGGAGTCCTTTTGGGGTCACTGGGTATTTTGGGGCAAGAGTCCTTTTGGGGTCACTTTGCATATCCGAGTGAAAGGATCGTAAAGGATTTGTCTTCGAAGCCTTCAGCCATCCGTATCTCAACCGTATGCTCGGCGGATTCCTCCGCGTCGATCACAGAAACCACGTTGCAGTTGTTCCAGCCGCCTGAAGCCCAGCCGTTGCAGGCAGCCACAGGGGCACCGTCAACAAGGACCTCTGCGAGACCGAAGGACTTGGAATTCGATGTCTTAAAGTTCAAAAGGAGCTTTTTGCACGTAAGCTTGAGGGTAAAAGGATCGTTACCGCCTTCCTTGTCGTGCATAAAGTTCTGAGCGAACGCCGCCTTGCCCGTGAAGAACATTGACTGGACCGACTTGTCGGTGAGAGTAAAGCTGCCGGGATCAAGAGTAACACCTTCTTCTAAGGATTCGGGGTCGGCAGTGATCATGGTCGTGTGTTCGTAGAAAACTTTTCTGATACCATGCTCGGGGACTTCCGGTGCCGTTTCGGGAGCTTCTCTGTCCACAAGTCCGATGAGATGCATGAGGCAATCACTCATGATCTGATGACCGTAGGTCTTGGGGTGATACTCGTCGGAGAAGAAGAGGTCGTTGTTCAGATCACCGTTAAAGTAAGGAACTACGATCGCATCCTTGATGCTTACCATGGGGAGTTCGTAGATCTCGCCTTCGGGGATATAGTTCGTTTGCATGTTCCACTTTGATTTGAAGACCGCAAAGAGCAGGATCACCGCACAGTCGGGATTGTCGGTGAGGGCTCTGTGGATCATGCTTGAATAAGCCTGTCCGTGGGTCGCTTCGCCCGAATCATTGACCGAGAACTCTATGATGAGCAGATCGGGAGCGCCTCCCAAAAGTCCCACAACATCCCTGTCGTAACGCATGATACCGAGTGATGAAGGTGTGCCTGAAAGACCGGCGTTGACGAAGGTCATATTGCCGGCACCCTCAGGACAATAATTCTTCTCGAAAGCCGAGGCAAATTTATATGCATATCCTTCCTTGTTGACCACCGCTCCCGCGCCTTCGGTAACGGAACCTCCGATCGCAGCTACGCGGATCTCGCTCCCCGCGCGGGCTTTCTCGATCACTTTTTTGAGACGTGCGTTGTTACCTGTCGAAACTATAGATGCTTCGACCATGTCAGAATACCACTCTTCGTAGTTTTCTTCGCCGGGGATGATTTCGGGAAGCTCGGTTGCTGTACCTGAAGCGCTGTCGTCGGCTGCATCTGCGGTCTCTGTGCCGGCTCCGTCAGCAGAAGCGGCAGCCTCGGAAGCAGATCCGTCAGTGGGTGATGAGGACTCGGAAGAGGATCCTTCGCCTGATGCGGAAGCATCGCCGGCAACATCCGAGCTCGCTTCCGACCCGGGGGCAGCTGAGGATCCTTCGCCGGCAGCGGAAACAGAACCGTCTTCTTCTGCGGAATTTGTGTCGTCTACTTTCTCTGTAGTGATATCCGGAGTATTTCCCTTCCCTTCAGGCGAGGAAGAGCAACCCGTGATTATAAGCGTTAATGCGAGCAATAGCGCGATGAGTCTTATCTTTTTGTTCATAGAATCTCCTTTAAAAAGTTTCTGCGATCAATCTTCAAAAGTCGCGGTACCGGTGAATAAGCCGGTTGGTTTAGCTAATTTATAACACAAATCAGGAAAACAATCCACTTAAAAAATGAGGAACGACTTATCAAAAAAAGACTCGGGGTATCAAAACAATCCATTGAGTTGTTTTCAATGTGTGAGTCGGCGGGTGTTGCTTTGATCCGCGGATCATGGACGGAGCCGAGTATGAGGTTATGCTTCTCTTTGGAACCTTGATTTGGTAAAATAGTGATCGTTAGACAGAGTGAAAAGGAGACTCGAAAATATGAGAGCAGTACTTACAAGAGTTAAAAGCGCATCGGTTACCATCGACGGGAGGACGGTCGGACAGATCGGAAAGGGGTTCCTGATACTTCTCGGAGTGCATGTGAGCGACACTGAGGAAGCGGCGAGAAGGATCGCCGACAAGATCTGCGGACTCAGGATCTTTGAGGATGAGAACGGCAAGATGAACATAAATCCCGCGGATGCGGGCGCAGAGCTTTTGATAGTGAGCCAGTTCACGCTTTTTGCGGACTGCAGCAAGAGACGCCCCGGCTTTACGGAGGCAGCAAGACCGGAGCTTGCGGTTCCGCTCTATGAGCTTGTCATTTCGGAGTGCAGGTCGAGAGGCTTTAAGGTCGAGACGGGAGAGTTTGGAGCAGACATGCAGGTTGCCTCCGTAAATGACGGACCGGTGACCATAATACTTGACACGGATCAGGCAAGATGATTGCCGGATTACAAATATACGGAGGTTTTGAAATGAGAGACATAAGTTTGATATTATCGGCATGTGACCACACACTTTTACTTCAGGGGGCAACATGGGAGCAGATCAGGGCGATCTGCGACGACGGCATTAAATACGGGACGGCATCTGTCTGCATCCCTCCGTGTTATGTAAAGCCCGCGAAGGAGTACGTCGGGGATAAGGTTAAGATCTGTACCGTCATCGGCTTTCCTAATGGTAATTCGACCACGGAAACCAAAGTTTTTGAAACGACGGACGCGATCAAAAACGGAGCCGATGAGATCGATATGGTCATCAACATCGGTATGCTGAAGGCTAAGGAGTACGCATATGTTCTTGATGAGATAAAGCAGATCAAAAAGGCCTGCGGCGACAGGATCCTCAAGGTCATCATCGAGACATGTCTGTTGACCGATGAGGAGAAGATCAAGATGTGCGAGATCGTGACAGAGTCGGGAGCCGACTTTATCAAGACATCCACGGGCTTCTCGACCGGTGGCGCCACGTTTGCGGATATTGAACTCTTTGCAAAGCATGTCGGCAAGAATGTTAAGATCAAGGCGGCCGGCGGCATCTCATCGCTTGAGGATGCGGACAAGTTCCTTGAACTCGGCGCAAGCCGCCTCGGAACGAGCCGCGTGGTCAAGATCGTGAAAAATATGTAAGTCATATGGTCCCATGGGGACGGGGGTAGTGGGTCACACTTTTGTCTCCTGCCACGAACTATTCTCCGAAAGGCGCTCCCGCTCCAGATCTCACGTAGCGGTACATAAACGACCTGAAGTACGGTCGTTAAGTACCGACGTTCGATATGGCTTTCGGAGAACACTTCGGGCGCGGAGACTTGTGTGACCCACAACCCCCTGTTACGTGACGGTAATCATAAGAAGGAAATGGTATAGACAGTTATACAATTAAAGCGGCTACCTCGGGGTTTGAGGTAGCCGCCTTTATTTCACTACATTATATGGTTACTTTACGGAGTGCTCTTATATATGACTCTGTTGATCGTGCAGGGAACATCGCATGTTTTCTGCTCGGAGCCCTGACCGTAGGATCCGTCTACATACGAGAACTCAACCGGGACTTTGGCCTCGGTTACATATACGGTATCGGATGAGCTACCCATATTGTAGGAATCCGATACTTTGTAGGTGACTCCGGCCTGATAAGTCCTGCCTGCAAACGAGAAGGTAAAGCAGTCTGTGAAGTTCTTGTTCGATGCATTTGCTGCTGTAGTTCTGGTACTTATCATAGTATATGTGGGAGCAACCTGATTGTTCACAACTCTGACTGATTTGGACGCGTACTCCGATATGGTAACGTTCGCTTCCTGCCCAGCCGTTCTGATTTTGTAAAGTGTAAATGTATAAGTACCTGTTGCCGCCTGAACAAATGTGCTGTTGCGGTCAGAGAAGTTATACAGATCAGCATGGTCGTATAAACCGTCTTGTCCGGCAATTGCTTCTAAGTAAGAAAGGGAGGTAATATCATTAGCAGTAATGACTGCTCCATCCTTCTTGATCACCAATGCATATTTGATCGCGCTTTCGGAAGACACATAATTTGACGCCACGGGTTCCGCGTCGAGCAGTGCAAACTTTACATCGCCGGTATAGTATCCTTCAGTGTTGTATGAGCAAAGCCTTATCGAAGCGCGTTCTCTATATGTTGTATCTTTGATCGCTACATCAAGGGTGTCTTCGCCGGCATTGATTAATTGAATGCTATCAGTGTTGAGGTTCTGATTACTTTCTGCCTTCTTGATCGTGAACTGAGTGTTTTTCGAAAGATTCGGGTAACCTGCTACCGTAGTGGTAAGAGTTACACGTGCCTCGTCGCCGGAGTTATCAGTAATGACCTGAGGATTAATAATCAATTCATACTTGCCGACACCTACCTGATGGAAGTCGGTGCCATGAATCTCAAAGAGTGCACTCGAAGTCGTATCCTGAGTCCAGGATAACTTATCCGCGCCGATATCAAAGTAAGCACCGTACTGATCCATGACAACGGCCTGAAGACTGATTGAATCAACGTTTATATCGTAGTTAAGCTTATTCTGAGAAGCAGTTACAACGATCGATGCCGGATAAGGCGCGGCGGGAGCGGACGGAACAAAGGGCTCGGGTTCTTCGTCTTCTTCTTCCTTCGGGATGCTGATCGCGATGGGATCGCTGCCATTAAATTCCACGTAGTAGGTCTTGCCGGGGGTGAAGCTGTCGTTCAGGTAGATCCACATGTTTTCACCGCTGACCTTTTGAGAGGTGGAGAAGGAGAAGTAAACCTTCCTGCCGTTATCCATGTAGTAGCAGGAATTGTCGTAATCAACTTCGGTGTAGTAGTTTGATCTTTTGATGTTCATGTTGAACGTCATCTTGATGGCGTTGGGAGCGATCGCCTCGGCACCTGTGAGCTTAAGCTCTTTGATGCTTGCCTTGAACTGCACCTGTGCTGTTGTTCCGGTATAGATAGAGCTCTGGTAGGCTCTGCCCGTAAATGTTACATCGCCGGGTGTGAGGAACTTAACCGACCATGTGTTTGCGGCTTCCATGGGTGTGATCTCAACAAGCTCGGGCTTGTCAGCCAAGAGTTCTCGGCGATCCGTGTCCTTGCCGTTGGTGGGAAGCGAGATCTCAAGAGTCTGACCGACCCTGACAACATCATTGTCCCTGATGCCCTCGTAGAGGACTCTGTCAGCGTTTTTCTTGACATTTACAAGAAGGTCTTTTTTGAAGATCTTCTTTTTGTTTTCGTTATAAACAGTGACAGTAACGGTAGCCTTGCCGATGGACTCCGCAACGATGTACTCTTTCTTT
>JAEEQC010000023.1 GCA_016285135.1 Lachnospiraceae bacterium
CTCTGAGTGTAGGAGAGGGACGCAGGTTCTTAAGAGAGACGATCTCACGCTGTGGAGAATTACCGGCGTGTTTGTCAGGTGACGCTTTGCTGTATGGTTCCGGCTTCGGAAATGGAGGAAGCACCGGATCTGAATGTCCCGAAACCCACGAAAAGGATCACGCTCTGGAATTCAGGGAGGTTTATCTGCGATACGAGAGGAACGGGCGAGATATCCTTCGGGCACTGAGCTTTACGGTAAGAAAGGGAGAGATATTCTGCCTGCTCGGCGGGAACGGAGCCGGCAAATCGACTGCCGTAGGCGCTGCGGCGGGACTTGTGAAGCCCTACACCGGCAAGATCAAGGTCTTCGGAAAGAACATCCGCGACTACAGGGGGCAGGAGCTTTACAGAAACTGCGTCGCGCTTCTGCCGCAGGACGTTCAGACCGTTTTCCTGACCGATGATATAAACGGTCGTCACCCCTACGACCTTTCGGGAGGAGAGCAGCAGCTCGCAGCTCTCGACATCGTGCTCGCCACCAAACCCCGATTGTTGCTCCTCGACGAGCCGACCAAGGGACTTGACGCAGTACTGACCGCAGAGCTTGTAAATAGGCTCAGAGCCCTCGCACAGGAAGGCGTAACGATCGTCATCGTATCTCACGATGTCGAGTTCGCCGCGTGCGTTGCGGACCGCTGCGCACTTCTCTTCAACGGTGAAGTCGTCTCAGTGAGCGATTCGCGAGATTTCTTCGCAGGGAACTATTTCTACACTACCGCTCTGGGCAGGATTACAAGAGGAATTGTGAAGTGGTGACCCACCAAGGGACGGGGGTTGGTGGACCATTGGGGTTCATGGTCCACAACCCCCGTCCCCAAGCGGGTCACGTGTAAGAAAACACCTCAGAAAGGAGAATCGCACATGCTTGTTATCCGCAACCGCTCCCTGCGGCGCCTTCTGCGCGTCCTGATCCCGTTTGTGGCGGTGCCCGCCGCGGTCCTTGTCGGCGCCTACGTGTTCAAAGACAAAGTCTACGCCTATATCTCCCTCATCATCACCATCCTTGCGATCGTCCTTTTTATCAGTGGCTTCGAAAGGCGCGAAACCGGCTCCAGGCGAATGGTCATCGTCGTTGTGATGACCGTACTTTCGGTGATAGGACGGTTCGTGCCGGTTATCAAGCCTGTTGCGGCCGTTACAGTGATAAGCGGTGTTTATCTCGGAGGTGAAGCGGGCTTTTTAGTGGGAGCCATGACAGCCGTTATCTCAAACTTTTTCTGGGGCCAGGGACCGTGGACTCCTTTCCAGATGTTTTCATGGGGGCTGATAGGACTCTTTTCGGGACTCCTCGCCGACAGACTCAAGCTATCAAAGATCCTCCTTTACGCTTATGGTGCATTCGCAGGCTTCCTCTTCTCTATGATCATGGATGTCTGGACAGTCCTCTGGATTGACGAAGGATTCTCCTGGGAACCCTACCTTGCGGCTGTCACGACAGCGCTGCCCATGACGCTGCTTTATTCGGTTTCAAATGTGATCTTCCTTAGTATCCTGTTTGATCCCATAGGCAAAAAACTCGAGAGAATAAAAAGGGTTTACGGAATCTGATCCAACGTCGCTCCAAAACTTGAGGATGCTTATGTGTGGAAATGCAGCAATCGGGAGAGATAATGACTAAACAAAATATTCTCATATTCCGTCTTTTAATAAACAAAATGATGTGATATAATACAATAGCGAAGATACATTTTGCATTTTGTGAAGCCCTGCTGTTTTTCGATACCAAAACGAAATTCAATCCAAAACGGGGTGTGGTTCGGAGTTTTTATGACGGCATATGATTTCCTCCTTTGGTTTCAAGGCCTGAGCATCGTGGGTGTTTTTGTAACGCTTGTGATGTTCTTTCCGTCATGGAAAAACAGGATCCATTCTTATCTGTTCATCTTTACATTGTCTGTCCTTGTCAATAATGTAGGATATTTTATCGAGATGATATCCGATAACTCCGTGGACTGCATGTGGGGCACGAGGATCGAGTATCTGGGCAAGATCTTTGTTTCGGTCGGATTGCTGTTCTTCATGACCGAGTACACGGGTGCGCGTCTGAGCACGTACACCAAGCGTATGGTTGCCGTGATCCACTTCCTCATCGTGATCGTGGTGTTCACGAACGACTACCACCACATGTATTACGAGAGCGTCGCGTTCTCAAGAGAAGGTCTTTTCCCTCATAACGTTTATGAGCACGGATTCGTGTATTACATATATATAATGATAGTGGCAGGCTATCTCGTCTTTGCGACATTCTCCGCGATCATGAGACTTGTTCAGGAGCGCAGACGTAAGAGAAAGTTCCAGACAGCCATCATAATCGCCATCGGTCTCGTCATGATGGGCGGTATCGTGGTTTATTCGACCGGGATCGCCGGCGGCTACGATGCGACAGTTATCTCGTATCTGTGCTGCCTTGTCCTCATGATCGTCGCTACTATCAAATACGACCTGATCGCAGCTCTCGATGCTGTAAAGAACTACATCGCCGACAACATGACGGAAGGTATCGTTGCGGTCGATACCGAAGGCGCGATCATCTACTACAACACTATTGCGGAACGCATATATCCGTCTCTTAAAGAAAATGACGAAACCGTCATAGCGCACATCCTCGAGGCGATCGAAAAGGATGAAGTCATCAGCATTAAAAAGAACTATTATAAGGCTGAGGCTACCGATCTCAAGAATGAGAGAAAGATATTCGGTAAGCTTTATGTTATCGACGACGTTACCATCGAGCACAATCATAATCTTGAGCTTAAGCTCCGTTCCATTACGGACGGCATGACGGGACTCTTTAACCGTACCGAGACGCTTCGCCGCATTGAAGAGGCGATGGCTGCGGGCAACGGCGTTGCTCTTGTCATGATCGATATAGATAATTTCAAAACTGTCAACGATTCTTACGGGCATGATGTAGGTGACACCGTCATTAAGGGTGTGGCGAAAGTCATGACCGATCTGACCGTTACAAATCTGAAGCTCTCGGCAGGCCGTTGGGGCGGCGAGGAATTTATGCTCGTCATGCCCGCAACCGGTATCGACGAGGCTGTGAGTGCTGCAGAGAAGATCCGCACGGATTTCGAGAAGACCGAATTCAAGTACGCGGGATTCAGAACTGTCAGCCTCGGAGTCACAGTCTATACCGAAGGTGACGATGCGGACGGTTTCTGTAAGAGAGCTGATGAGGCCCTCTACATTTCCAAACAGGAAGGCAAGAACAGAGTGACCGTAAAGTAAAGTTTTTATGAAGTTGGTCAGATTTTGCCTTTCGAACATGTTTATACTCCACAAATTGTTAATTCGAAATCAAATTTAAGTCCTTGTTTTGTTGTTGTGATATTTCGTGCTAACTCATGTTAATAAGCACGATATGCGGTGTCTGTTGATTGAAACGTTAAACAGACGCTAGAGTGAAAAAATCGTAAAAATGATACTTAATTAGAAAAAAAGAATAAAAAATAGCAATATTTGGTCAGCTGAAGTGCTTATTAGGTTGGTAAATTCACAATAATGTCATATAATGTGAATCATAGAAGTGGGAGTGGGAAGTTTTCCCTCCGAAATGATTTGCTTTTGTGAAGCAGGAAAGGTATACGGGTTTATGGCAAAGCAAAGACGACCTCTGGTGTCACACATTTTCACGGCTGATCCTTCAGCACATGTTTTTAATGATAAGATCTACATCTATCCTTCTCATGATATTCCTCATGATGCGGAAGACAACGATAACGGTGACGAGTACCGTATGGAAGACTACCATGTTCTTTCACTTGATAACCTTGACGCGGAGTGCGTTGACAACGGTGAGGCTCTTCATATGAAGAACATCCCTTGGGTTAGCAAGCAGATGTGGGCTCCCGACGTTGCATATAAGAACGGAACATATTATCTATATTTCCCCGCAAGAGACAAGGACGGCATCTTCAGGATCGGAGTTGCCACATCTTCGTCTCCCGTAGGACCTTTCGATCCCGAACCGGACTACATTCAGGGAACATACAGTATTGACCCCGCTTCTTTCGTTGATGATGACGGAAGAGCATACCTCTACTACGGAGGACTTTGGGGCGGACAGCTCGACAAGTGGACCAAGGGCTTCTTCGATGAGAAGGCAGGTCAGCTTGAGGGCGATCTCGATCCCGAGCGCGATGCTATCGGACCTATGTTCTGTGAGCTCGCAGACGACATGAAGTCACTTAAGGGTGAGCCTCGTCATCTTCAGATCCTTGACGAGGAAGGCAACCCCATCAAAGAAGGCGACGAGGACCGCAGATACTTCGAGGGACCTTGGATGCACAAGTTCAACGGCAAATATTACCTTTCATATTCGACAGGTACAACACACTATCTTGTTTATGCGGAGTCTGACAAGCCCGAAGGCCCCTTTACCTACAAGGGAAGGATCATGGAGCCCGTACTTGGCTGGACAACACATCATTCGATAGTTGAATATCATGGTGATTGGTATCTCTTCTACCATGACTGCGAGCTTTCGAAAGGTATTAACCACCGTAGAAACGTTAAGTACACCAAGCTTGACATCGCTCCCGACGGAACGATCAAGACGATCATCCCCTACGAAAACGAATGATCTGAATCCTTACATACATCATGAGCGCCTGAGTGATCTCAGGCGCTTTTACTATAGAATACTTACCGTTTGGCATCCCGGTGTGTGATGGCAGATTGCCCTAAACTCCCGGTAAATTAAGGAAATGCTTATGAAAAAAGACAAAACCACAACAATCAATAAAGATATAAAAAAAGCCATCCTCGAGCTGCTGTCCGGGATTTCACCCTGCGACGACCGTTCTGAGATCCGAAAAGGGCAGACACCATGTGACAAACGTTTTGGAGGTCTTGCCTCGGGCAGGACAGAGATTAAGTCCGTCGCGCTTTTCGACCTCTCCGACGAAGGTACATACGTTAAGGGATGTGTGTTCCTGACCGACGCGTTTTTGGGGATCCTGCGAGGACCGGTAGAAGCGCTCCCCGAAGGACAGGGAAGAAAGCGAGGCAGGGAAGCGGCAGGAGCGGCCAATGCTCCCGCGCAGGGACTCCCTTCGCACGTAGACAGCGTTTCGTTCATAGATCTGTGCGATATAGATGATATTAAGGCCGAAAGGCTTTTTGCTTCGAGCATCCTGACTGTTGTCTCAAAAGGCAAAGACAGGTTTGTGGCAGCCTTTTCGGGGATCTGCACTCCGGGGATGAACACATTTGTTAAGGAAGTTAAGGCAGCGCTCTCGGGTGAGAGTCCGGACAAAACTGATGCGGATGCACAGACGGGCGCAGAAACCGCCGAAGGTGATGAACTTCCTTCGCAGACCGCGGAAGAAAAAGCGCCTGTCGCAAAGAAACGCACGATCTTCTCTCGCGTCTTCAGATATTTCCTGCGATACAGGGCTTCGGTCATCGTACTGTTCTGCACATACCTTGCATCGGCTCTTATTTCGATAATCTGGCCGTATCTGTCGGGCAAGGTGCTCTATGACGGAGTGATAGGGAAAAACGATGAGTTTCTTGCCCGGTTCGGACTTGAAGGAGAGTACGCGCTTGCGCTTCTCGTGCTTGTTATCTGTATGTTCGGCGCGAGAGTACTTCAGCACGCAGTCCAGATCCTGCAGCAATACCTCGTCGCGAGGGTGGCGGCAAGGACCGTAAGGGACATCAAACAGGATATATTTACATCGATGGGAGACCTGTCGCTTCGCTTCTTCACGAGCAAGCAGACCGGTGGTCTCATGACACGCGTCAGAAGTGATGCGGACAGGATCATAGACTTCTTCCTCGACGGTTTCCCTTTCCTGTTCATTCATTCGACGACCATAATCGTTACATTCATAGTAATGTTCAGGCTCAACTGGCAGCTTTCGCTCCTTGCCGTAGTGCTGCTGCCTGTGCTCGTGATCTTAAGCGTTAAGCTTAAACCCGCACTTTGGACGCTGTACGGCAAGCGTCACCGCGCGGAGCGATCCATGACGGGCAAGGTCAATGACAATCTCACGGGAGCCCGTGTCGTTAAAGCGTTCGGGCGCGAGGACGAGGAGACGGCCGGCTTTTCAAAGAAGTCCGGAGCCCTCGAGACCGCTGAGGTAGATATAGTCAGGTACAATAACAGGTTCACGATCCTTTACAACATGGTTTCCGAGATATCGAATATCTGGGTATGGATCGTCGGTGTGCTTCTTGTCATAGAGACGAAGTCGATCGACCTCGGCGTGCTCGTGACATTTGTCGGATACATCGGATCCTTAAACGGACCCATGAACTTCTTTTCGTATATATTCCGCGTCTGGACCGACAGTATAAACTCCGCGCAGCGCATGCTTGAGATCATTGACGCCGTGCCCGACATAAAAGAAGCCGCTGATCCGGTCAGTCTGTCTGAGCCTCGCGGAGAGATCGAGCTGCAGCACGTGACATTCGGCTATGAAGCTTTCAGACCCGTGCTTAAAGATGTTTCGCTGTATGTTCGCCCCGGTGAAGTGCTTGGTATAGTGGGCCGCTCGGGAGCCGGCAAGTCAACGCTCGTAAACCTTATCTCGAGGCTTTACGATACCGATGAAGGCACAGTGAGGATCGACGGACATGATGTGAAAGATCTCGCTTTTAAGGATCTGAGACGAACCGTTGCGATGGTTTCGCAGGATACCTACATATTCATGGGGTCGGTTGCCGACAATATCGCATATGCGGATAAAGACGCTTCGAGGGAAGACATAATCCGTGCCGCAAAGCTTGCGGGTGCGCATGATTTCATCACTGCGATGCCCGACGGCTATGACACCGTCGTCGGGTCCGGTGGGAAAGACCTTTCGGGCGGCGAGCGCCAGCGACTTTCGATAGCGCGTGCCGTTCTTGCGAACCCCAAGATCCTTATCCTCGACGAGGCGACATCCGCTGTGGACACCAAGACGGAGCAGCTCATCGAAAGATCGATCTCGCTGCTTGCCGAAGGAAGGACAACGATCTCGATCGCACATCGTCTCTCTACCCTTAAAAACGCCGACAGACTGATCGTCATCGACGGCGGAAGGATCGTTGAGGAAGGAACCCACGAGGAGCTTATGAAGAAGGAAGGCATTTATCATATGCTTTCGAACCTACAGACAAGCTTCCTGTCACTTGAGGAAATCTGATGGTTTGCGCCGCGGGGAAACTCTCGTCCCCGGATCTTCGGCGCATGAAGGCATGCTTAAAGATTCAGAAAGGATCCGGTACAGATATATGGAAGATAAAAATACAGACATTACTTTTTTTGAAAGCGAGGGAGGTTTCCTCGGCGCGAAGACAGAGAAGAAAGCCGGCACTTCGGGCGACGGACCGGCCGTCGGGACGTACGACAGAGTCCGTGCGGTCAGGCTCTTTCCTTTTACGGACCCCATGAAGTACATTTCGATCCGCGTCGGAAGCGAAACGGGTGAAGAACTCATGGTCATCGGGGATATCGCCGAACTGCCCGCGGATCAGCAGGCACTTATCAGGAGGGACCTTGAGCTCAATTACTTCATGCCCGTGATAAACAAGATCATCTCGATCAAAGACGAGTACGGCTACGCCTACTTCCATGTCCTGACGGACAAGGGCGAGGTGAAGTTTACCATCAACATGGGCGGAAACAACGTGACAAAGCTCTCCGAGACCCGTCTGCTCATCACAGATATAAACGAAAATCGCTTCGAGATCCGAGATGTACGTGAGCTCACCCCTTCGGAGCAGAGAAAGCTTGACCTGTTCCTGTAAACCGCTTCGGTCGGAGAGAAAGCCCGAACTGTTCCTGTAAACCTAAGGATCAGGGAAGACCCGTTCGGGCGGTGAAGAAGCATGAACCCGGCGGGGGCTCACCCGCCTGTTGATACAACAAAAGGATAAATACCATGATATTAAACTTTGAACTTCCGCGGGAACTGCGCAGTCTCATAACCCTCGACGAGGGCGAGGAGATCTACTATTCGCTTCCCGCTGACATCGATGAACACTCGATGTACACGCGCGATTCGTTTCTTGTGGTTTCGAACAGGACGATCTACTCGGTCATGCACGGCAAGCTTGAAAAAAAGCTCTCCGTTGCGGATTGCGACAGTGCGAAGGCCCATGCTCATGTAGGCCAGGGACTCCTGACCGTGAACCATAAGGGCACACTCATTGTCCTCGCACGGTATACACACGGACACATGGCCCGTTACGCCTATATAGCAAGAGGCATCAACATCCTTGCTTCCGGGCGCAGTGAGCATGTTGAGAGCAATGAATATGAGGCCTCGTGCCCGAAATGCGGGCGCGCGATCCCCGGGACGGCACGTTGCCCGCATTGCAACGGGGAGAACCGCTTTCTCGGAACGCTCAAGAGACTTGCAAGACCCTACATACCTCAGTTCCTCGGTATAGCGGTGCTTATGATCCTCGCTTCGGTTACCACGCTCGTCAATCCCGTGATCCAGAGATACCTTGTGGACGATGTCCTTCTCGACGAGAGCCCTTCGAAGTCGGCGGCTTTTCTGTGCCTCGGGGGCATATTTGCGATGAGCGTCGGGATCGTGTTTGTCAACGTTGCGAAGAGTTTTTATTCGACCAAGCTCGGAGCGCGCATTTCAAATGATATGCGTAAGAGCCTCTTCGAAAAGCTGCAGGCAGCTCCGCTTTCGTACATTAACGACAGGCGCCCCGGAGAGCTCCTCAACCGTGTCGTCCAGGATACGCGTGTTATCAGGGAATTCATGGAAAACAGCTTTTGTAACCTGGTGACGGTGGCATTCATCTTTGTGTGTGATGTGATCTTTATGTTGTCCATAAACGTTAAGCTGGCGCTTATGGCTTTCATTCCCGCGCCTGTTGTGGTTGTTCTGATAATGTTGTTCCGTAAGAACATCCACCGTCGTTTCCATCTTCAGTGGCACAAAAACGACGATATCAGCAGTAACCTTCAGGACGTCATATCCGGCATGAGAGTGGTTAAATCGTACGGGAACGAGAAGGCAGAGTCCGAGAAGTTCCTTAAGTTTTCCAACGAGTACTGCCGTGTCCAGATACGAAACGAATGCTTCTGGGCGATCTTCAATCCGATGCTCAATTTCCTGATGGGTGCGGGAATATTCATAGTTGTTTATTTCGGAGGCAGTCAGGTGCTTGCGGGTGAGATGACCCCCGGAGAGCTCATCCAGTTCATGACATATACGCAGCTTCTGTATCAGTACCTCAACTGGATGACAAACCTTCCCAGGCAGCTTACATCGCTGATCAGCAGTCTGGAGAGGATCGATGACATACTCGCATTTGACCGCATCCCGGATCATGAGAACGGTGTGGTCAGCAAGATAAAGGGACAGATCGATTTTGAAAAGGCCACCTTTGGTTACAGGTCGTATAAGCCTGTTCTCGAGGGGATAGACCTTCATGTCCGGCCGGGTGAGAAGATCGGTATCGTCGGACCTTCGGGCGCCGGCAAATCCACGATGATAAATCTTTTGATGGGCCTTTACGAAGCCGACGACGGTCTCCTGCTCGTGGACGGCAAAGACATAAGGACACTTGACAGGAAGAGCTTCCACAGTCAGCTCGGCGTGGTACTTCAGGAGACGTTCCTCTTCTCGGGAACGATACTCGAGAACATCAGGTTCGCGCGGCCGGACGCTACATATGAGGAAGTCATCGCAGCCGCGAGAACAGCGAACGCGCACGACTTTATCTGCCGGACTCCCGGCGGTTACGACACGTATGTCGGCGAGAAGGGTTACAACCTCTCGGGCGGAGAACGTCAGCGTATCGCCATAGCTCGCGCCGTGCTCGCGGATCCGTCACTTCTTATCCTTGACGAAGCTACGGCGAGCCTTGACACCGAGAGCGAGTACCTTGTTCAGAACGCACTCTCGAAGCTCACAAAGGGCAAGACGACTTTTGCTATCGCCCACCGTCTTTCGACTCTCAAGGACTGTGACAGACTGATCGTGATCGACGGTCACAGGATCTGCGAAATGGGCTCGCATGAGGAGCTTATCGCAGCCAAAGGACTCTACTATGAACTGCTCACAGCGCAGCTGCAGATGCAGCGGCGCAGGGAAGCGTAAAAACAGGGGTGGTCCCCCCCGGTCCACCCCTTTTTTGTGTAAAAAAGTAGTTGACAGAATAGATACCTCGTGATACGATGTATAACGTCAGCTGAAGTATAACACGTTAGGAGGTATAGATGGACATCCAATTAAAACGAGGACTGCTCGAGGTCTGCGTGCTTGCTGCCATCAGGAACGAGGATTCCTACGGCTACAAGATAATCAAGGACATGAGCCCGTACCTTGAGATGTCTGAGTCAACACTCTACACGATCCTTAAGAGGCTTGAAGGCGCATCACTTCTTACAGTCAGATCGGCAGAGCACGGAGGAAGGCTCAGAAAGTATTATCACATAACCCCGCAGGGGCGAGACAGGATCGAAGAATTCAGGGATGACTGGAAAGAGATCGAGGCGATCTACAGATTCATCACGAGAGAGACCGGGCAGATCACAGCACCCGCCGACCATCCGCAACTGACCGGTGAAGCCGAAAGCCGACAGGAGACAAACCTCTCAGAGGTACAGTTCGAAACAGGCCTGACGCTCGACACAGGTGCATTCACTCAGAACACGGAACCGGAAGGTCAGACTTTATTGATAGAATCGGAAAGGAAAGAAAATGAGTAAGACAGAATTTTTGGAGCAGCTCAGAAGAGGTCTTTCCGGCTGCCCCGAACAGGAAAAAGAAGAAAGGATCGCTTTTTATGACGAGATGATAAGCGATTATCTTGAAGAAGGACTTACCGAAAGTGAAGCGGTAGCGAAGATCGGAGATCCGCGCGATATCGCCGCCGGCATCATGGCAGACCTGCCTCTTTCGGCGCTGGTTAAAGAGAGGATCAAACCGGGCAGAAAGCTTAAGAGCTGGGAGCTCATCCTGATCATACTTGGCAGTCCCATATGGATATCCCTGGTGATCGCAGCGATCGCGGTCATCTTCTCGATATATGTGGCGGTTTGGTCCATAGTCGTTGCTGTTTACGCGGCAGACCTCGGACTTGCGGTCGGAGCGATCTGTGCTCCTGTTTACGGTATATTCACTTTCTCGGCTTCGGGAATGATGATGATCGGTATCGGAGTGTTCTGTGCCGGCGCAGCGATCGCACTCTTTATAGGATGTATCAAATTCACGGGTGTAATGGTTAAACTCACACGTTCAATACTGCTCGGTATCAAGAGTCTTTTTATCAAAAAGGATGAGACAGCAGAGGACTGACAATACGGTTGATCAAAAGAGAGGAATATAAATGAACAGAAATATCAAAATAGCACTTATCGCAGCCGCCTTTCTCATGGCTGCGGGACTTATCATCACTTTTATATCGGTAGCGTCGACCGGATTCGACGTACACGAGATATCGGATGGCAATTTTGTTGAAAGAACATTCAACCTTGAACATGATTTCGAAGGGATCTATGTGGACGTCAGCAGCGAAGACGTTTCGTTCTACGTGACGGACGGACAGCCCCGCGTGGTTACGTATCAAAGAGACGATGTCGATGTTTCGGTCACGATCGCAAATAACATTCTCAGTGTAGAGACGGATATGGGCAAATGGTTCTCGATGGGTATAAACTTTGAGAACCCCACGGTAAAGATCTATCTCAACAAGAGCACTTTTGCAGGCGACCTCACCATTAAGTCTTCGTCGGGAAATGTTGAGGTTCCCTCGACACTTCAGTTTGCAAATGCTTCGCTCGACGCATCTTCGGGTAACCTGAGTCTGACGGCACAGGTGAGCGGATCGGTCAGGACCAATGCAAGCTCGGGCAACATCATCGTCCATGGTGTAAATGCAAAGCGGCTTGATGCCGACACTTCGTCGGGTAACATAGTTATGACATCGTGCAGCTTCGCGGGCGATGCAAAGATATCGTGCACCTCGGGTAACATAACCGTTAAGGATTCCGAGTTCACCGCGCTTATTACCGAAACCTCCTCGGGAGACCTCAAGATGAGCGGAGTTAATGTCAGCGGAGACCTCTCCTCCCAGTCGTCTTCGGGCGAGATGGAATTCAAGAGCTCATATGCCGGCTCCTTTAATGCGGTTTCGTCATCGGGTGATATCACTTTTGAACGATTCGATTCGAAGAAGATGAACATCGAAACAACTTCGGGTGAGGTAGAAGGTTCCCTGCTTTCCGATAAGCTCTTTAATGTACGAACAAATTCGGGTGATGTTGATACGCCTTCACCTCGCGGAGAGGAAGAATGCAACATAAGCACGAGCTCCGGCGACGTAGAGCTCAGGATAGCATAATACCCGGTCGGAACAGTAACAGGCTTTGTGTTTATCTTAAATACTGTTTTTGTGGCAAATTTCCCTTTGAAAATTACGCTGTGTCGTATATAATATCTCTGTGGGCGCTTAGAGTCGCCTTTTAGGGGATATGTGAAAGGAGTTATTTGTCATGCTTGGAAGTGACATCGGTATAGATCTCGGTACGGCCAGCGTACTTGTATATATCAAAGGAAAGGGTGTTGTGCTCAAGGAGCCCTCGGTTGTGGCTTTTGACAGGGACACCAACAAGATCAAAGCAATAGGAGAGAACGCGAGACTGATGCTCGGTCGTACACCGGGTAACATCGTTGCCGTAAGACCTCTCCGTCAGGGCGTTATCTCGGACTACACGGTTACCGAGAAGATGCTCAAGTACTTCATCCAGAAGGCTGTCGGCAAGCAGCGCTTCCGTAAGCCCGTCATCAGCGTGTGCGTACCCAGCGGTGTTACCGAAGTTGAGAAGAAGGCCGTTGAGGATGCTACATATCAGGCAGGTGCCCGTGAGGTTGCCATCATCGAGGAGCCCATCGCGGCTGCCATCGGTGCAGGCATCGACATCTCGCGTCCCTGCGGTAACATGATCGTCGACATCGGCGGCGGAACAACCGATATCGCAGTTATCTCGCTCGGCGGAACTGTTGTCAGCACGTCGATCAAGATCGCGGGTGATGACTTCGACGAAGCACTCGTGAGATATATGCGTAAGAAGCATAACCTCCTTATCGGTGAGCGTACCGCTGAGGATATCAAGACAAACATCGGATCGGCATACAGACGTCCCGAGCCTGTTGCAATGGACGTCAGAGGCCGTAACCTCGTGACCGGTCTTCCCAAGACCATCTCCGTTACATCGGAGGAGACGGAGGAGGCTCTCAAGGAGACGACCTCCCAGATCGTAGAAGCGATCCACAGCGTTCTCGAGAAGACTCCTCCCGAACTCGCAGCCGACATCGCTGACCGCGGTATCGTTCTTACCGGCGGCGGATGCCTGCTCTACGGACTTGAGGAGCTCATCGAAGAGAAGACGGGTATCACGACCATGACAGCAGAGGATCCCATGACAGCCGTTGCGATCGGAACAGGCAAGTACGTGGAGATGTTCAGCTCCAGAAAGTAAAGAGAGGGTCAGTCGTCACGCGAAGCGTAAAAGGCGTTTCGCGTAAGGGCTGACCTATTTGTATTATCCGGCTGTGGACCTGTGCCCTTTGATCGGGAAGAAATGCATATGTGATGTTAAGAAATATGCAGAAAAAGCCGATAAAAACTGTGAAAACATTTCCTGTCCCGTTACAGAATGTGTACGATACGGTTACTTCGACAGGACAGAAAATATATTTAAACAGGCATTCAGAAAGAACCCACTGATGTAACATAAGCGTTGCGTCACGGCAGTGAACAGACCGGAGGGCTTGTTCGAAAAGATCACGGAGGATCTTTGCCGGCGGTTTCAACACGAGGAACTACATGCTCAGAAGCCTTTATACCGGATGGACCGGTATGTACAACGAACAGAAGAGACTGGACGTCATCTCCAACAACATGGCGAATGCGACTACCGTCGGATTCAAGAAGGAGGGCGTTACCAGTCAGAGCTTTAAAGACCATCTTGCGATCAAGATCCGCGACGAGTCGGAGGATTGGAAGCAGCGCAGGATCGGTGACCTTGCCCCGGGCGTTAAGATCGGTGAAGTCTATACCGACTACGCGCAGGGTTCTTTGCGTGAAACGACGAATCCCTACGACCTCGCGATGGACGGCGACGGATTCTTTACCGTCAGGATCACGGACCGCGAAGGCGGGGATCATATCCGTTATACCCGCGCCGGCAGCTTCCACATGAGGGAAGACGGCTTCGTCACAGATGTTGACGGCAACCACCTTCAGGGCGAGTCGGGCG
The DNA here is from genome assembly GCA_016285135.1 of Lachnospiraceae bacterium. Taxonomy (GTDB): domain Bacteria; phylum Bacillota; class Clostridia; order Lachnospirales; family Lachnospiraceae; genus RUG11977. The sequence goes on from JAEEQC010000023.1 coordinate 14,269, forward strand.
ATGTTCAGGTGCCCGTAGATGCACATCAGGTTGTCATCGACACCGACGGAACGATCTACGCCGACGGCGAAGCGATCGACAGGCTCCTCATCAAAGACTTTGAGGACTACGACTACTTCAAGAAGCACGGCGACACCTACTACGAGCCGGTCAAGGGCGCGACCGAGAAGGACGCGACGGGCTACGTGCGCCAGGGCTACACGGAGCAGTCGAATGTCAATGTTGTCTACGAGATGGTCAACATGATCGCGATCACCCGTGCATATGAAGCAAACCAGAAGGTCATCAAGAGTGTGGACAGCACGATCGAGCTTGCGGTTTCTTCTGTAGGTAAGGTTTGATAAAGGAGGTTCCGCATGATAAGAGCTTTATGGACAGGCGCTTCGGGAATGACGGCGCAGCAGACAAGTCTTGATAATATCGCCAACAATCTTTCCAATGTTAATACAGCAGGTTTCAAAAAGCAGACCACCGAGTTCTCGACGCTTCTTTACCAGAAGCTTCAGAGAAAGGTGACCGACAACAACGGTGACCCTAAGCCCGTCATCGGACAGGTCGGACTCGGTGTTCGCGTATCGGGTCTTTCACAGATATTCACTCAGGGCGCAATGCTCGAGACGGGCAGAAAGTTCGACTTCTGTATCGAGGGCGAGGGCTTCTTCAGAGTTCAGCTTCCCGACGGAACGATCGGCTACACCCGTAACGGTGCGCTTCAGACTTCCATGACAGCTGAAGGTGTTGCTGTTTGTACTGCGGAGGGTTACAGCCTGCTCGACGACGCAGGGCAGCCCATCATCTTCGGACCCGAGTACGACATGGCAAAGGTCAACATCGATCAGTGGGGCAACTTCACATATCCCGACGAGGAGACGAACGTTGCGATGAATATCGGCGTCAAGGTCAGCCTCGCACAGTTCAACAACCCCGCAGGTCTCAACAAGATCTCGGGCAGCATGTTCCGTGAGAGCGAGAACTCCGGGGCTCCGAGACTCGAAGCGGACGATCAGCTCCTCACAGCCAGCAAGGTTCACTCCGGATACCTCGAGGGCTCGAACGTCGCAACCGTGGACGAGATCGTAAACCTCATCGTAACGCAGCGTGCTTACGAGATGAACTCAAAGGTCATCACCGCATCGGATGAAATGATGCAGCAAGCAAACAACTTACGCTCATAATAATGAAAGGACCAAGACATGGCTTTATCTATCAGTTCAGACATTAACGCCGTAATGGACCGCTACAACAAGCAGACCGCGGCGAACTCGCGTGCGGACAGCCTTGAGAAGTCTCTGAAGGGAGACCTCACGAATGCCAGCGACGAGGAGCTCATGAATGTCTGCAAGAGCTTTGAGGCGTATTTACTTGAGCATGTCCTCAAAGACGTGAAGGAAACCATCGTTCCGAAGAAGGATGATGAGAATCCTTACCTCTCGATGTTCGGGGACAAGATGTACGAGGAGTACACAAAGATGATCGCCGACAGCGGAGATCTCGGGATAGCGCAGAAGCTCTTTGAATCCATGAAGAGAAACACTCCGGGAATTAAACCTACTGAACAATGACGGATTCTCCTGCCGCGTATGTCTTTCCGAAAACGCTGACGCTTTAATTGTTTTCGGAAAGATATACGGGCGCGGAGAATCCTGTCTATGGGCGGTTATAAACCGTAAAGAGGAGAAACATATATTTGAAAGAATTAGAGGGCACCGTCAACAATATCATATATCGCAACGACGAGACCGGTTACACGGTGTTTGAGCTTGCGGTATCGGGAAAAGATCAGCCGGTCACCTGTGTGGGTGGCTTTTCTTTTATTGCTGAGGGAGAGTGCCTGAGGATCAACGGCCGCGATAAGCGTCACCCCGTGTACGGTGACCAGATCGAGGTCGTTTCTTATGAGGATATAGAGCCGAGTGACGCGGGCTCCATGGAGCGCTACCTTGCGAGCGGAGTCATAAAGGGTGTGGGCCTCAAGCTCGCGTCGAGGATAGTGGCAGCGTTCGGCGACGACACCTTCAGAGTGATCGAGGAGGAGCCGGAAGCACTCGTGGATATCAAGGGCATAAGCGTCAGACTCGCGCGCACGATAGCCGAATCCTTTGAGGAGAAGCGCGGGATCCGTGACCTCATGCTCTTCCTGCAGAAGTACGGCATCAGCAACAGCCTTGCGCTCAAGATCCACAAAGAGTACGGCCACGAGGCAAAGAAGATCATCCTTGAGAACCCGTACAGACTTGCGCAGGACATCCGGGGAGTCGGTTTCAAGACGGCGGATGCGCTTGCGATGAATATAGGCATTGAGAAGGACTGCGAGCACAGGATCCGTGCGGGCATCCTTTACCAGCTCACGGTCGCTGAGGGCGCGGGACACACTTACCTTCCGGCCGATATGCTCGTGGCAGCGGTCTGCGGGCTGCTCGATGTGGATGAGGAAGCGGTGCAGAAAGCGCTTGACGATCTGACGGTCGAAGGAAGCGTGATTGTAAAAAGCTCGGGAAACTATGATCCCATAACCATGGAGGGACCCGCAGAACCCGGGAAGGTCTACCGCGCTCCTTTTTATTACATGGAACTCGGTGTGGCGCGCATGCTGCTCGATCTCGATTCGATGGACCAGTACGGCGGCGAGATCTCCGAGAAAGAGTTTGAACAGATGGGCATGGGCGAGGTCGTGCTCGACGACCTTCAGAAGAGAGCGGTACGCGAGGCCTACAAGCACGGTGTGTTCATCCTCACGGGAGGCCCCGGTACAGGAAAAACCACGACCATCCGCGCCATGATCTCATACTTCGAAAAGAAGGGGCTCACGATCCTGATCGCAGCCCCCACGGGTCGCGCGGCCAAGAGGATCACCGAGACCACGGGACGCGAGGCACTCACGATCCACAGGATGCTCGGATGCCAGGGTGTGCCCGACGATCCCGCCGGCGGAAGCAGAGGCCGCTTTACATTTGAAAAGAACGAGGACGAACCGCTTGAAGCGGACGCTGTCATCATCGACGAGATGTCCATGGTCGACCTGCCGCTTATGCATGCGCTCCTCAAGGCCGTCTGCCAGGGCACAAGGCTTATACTTGTCGGTGACGCGAACCAGCTCCCGAGTGTGGGCCCCGGTAATGTTCTTAAAGACATCCTTGCGTCTCACCGCTTTAACGCGGTCTGCCTGACACGCATATTCAGGCAGGCGATGGAAAGCGACATCATAGTCGGTGCGCACATGATCAACCGCGGTGAGATCCCCAAGCTGGACAACAATTCAAAGGACCTCTTTATGATGGAGAGGCTTTCTACGGATGAGATCCGCGGCGTTATCGCGAATCTTGTCGGGGGAAGGCTTGCCCGTTACGTCGGAGAGGATGTTTTTGACGTGCAGATCCTCACGCCCATGAAGAAGGGTGAGCTTGGGACCATAAACCTTAACAGCCTCCTGCAGCAGTTCCTCAACCCGCCCGAAGAGGGACGCAGGCAGATGGAATATCACGACGTTATCTTCCGTGAGGGCGACAAAGTCATGCAGACCAAGAACGACTACCACCTCGAGTGGGAGGTCAGGGAACGCGGCTTTGTAAAGAGCACCGGCACGGGCATCTACAACGGCGACATGGGCAGGATCAGGCAGATCAACACCTTCGCCCAGCACATTCTGATAGAATTCGATGACAGCAGGTTTGTCGAATATCCTTTCTCGCAGCTTGACGAGCTTGAGCTTGCTTACGCTGTGACGATCCACAAGTCACAGGGCAGCGAGTATCCGGCTGTCGTGCTCCCGCTTCTGACGGGGCCGGCCCAGCTGTTCAACAGAAACATACTCTATACAGCGGTCACACGTGCCAAGAAATGCGTTATCATCGTCGGCAGCCGTCAGACCGTTATAAACATGATCCACAATGAAAATGAGCAGAAGAGGTATTCTGCGCTCACAGAGTGCATTACGCAGATGAACTGACTTCTGTCTGACGCTTATTGACAAAAAGAAAACAAATCCCCAAAACCAAACATTACCCAAATGTTGTTTATGGCGTATCTGTGAATAGTTACAATTTTATTGCAAATCCTGAAATTTTAACGTGCATTTTAATAATATACGTGTTATAATTATTCAAAGACAAAATCGGCATATGATCAGAACGACAGAAAGATCGGAGGTCGGATTGAGAGAAGGACTGACTCATCTTTTATATCCGAGGAAGTGCCCGGGGTGCGGGATCGTACTCCCTGCGGGAAAGCTCGTCTGCGACGAGTGCAGAGAGGACTTCAGGCCGATCGAAGAACCCACCTGCTTTATGTGCGGGCGGCAGATCACGAGCATGACGGGAGAGCTGTGTTACACGTGCTCCACATCGGACCGCAGCAACGCTTTCGGGATAGCGATCTTCCCTTACAACGACATCATGAAGAAGGCGATGAGCGATCTTAAGTTTCGCGACCGGACGGACAATGCGGACTTCTTCGCGGCGATGGCAGTGACCCACGCCGGCTCTAAGATCAGGGATTTCGCACCGTGTGCTCTGATCCCCGTTCCTGCTCACAAAACCAGGTCCCGGAACCGCGGTTACAACCAGACGGAGCTGATCTGTAACAAGATCGGCGACCTGCTCGGGATACCCGTGATCAACGACCTGCTCCTGCGCACGCGCAAGACCGACTTCCAGAAGGATCTCGGAAGGATGAGCAGGAGGCGTAATCTTGAAGGCGCATTCGCATGTAACTTTGAGGTGTACCCAAGAGCCATGATCGAAGCCGAATTGCCCCGAGTACTTGTTGTGGATGACATCTACACAACCGGAAGCACCATGGAACATTGTGCCTCGAAGCTCGTCGAATCGGGCGTTTCCAAGGTCGGGCTCTTGAGCATCGCCATAGGCGGTGGCACATAAGCGTGAGCATGAAAACGCATCGTGGCACATAAGCGTTAAAGAAATGCGCATTTTTTCAAAACGCATAGCGCGTTTTATAAATGCGTGAGATAAACCGGAAGGAGTGATTGTATGGAAGTCAGATCATGTAGAGGTTGCGGAAAGCTTTATAACTACCTCGGACCTACCACACCGGCTTGCCCTGCATGTATGGCAGCGATGGAAGAGAAGTTCCAGACTTGCAAGGAGTACATCAGGGATAACCCCGGTGCCAATATCCAGAAGGTGTCTGAAGAAACCGATACCCCGGTAAAGATGATCAAACAATGGGTACGAGAGGAGCGCCTTACCTTTGCTGAAGGATCGGTAGTCGGCATCGAGTGTGAGGGCTGCGGAGCAAGTATTCTGACAGGAAGGTACTGCCCTGCCTGCAAATTCAAGATGCAGCAGACATTTGCGAACGCCTCGAGAAGACCTGCGGCTCCCGAACCGGCAAACAACAGCAACAGGGGTGACAGCAACAAGATGCGATTCCTGGATAATAGGTAAGGGGTGATACGCTATAGAGATCAATGACCGTTTCATAGAGGAGACGATCCGTTCGGTTTATGCGTCGGTCACCAAGACCGTAGCCCAGATCGATCTTACGGATCCACCTCCTCGCAAGAAGAGGATCGAAGCACCTGTTTCGGTGGTCGTCCTGTCGAAGGGGATTTTCAAGTCAAGGGTTGTGAGCACGTTCCCGTCACTCCTTGTTGACGAGATCGTGGACAGGATGAGCCGCAATACACCTCTGTCACCCGAGGACAGGGATGCGTACTTCAAAGAGTACATCAACATGTGTTTCGGAAGATTTATCTCCCGGATCAACAACGAAACAGGCAGGGCGTCGCGATTTGTGATCCCCGTTATGATCCGAGGATTGTACCGCGCAGCTCCGGAAAATCAGTTCTCCGACACGGCACATGTCGATTTCGGAAGTGACTACGGAAGCGTAAACATGACAGTATCATATGACATTTTACCCGAGCATTCGAGTAACTAGTCAGAAAGGAAGAATATGAAGAAAATACTCATTATCGATGATTCGCCGTTCATCTACAAGGAGGTTGCGGCAACACTTGAGGGGCTCGATTACGAGGTTATCGGACACGCAAAGAGCGGTGAAGAAGGTATCGCCATGGTCCAGGAGCTTCAGCCTGACATCATTACCCTTGACATTGTAATGCCCGGTATCGATGGCATTGAGACAGCTGAGAAGCTCATGGAGATCGCACCCAACACCAAGATCGTCATGCTCAGCTCACTCTGTGATCATGATACCGTCAGCGAGGTTGAGTCGCTCGGCCTTAAGTATCTTGTTTCGAAACCCATCGAAAAGGAAGTCCTTATCGAGACTCTTGAGAAGGTCTGCAAGGAGTGATACTCCATGCAACTCGGCACGCAGGCTGAGGACTGCTTGGGAGCCCGGTACATGATCATGTGTCGGGTGAGGGGTCAACAACGAACCCTGCCGTTAAAGCGGAGTGATTCACTCAAGCCTCAGCTTGATCCGAAAGCCGGATCCCTGTCGGCTCCTGTGTTACTTTGCCCTCCTTCATGAGGTGCCCGACGGCCCTCTTGAAAGAATTCTTTGACATGCCGAAAGTCCGTCGGATCACGTCGGTATCGGTCTTGTCGTTCACGGGCAGGAAGTTGCCGGGAGCTGCCGCGAGTCGTCCCGTGATGAGCTCGCAGTCGGCAAAAATCTGAACATGTGACGGGTCGCGCATCGCAAGCACGAGCTTGCCGTCCGGAAGGACGCGTGCGACACGTAATCTGATCTCGTCCCCGATATTCACTTCGGTAACGAGATCTTTTTTTGGTATCAGGGCACGGAAAATCCCGTCAACAGCGACATGAGCGCCTTCGTCACGGCCTGTCTCGTAGATCCTGCCGAGCACCCTGTCGCCCGTTTTGTAGGGCGAGTCGTTCCGCAGGTATTTGTAAAGCTTCATGGTCGCGCAAAGACGACCGGACTTGTCGATATAAAGTGCAACGAGCACGCGGCTGCCCTGCTTGGGGCGCTTGGTCTGCTCGCGGTAGGGAAGGAAAAGATCCTTCTTGAGGCCCCAGTCGAGAAACGTGCCGAGCTGGGTCACCTCAACGCACGTGAGCACCGCAGTCTCCCCGAGTGTGAGCAGCGGCCGCTTCATGGTCGCAACGGGCCTGTCCTCGGAGTCGAGGTAGATAAAGCACTCGGTGATATCGCCCTTGTTTAAGCGCGCCGTCGTCTCGCCCTTGGGCAGGAGGACTTCACCGCTTATGTGACCCCGCGTGCGCTCTTCCTTCTCAGCTTTAGTTGTACCTGTTGCTTCGGAGATTGAGCTCTTTGCGGTTATGGCAGATGTAGTTCCGACGCCTTCTGAATTTGAGCCGACTGCGATATTCGCAGCAAGATCGGCGGCTTCCGTGGCGGGAGAATCTATCGGGTCAGCGTCTGTGATATATGCGCCGTGAGGTGTGATCCTTGCGATCTTTACTGTATTTATCTTACCGAGTTCCATGGTTGTTCCTTTCAGGTAAAACTTCT
>JAEEQC010000024.1 GCA_016285135.1 Lachnospiraceae bacterium
GGTGTTGAACACGAGCTCAAGCACCTTCTCCGTCCGCGCCCCGAAGAAACGTCCCGTAAAAACTTCGCCTTCTTCCGTAATGATCCCGGCTTCTGATCCTCTAAACATTTTGAGCCTCTCTTCCTTGACTTACCTGTTTTTCCGAAATGTTGTTTCGGATTGCTTTTAACGCTTATATTGCAGACCTGTTATGATCCTTTTCTTAATGCTTATGCCCGATCCACCCATGGTATTCCTTTTTCTTTTTAAAAAGAAGTCGCATCGCTGCCATTACCGGTTGCTTCCGCTCTGTCGAGATACGCTTAATTTATTGTTACTCTGTCACTCCGTCTTATTCTTCTCCGAGAGTTTCTGCTCGAAGCGGTTCTTACGTACACCCTCGGGAATCTTGGTCGGATAAACTCCGTCAAAGCATGAGCTGCAGAACTCCGTATTGCCCGTGAGACCCTTTAGCTCCTCGAGCGGCAGGAATCCGAGCGAATCTGCTCCGATCAGCTCCGCGATCTCGGGTATCGTGTATTTGCATGCGATCAGGTTTTCCTTCGAATCGATGTCCGTGCCGTAGTAGCAGGGCGAAACGAAGGGCGGTGACGATATGCGCATGTGGATCTCTTTCGCGCCCGCGTCACGGAGGAGCTTGACGATCTGTCCGCTCGTTGTTCCCCTGACGATCGAGTCGTCCACGAGTATAACTCTCTTGTCTTTAACTTCTTCCTCGACAGCCGACAGCTTAATGCGGACCTGATCGGTTCTGTTGTCGGGGGCTATAAACGTTCTGCCGATGTACTTGTTCTTGATAAGTCCGATCCCGTAGGGGATTCCCGAGAACCTGCTGTAACCGAGGGCTGCATCAAGTCCCGAATCGGGCACTCCGATCACGATGTCGGCCTCCACGGGGTGACTCTTTGCAAGGATCTCGCCCGCTCTGTTGCGGGAGGCATGAACCGCGATCCCGTCGATCACGGAATCGGGTCTTGCGAAGTAGATATATTCAAAGATGCAAAGCTTCTTTGGCTTCTCGCCGCAATGCTCTTTTCTCGAGATCACGCCGTTTCTCGTGAACACAACGATCTCGCCGGGTTCGATGTCACGCACGAACTTCGCTCCGACCGCGCGGAGTGCGCAGCTCTCGGATGCGATGCAGTACGTTCCGTCCTCCCTCTGGCCGTAGCATAAAGGCCTGAATCCATGGGGATCGCGGGCTGCGATAAGCTTCTGGGGAGACATGAGTATCAGCGAATATGCTCCCTCGAGCCTGTTCATCGCGCGGCTTACGGCTTCCTCGATCGAGGGTGCCGTAAGGCGCTCGCGTGTAACTATATATGCGATGGTTTCCGTATCGCTCGTTGTGTGGAAGATCGCGCCCGAAAGCTCGAGCTCGCTTCGCAGTTCTGCGGCGTTAGAAAGATTGCCGTTGTGAGCGATCGCCATCCTGCCTTTCTGATGATTGACTTCTATGGGCTGACAGTTGTTGCGGTTCGTACCGCCTGTCGTGCCGTAACGCGTATGGCCGACTGCGATGGTCCCCGTCGGGAATGACGAAAGCGTTTCCTTATGGAAGACCTCGCTCACAAGCCCGAGGTCCTTGTGGGACGTGAAGAGCCCGTCGTCATTGACGACGATACCGCAGCTCTCCTGACCTCTGTGCTGGAGCGCGTAGAGACCGTAGTAAACAAGTCCCGCCGCATCGATGGGCTCAGGCGCCATCAGACCGAACACACCGCATTCCTCATGAATATTGCTCATTTATTATCCTTCCTTATCACTGCTTGTTAGCCGCCTCCACAAGTCCCTTGAAAAGGGGATGAGGCTTGTTGGGTCTGCTCTTGAATTCGGGATGGAATTGAACTCCCACAAAGAACGGATGATCCTCGATCTCGACAGTCTCAATGAGCCTTCCGTCCGGCGAGCTTCCCGAAAGCGTAAGGCCCGCATTTTCAAGCATGTGCCTGTAATCGTTATTAAACTCGTAACGGTGACGGTGACGCTCGTCTATATGCGTTTTGCCGTAGCAGCGCTCCATGACCGTACCGGGTTTGATCTCGCACGGATATGTGCCGAGACGGAGTGTGCCGCCCTTGTCGATCTCGTCGCTCTGGCCGGGCATGAAATCGATGACCTTGTGGGGAGTGTCGACGCTAAACTCGCCCGAATCCGCATCAGTAAGACCTGCCGCGGTTCTCGCAAACGCGATGACCGCTATCTGCATGCCGAGGCAGATGCCGAGGTACGGAACCTTTTTTTCCATAGCATATTCGCAGGCTGTTATCATACCCTCGATGCCTCTTGCACCGAAGCCGCCCGGAACAAGGATTCCGTCAACTTTCCCAAGGATCTCGCCGACATTTTCCTTTGTGATCTGTTCCGAATCTATCCAGTCAATATTTACATGAACTCCTTCGTGGATGCCTGCATGATGAAGGGCCTCAGCCACCGAAAGATATGCGTCATGAAGGGCAACATATTTTCCGACGAGACCGATCGTTACGGTCTTGCATCTCGATGAATTGGCCCTGTCGACCATCGCCTTCCACTCCGTGAGATCCGGCTCGGGAACTTCAAGACCGAGCTCCCTGCAGACAACGCTCGAGAAGTTCATCTTTTCCAGCATAAGCGGTGCTTCGTAAAGGCACGGAAGCGTGATGTTCTCGATAACGCAGTCCTCGCGGACGTTGCAGAACATCGCGATCTTTCTGAATACCGAATCCTCGAGGGGTTCGTTGCAGCGAAGCACGATGATGTTGGGGTTGATGCCCATACCCTGAAGCTCTTTTACGGAGTGCTGGGTGGGCTTTGTTTTATGCTCGCACGAGCCCATGAGATAGGGCACGATCGTTACATGGATGAAGAGGCTGTTCGCTCTGCCGACCTCGAGCGAGATCTGACGAACCGCCTCGATAAAGGGCTGGGACTCGATATCACCGATCGTTCCGCCGATCTCGGTGATGACGACGTCAGCTTCCGTCTTCTTGCTGAGGCTGTATACGAACTCTTTTATCTCGTTCGTGATGTGGGGGATGACCTGTACCGTCGAGCCGAGGTACTCACCTCTGCGCTCCTTGTTGAGCACGTTCCAGTACACCTTGCCGGTCGTGAGGTTCGAGAACTTGTTGAGATCCTCATCGATGAAGCGCTCATAGTGGCCGAGGTCGAGATCCGTCTCGGCTCCGTCGTCCGTGACGAACACTTCGCCGTGCTGGTAGGGGCTCATGGTTCCGGGATCAACGTTAATATAGGGATCGAGCTTCTGTGCGGCGACTTTGAGCCCCCTCGCCTTCAAGAGTCGTCCGAGCGACGCTGCCGTGATACCCTTTCCGAGTCCGGAAACAACTCCTCCCGTAACAAAGATGTACTTAGTCATGGCTCTCCTCCTTACTTTTGTGTCTTATTCCCACTCGACGGTTGCCGGGGGTTTTGACGAGATGTCGTAAACTACTCTCGAAACCTCTCTTACTTCGTTCGTGATCCTTCCGCTTGCTCTTTCGAGGACTTCGAAGGGGATCCTTGTCCACTCCGCAGTCATGAAATCGTCCGTGGTGACGGCGCGGAGTGCGACCACATAACCGTAAGTTCTCGCATCACCCATAACACCGACGCTTCTGGTGTTGGTGAGAACTGCGAAGAACTGGTTGGGTTCTTTTCCCTCAAGTCCTTTTCCGACTTCTTCGCGGAAGATCGCATCTGCTTCCCTGAGGACGTTAAGTTTTTCTTCCGTGATATCGCCTATGATCCTGACCGCAAGTCCGGGGCCGGGGAAAGGCTGTCTCCAAACGAGCTCCTTGGGAAGTCCGAGATCGGTTCCTATCCTTCTGACCTCATCCTTAAAATACCCGCGAAGGGGCTCGACGATCTCTTCAAACGAGATAACGTCCGGAAGTCCGCCGACATTGTGGTGGCTCTTGATGACTGCCGCATCACCCTTTCCGCTCTCGACTACGTCGGGATAGATGGTTCCCTGCGCGAGAATGTCTATGTTACCGAGCTTCTTTGCTTCCTCTTCGAAGACTCTGACGAACTCTTCGCCGATGATCTTTCTCTTCTTCTCGGGCTCGGTCACTCCCTTGAGCTTTGCGAGGAATCTGTCCTGTGCATTTACTCTCACGAGGTTGATACCGAACTTTCCGTTAAAGGTTCTCTCGACAAGGTCACCCTCGTCCTTACGGAGAAGACCATGATCTACAAAAACACAAGTAAGGTTCTCTCCTACTGCTTTTCCGAGTATCATCGCGGCAACCGATGAATCAACTCCGCCGGAAAGTGCGAGAAGAACCTTCTTGCCTTTAAGTCTTTCTTTATATCCTTCGATCTGCTTGCGTGCCTCGCCGAGGACATCCCAGTCACGGCTGCAGTTACAGATTTTTATAAGGAAGTTTTCAAGGATTTTGTCACCGAATTCGGTGTGTGTTACTTCGGGATGGAACTGTACGCCGTACAGCTTTTTCGAGTCATTCGACATGCCCGCTGCGGGACACTTGTCGGTGTGTGCGATGATCTTGAAACCTGCGGGAATCTTCTTAATAAAATCGTTGTGGCTCATGAAGCAGTTGATCTCAGCCGGTACCCCTTCAAAGAGGACGCTCTCATCAACATAAAGCCTTGTCTTTCCGTACTCGCTGCTGTTCTCTGCGGATCCGACCTCGCCGCCTGCCATGTAGGCCATAAGCTGATCGCCGTAACAGATTCCGAGTACCGGGATCCCGAGATTCAATACTTCCGGGTCGTAGTGGGGAGACTTCTCATCATAAACGCTGTTTGGGCCTCCCGTGAAGATGATTCCCTTGTACCCTTCCTTTTTGATCTCTTCGGGAGTGATCTTATTGTATGGCTCGATCTGAGCGAAAACGCTCATGTCCCTAACTCTCCGCGCAATGAGTTGGTCGTACTGCCCTCCGAAATCAAGTACCAAAATCTTGTCCATTTAAACAATCCTCTTTCAAAAACACATAAGAAAAGAGTCCTTGGGCGTATGCCCAAAGACTCCTTTGCCTTTTCACGTTTCAAATACTACTCTATCGATGTGCGGTTGTCAATACCCGAATTATGCTTGTGGTGGTCCATGGGGGACGGGGGTTGTGGGTCATTGGGGTGCATGACCCACAACCCCCGTCCCCCCCCGGACCACCCCGGCAATTATGCCATGATCATATGTTCACATACATCATGGGGCGGATCCCGTTATTTGCCTGAATGTCGTACCTTACCATAACTCCCGACCTGTCAACCGACTCGGAGGTTCTCGACTTTCCCGGTGTTCTGAGCGTCCAGTCGCATATGCCTTCCTCGTCCCATGCGCGGACTCCCCTCGCTGTCGCATAAGCGGTGGGAAGACAGGTTCGTTTTCCGTCTCTTGCGGCAAAATCGGTTTTAAAACCGTATTTCTTCGTCGTCATGTCAGCCATGGACGGGATGAATACTTTGTCCTCTGTGTCTTCTCCGCCTGATGCGCCGTCATAAACGTTATCGGGGGTCTCCACCTTCGTGGTCTTTATCATGGCCTGCTCGGTCTCATTGAAAGCTCTTGTGTAAAACTGTTCATTAAGCCAGTTGCGAAGCGTGCAGCTGCTCCAGTCAATATCGGTCTCGTAATACTTGTGGTAAGGTACTCCGTCAAGAGCGTACTTACTCATGACAAGCAACGACTTCTTGTTTTTCTCAAGAACGACCCACTCGATCGGCTCCTTGCCGTTGGTATGATCGTTGTCCTGCTCATAAGCACCGAACACAATCGTGTCACCCTCTTTTGTCTCGGAGAAATCGTACTCATCCGAATACCCGATCACATCCGCAACAGTCACAGCGATCTTCTTTTCAGCACTGTAGTCGCTGAAAACCTTCGCATCGTCCTTCTTGCCGCTGTAAGAACGCACTTTTACCGTGTACTCTCCCGAAGGAAGCGACCGAAGCGTTACACTGTGCTTCTTCTTTCCGCTTTTTTCAATCGTAGTGGCCAAAGAGTATTCATCTTTAAGATGATCGTACTCTCCGTACATGTCCACGTATCCTTCACCAAGGCCCTTAACATAGACCTCAAACCCGTCAGCGTCGGCTGTTTTCTTGACGGATATGGTCACAGCTCCGTCAGAAGCAGCCTTGACCGAGATCTTCGGCACGGCAGGCTCTGCCTGTTTTGCCTGTACTTCAACTCCCGCAAATGTACCGATCACGATCCCCACCGTGAGAAGTACTGCGATCGTTCTTCTTAAGACTTGTCCCCTCATTTGGAACCTCCTGATGATTTTTCTGCCGGAACGATCCGGCAGAAATTATCATAAACCCTCTGTTCACTATTCTCAAGGGGATAAAATGAAAATGTTACATATGTCACATTTACCCTTATTCAAAAACACTTTTCAACCATTCGGCTATCTCTGCGCGAGCATCCGGTATATCATCGGAATATATGCTGAGCCCCTCGATGACCTGCGCGCCCTTCGCCATCCGTTCGACATCACGCGTACTAGATGCAAATCCCGCCGAGCCCTGAGTGGCAAGCAGATAAACGGTCTTGCCCGAAAGATCATTATTTTCGAGGAATGTCGCAACCGGAGCGGGTACAGTTCCCCACCAGATAGGATAAGAAAGAATGATCTTGTCGTACTCGGATATGTCGATCTCCCGGATCGCCGGTCTCACGTTATCCTTGATCTCTTTTCTCGCGACTGAGGTGGTTTCGCTGTACGATGAGGGATATTTTTCTCCGATAACGGTTATAGGCACGATCTCGCAATCGATCGCATCCTTAACCATAAGGGCGAGCAGTTCTGTATTTCCCATATATTCATCACCTATCTTCATGAGTGATGCTCCGGAAACCGCATCCACATCCTCTTCAAAGTCTGTGTTTCCAAGTCTCGTAAAATAGACAACAAGAGGCTTTTGCTCAGTCAGTTCAAGCTTCTCTCCTGCAGTTTTTTCAGACAGATCGATCTCCACCTTACGGAAGTGCCTGTTAATATATGGAACAAGCGCCAGTCCCGTCGCAATTCCCGCGGCAGCAAGGATCACGATCAGGATCACCGCCCTGCGCTTATTCTTCGCAACATAGTAGCAGTGCATACCTCCGTGCACAAGTGCAAGCGTCAGCATGGAGGTTGCAAGGTACCTGTGAAGATCAACATTCGTAACAAATGAGAACCACGGGAAAAGTGTTCTTGAAACGCCCATGGAGCTGAGCATCAAAACAACCGCATTCAACAGGAGGAGCAATGTGACTATATCCCCAAAACGCCGGCTCGCGGATCTGCCCGTTTTGCCCGAGAACACGGCTTTAAACCACTTTCTTTTTATGACGATGTGTGTAACAAGAGCGATAAAGAACCCTATACCGAGCAACTCATGAACGATATTACCCGTAAAGACATAGAGCATCTGAAGCACCATGATGATATACATTAAAGCTTCGCTGATGAGATTTATTTTTCTTTTCATGCTCTTCCTTTCCCTTTTTCAGGCGTTGACCACCATGACCCATAACCCCCGTCCCCCCCGGACCATCTTACTCAACCGTAACTGACTTCGCGAGGTTCTTCGGCTTATCTATGTCACAGCCATTCTCCTTTGCCACGTAGTAAGCGAGCAGCTGGAGCGGAACGATCTCGACTGCGGCGCTGAAGAGCTCGTCTACAGGCGGGATGAAGAGGAGGTCGTCCGCAACGGGCACGATCTTCTTGTTGCCCGAGATAGTGATCGCAAGTACTCTGGCACCTCTGGCCTTGACCTCGATGATGTTGCTGAGCGTCTTCTCGATGAGCCTCTCGTTGCAGCAGGCTGCGATCACAGGCTGATGCTCCTCGATCAGCGCGATCGTTCCGTGTTTGAGCTCGCCTGCCGCGTAGCTCTCCGCATGGAGGTACGAGATCTCCTTCATCTTGAGAGCGCCCTCAAGTGCAACGGCATAATCGGTGTTTCTTCCGATGAAGAAGAGCGATCTGCTGCTGTGGTACTTCTTGGCAAGCTTCGCAACCGAAGGGTTCATATCGATCGACTGCTGGATGAGCCTCGGGAGACTCTTGAGCAGGTCGATGTATCGGCCGGTATCGACATCCGTGGTCATAAGCGTTTGAGCGAACCAGATGCTCAGCATGTAGAGAACGCTCAGCTGTGTCGTGTAGCCCTTCGTGGTCGCAACGGCGATCTCGGGACCGGCCCATGTATATATGGTGTGATCCGCGAGCTTTGCTATCGTGCTCCCGACCACATTGACTATCGCGAGGACATGCGCACCGCGCGCCTTGCTCTCCTTCATTGCGGCGATGGTGTCGGCCGTCTCGCCGGACTGCGATATTACAATAAGAAGTGTGTGCGAATCGATGAGCGGATTGTTGTAACGAAGCTCACTCGCAAGTTCGGTTTCCACAGGGATGCGACCCATAGCCTCAAGCGCGTACTTGCCCGCGCAGCCCGCATAGTAAGCGGAACCGCAAGCGGTTATGACGATCTTTTTGATGTCGCCGAGAATTTCAGGAAGTCCCTCGAGCTCGTCGAACACGACCTTGCCGTCCCTGATACGGGGCTCGATGGTCGCCTTGAGGGCTGCGGGCTGCTCCATGATCTCCTTGAGCATGAAGTGTTCGTAGCCGCCCTTCTCCGCTGCCTGAACGTCCCAAGTGATGCGGGAGACCTCTTTTTCAAGCTCCTGACCGGTGCAGTCAAAGACCTTGACCGTGTCGTTCGTGAGCTCGGCGTACTCACCGTCTTCCATATAAATGGCATTACGCGTATATGCCACAAGGGCCGTCACATCCGAAGCGAAATAGTTGTCGCCGACTCCCACACCGAGGATGAGCGGGCTCGACTCGCGGACCGCGAAGATCTTGCCGGGCTCGTCGGTGCAGATGACTCCGAGCGCATATGATCCGCGAAGTCTGTTGGTCGTCTTGACAAGCGCCTCGCGAACGTTTCCTTTATAGTACATCTCGATGAGATGAACGATGACTTCAGTGTCGGTCTCGCTCTCGAATACGTAGCCCTTGCTCTTAAGCTCCTCGCGAAGAGTGCTGAAGTTCTCGATGATACCGTTGTGAACGATGGCGAACTTGCCGTCGTTGCTGAGGTGCGGATGGGCGTTCTCCTCCGTGGGTGCCCCGTGGGTCGCCCACCTCGTGTGACCGATCCCGGCGGTTCCGGGAGTCTTCGCTCCGTTGTCCGTTTTTTCGCACAGACCAGCGATCCTGCCCGTAACCTTGCTGACAGCGATCCCCGAGTCGTTCATGACAGCTATCCCGGCCGAATCGTAGCCTCTGTATTCAAGTTTCTTAAGTCCGTCGAGAAGCACCGGAGCCGCCTCGCCCGTACCCGTAAAACCGACTATCCCGCACATGTGTGTATCTCCTTACAATATATATCTGCTAATAAAGAAGAGTCTTCGAGTGTAACACTCAAAGACTCCATTGCCTTAAACATTTAAAATACTACTCTTTGCAGTGATAATTGTCAATACGGGGTGGACCGGGGGGACGGTCCACCAACCCTTTATTCCATATCTTTCAGTGCCACATCGAGCGGTATCTTCTTGATACGAATGAAATCCACGATCGACACAAACACGTACCCAATAAGGAGATACAGCACCGACAATACCATTGATCCGGGGCTCATGAAGAATGCGAAGTACCCGTCCATCTGCATCATGAAGATCTTAAAGATCCACATCATGAGGAAGTATCCCGCAACAAACGCGATCAACGAGAAGAGTACGACTATTGCAGCCGTCGGAATGATGTAGAGCGAACCGATCTCCCCGTTACTGAATCCGAGGATCTTAGTCATGGAGATCGACTTCTCGTTTTTCTCAATGATTATCTTCGCGAGCAGATATATGAGAGCTGCCGCGAGCACGATGAGGAAGTACTTGAAGATATCCATGAGGCCTCCCATTGAATGGTTCAGCTGATTTGTTACCTTAAGGACATCATCCTTAGTTATGACCGTGGCGATCATCTGCTCGTCTATGTCGGTTATCTCATTTCTTGAGAAAAATCCCGAGAAATCATCCGCTTTCTTGTTAAAGACGTTCTTAAAGGATCCCTCATCAAGGAAAAGAGCGATTCCACCGTCATAGTCTACCTGTCCGGCCACTTCGAAGTCATACGACTTGTTCTCATATTCTTCGTGAAGTTCAAATTTGTCTCCGGTCTTTAATCCGAACTTCTTGGCAAACGCACTCGAAACAAAAGCTCCGCCATCTTTGGCATTCTCTCCGAGCGTTATGTACGAACTGCCTTCTGAAATACCGTAAACAGTGACGCTTTCATCGCCGCCGCTTCCCATTCCTTCACGGAACGAACTCTTCCCCTTTGGATAAAGAAGCGTTTTCACATCAAACCTTTCAGCGGTTGCCTCGGATGTAGTGATCACATTGCCGTCATCGTCTTTGTTGTCCATAAGCATGTACTGATACGGTGCGAACATCATATCCTCGGCCGTCTCGGCATAATGATCGAGCGAATCGGGAAGTCCGAACGCAAAGCACAGCATAAGCTCTACAAATATGACACCGAAGATCAGTACCGCGTAGTTGGGCATGTTCTGGAACAGGATCCTGAGCCTGAAACGCTTAAGGAACGACCATGCCGGAATCCTTCTTGCCTTTGTCCTCTTCGTTCTTTTAAGGTCATGGCGAAGGAAACGAAGCGGCGAAAGCTGCAGTTTCTTCATAATGACCGCAAGGTTAATGAAGAACATCAGAACAAGCGGGATGAGCGTGGTTTTAATAAGCGCAGCCGTACTCCAAACAGGGCTGCACTCCGGCAGGCTGTAACTGTCGTAGTAGAGGCTGACCGCCAGTCTTTCAAACGCCGTGTACCCGAGAGCATTTCCGATCGTTGCTCCGAGGAGCGTAACGATGACCGGCATGGTCATGTAGTGGACAATCAGCTCGCGCTTGCTGTAGCCGGAAGCACGGAGTGTTCCGATCACAAGTGCTTCCTTATCTATCGTGTTGCTTATCGTGATCGCGAAGATAAACGCTATAACGCCTATGAGGATATAACAGAGGATGCTCGCACCGGTCGTATCGCCTTCGATATCGGAGCGGGCGAAGTTACTTGCCTGCCTTAAATATTCGGGCAGATAGTCCTTGATCTCATTGTCATAAACAAGTGTCTGTGTTATAAGCGCTTTTAGGAATGAGTTCGATGCGTCCGCAGCTTCGATCTTGTCTGCAGGTTTAACTGCGTACTTATAAGCGTAGCTGTAATGGATCCTCGATGTGAGCGTATCAAACGCTTCCGGTGTCACCATGGCTGTGTCGAATCCGAAAGCATCAAACATGAGATCGGTATTCGACTGGTGAAGCGTCAGATAATTAATGTAGGATAAAAGTCCCACAACACGGAATTCCTTTTCTCCGAGCCGGATCGTGTCACCGATCTCAACTCCGACATTGTCCGCATGCATTCTGTCGATCGCGATCTCATCAGGGCTCTCCGGTGCACGTCCTTTGTTAAACGATGCCATATCGATCTTCGAATCGCTTTTGAAGACTCTGACCGTGGCGTCTTCCTTTCCGTCGAGATCGTAATCTTCCGCTTCGTCCCTGAAGTAATTGCTTGTTATACTTACAGCCACAGGCGAAAAGCTTTCGTCGTTCAGGTTGTACCTTTCGACAGCCTCGCCCCACTCTTCATCGACAGTTTTTACGACAGTTTCATGAGCTTCTTTATATGCATCCTCCGAAGCCTTCTTAAACTCTTCCGTTTCGCGAGCTTCCCTGATGGCATTTTCAAAGTTCTCTTTTACCGCTTTATCCGTCTGTTCCTTTACGGTTGCCTCGTCGGTTATTCCGTAGGCCTCACATTGTGCGCGGACTCCGTCTTCGATAGCTTTTGTAACTTCTTCCCTGAGACGTTTTTCAATCTCTTCGGCAACCCTTTCATCGGCTTCCTTCGTACCCTTGTCGATATAGTACGAACGCACATCCGCTTTCTGACCGGTAGAGAGATCATTTAAAAACTCTGAGGACGCCGGCTTCGAAAGCTCGAACGAGCCGTCTTCGAGATTAAGCGATTCCCTGCTTTCATCGATCGCAGCGATCATACCGTCATGGCCGACATACATTCCCGAGATAAGCCCGATCATGATGACCATAAAGATTATGATCACCAGATATTTATGCCAGTCGCTTTTTAGCTCCCTCGGTACCCTTTTGATAAGAGGATTTCTCATTGTTCGTTCCTCCTTACCATTCGAGATCTGCGGCCGGGATCGTCTTTTCGTTTATGTCATTGTGGCGGACGATGCCGTCCCTAAGTTTGATCACATGATCAGCCATATACTTGATCGCTTCGTTATGCGTTACCATAATGACCGTCGTATTGAATTTTTTATTGCAATCCTCGATAAGTGAGAGGATCTCCTTCGATGTTTTGTAATCAAGTGCACCGGTCGGCTCGTCGCACATAAGAATATCGGGATTCTTGACTACTGCCCTTCCGATCGAAACCCTCTGCTGCTGTCCGCCCGAAAGCTGATTCGGATACTTGTATTTATGTTCCTGAAGTCCCAGTGTGGTGAGCACTTCTTCGACATCGAGCGGATGATCCGAAAGATATGCTCCGACCTCAATGTTCTCCTTCACATTCAGATTAGGGATCAGGTTGTACATCTGGAACACATAACCGAGATGCTTTCTCCTGTATACGGTCAACTGCTTTTCGTCCATATCCTCAAGCTTGTCACCGTTTATGCTGACGAATCCTTCATCAGGCGTATCTATTCCGCCTATAATATTAAGGAGAGTCGACTTGCCCGAGCCCGAAGGTCCCAGTAGCACGCAGAACTCTCCTTTTTTTACCGTAAAGTCCATTCCCCGCAGGACATCCTGTTTTGCTTCTCCTTTTCCGAAGCTTTTTTTGAGGTCTTTGATAACCAGAAATTCTTCATTCATAGCGGTTTATTCCTTTCCGTTGTTCCCCGGCCGTATAGCCGAAGTAATATCTTCACCCCGCAAAAAACAGGGTTGCTTTCTGCCTTCAATCCCCTCACATATTATTGTTTTTGCAGTACTCCTCCATACGTTCATAAGTTTCCTCACCGATCGCATGCTCTATGAGGCATGCCTCTTCCGCCGCCGTTTTATTGTTCACCCCTATTCCGGTCAGAAGTTTGGTAATGATCCTGTGTTTATTGGTCGTTTTTACTGCCAGAGTCGAGCCCTTTTCAGTCAACCCTATAAAGCCGTTCGCATCCTGGCAGATCATTTCCTTCGCTTTTAGTTTTTTAAGTGCCACACTGACACTCGGCTTCGTCACGTCAAGCGCATCCGCTATATCAACAGCTCTGACGTTTTTCCCCGATTTCTGAAGATTCAGGATGGCTTTTAGATAATCTTCGGACGAATTCCCTTTTTTCTTTTTCATCCGGCCCCCTTATGTTACACCTTTTAAAGATTTAATAACACGTTTCGATCAGCAAGTTAGATATGTCTAACCCTTCTAAAAAAATAAAAAACGTTCAGTACCCGGCTTCTACTTTTTCCTGCATGCGCAATTCATTCCGCAGCTGCCGCAATTACCTCCGCAGGAACATTTCCCCTTTTTTTTGTCTTTCATAATGCTTATCACGGCAAAGCAGAGTATCACGAGCAGTGCAGCTGAAACTATTATGGTTCCCGCGTTATCTGCTAATAAATCTATCATAGTCAAGCTCCTCTCTCTGCTCTGTTGTGTGGTGGTTTCCCGGGGTGACCCACTGGGGGACGGGGGTCACCCAACCCCCGTCCCCAAGGGATCACCCCCAAAGGACCACTCCCGGCAAACTCACCGGGTAACCACTCTCATATTTACTTGTTTACTTTGACTTTCTGCGTAAGCCTTGTAGCCTCTTTATATTTCTTGAAGAACAGCATGTAAATGATTCCTACAAGTGCGAGTATCGCGAATATAAGTCCGACTGCATTCATGTCTCCTGTGAAGATGCCGCCGAACTGGTTGATCATGAGTGCGATCACATAAGCGAATCCGCACTGATAGCCGATCGCGAACCACGTCCACTTAGCATTGTTCATCTCACGCTTGATGGCACCGATAGCTGCGAAGCAGGGTGCGCAAAGAAGGTTGAATACGAGGAACGAGAATCCCGTAACTCCCGTAAATACCTGTGCAAGTGTCGCATGAACACTCAGGTCTCCGCCGCCGTAGAGGATACCCATCGTTCCGACGATGTTCTCCTTTGCAACAAGTCCGGTAACCGAAGCAACGGCTGCCTGCCAGTTGCCCCATCCGAGAGGAGCAAAGATCCACGAGATACCCGATCCGATCTTGGCGAGGATAGACATTCCGATCTCGTCCTCCTCGAGCATCCTGAATCCGTCGTCCGTAAATCCGAAGTAGCTGGTGAACCAAACAACGATAGTTGAAAGAAGGATGATCGTTCCGGCCTTCTTGATGAATGACCAGCCACGCTCCCACATGGAACGAAGCACGTTGCCGACTGTAGGAAGGTGATATGCGGGAAGCTCCATAACGAAGGGAGCGGGATCGCCGGCGAAGAGCTTTGTCTTCTTAAGCATGATACCGGAAATAATGATCGCTGCCATTCCGATGAAGTATGAACCTGTTGCTATCCAAGCGCTTCCGCCGAAGATCGCACCTGCGATCATTCCGATGAAAGGAACCTTTGCGCCGCAAGGTATAAACGTTGTTGTGATGATCGTCATTCTTCTGTCACGTTCATTTTCGATCGTACGTGAAGCCATGATTCCGGGGATACCGCAGCCCGTGCCGACAAGCATGGGGATGAAGGATTTTCCGGAGAGACCGAAACGTCTGAAGATACGGTCGAGCACGAATGCGATACGCGCCATATATCCGCAAGCCTCGAGGAATGCAAGAAGCAGGAAGAGTACAAGCATCTGAGGAACAAATCCGAGAACCGCACCGACACCGGCGACGATACCGTCAAGGATGAGTCCTTTGAGCCAATCAGCCGCATTGCATGCATCAAGGAGTTTCTCGATAAGCGCAGGGATACTCGGAACCCATACACCGTAATCGGCGGGATCGGGCTCGTCAAAGCCGTTTTCTTCGAAATATTCAACAGCTTCCTTATAGGACATGCCGATCACATCTTCACCGGCATCCTCGGGAACCTCGGAGAAATAAACAGTCATCTCGTCAAGTGCGAGTGTTTCCTCGTCTTCAACCTCTACGGTTGAGGTCTCGGGGCCTGTCACTGCCTTCATCTCCGCAAGAACCGCATCTGCGTCAAACTCTTCATCTTCGGTGTCAAATTCAACATATGCTGCGGCAGCGTTCATTGCGTCCGCATATGCGTCAGCAGCCTCTTCAGCCTCACTGTCTCCGATCGCAAGGAGGTGCCAGCCGTCTCCGAAGAGATTGTCATTGGTCCAGTCCGTTGCCGCAGCACCGGGGCCGACCATGGCGATCCAGTAAACAAGGAACATGATCGCTGCAAAGATGGGAAGTCCGAGCCATCTGTTTGTAACGATCTTATCGATCTTGTCGGAAGTCGAGAGCTTTCCTGCCGACTTCTTTTTGTAGCAAGCCTTGATAACCTCTGCAATATATACGTAACGCTCGTTTGTGATGATGCTCTCCGCGTCGTCATCGAGCTCTTTTTCAGCCGCTTTGATATCGCTTTCTACATGTAATAAAGTCTCGGGAGCGATCTTCAACTGCTCGAGCACCTTGTCATCACGCTCAAAGATCTTGATCGCATACCACCTCTGCTGCTCTTCGGGCATGTCATGCACGATAGCTTCCTCGATGTGCGCGATCGCATGCTCAACGGGTCCGGAAAAGCTGTGAAGCGGAACAGTCTTGGTGCCCTGTGCCGCCTTAATGGCTTCATCCGCTGCCGTCATGATCCCTTCGCCCTTAAGCGCCGAGATAACAACCACCTTGCATCCGAGCTGACGTGACAGCTCCTCAACGTTTATATGGTCTCCGTTTTTCTTCACGATATCCATCATGTTGATGGCCACAACTACAGGGATCCCGAGTTCCGTGAGCTGTGTGGTCAGATACAGGTTTCTCTCGAGGTTTGTTCCGTCAACGATGTTGAGGATCGCATCGGGACGTTCTGCGATGAGATAGTTTCTTGCTACAACTTCCTCAAGAGTGTAAGGTGAGAGTGAATAAATGCCGGGAAGGTCGGTGATGGTCACATCATCATGTTTCTTAAGCTTTCCTTCCTTCTTCTCCACAGTTACGCCGGGCCAGTTTCCGACAAACTGGTTTGAACCGGTGAGTGCATTAAAAAGAGTCGTTTTTCCGCTGTTGGGGTTACCCGCAAGCGCTATCCGAATGTTCATTGTCTTACTTCCTTTCGTTTAACTGTTTGATCTTCGTCCCAAGATTTTGAGAACCGGGTCGTGTATCAGTGTCCGACTGACGCACGGTCACTGTACCTCGACCATGGAAGCATCCGCTTTTCTGATCGAAAGCTCGTAATCTCTTACGGTCACCTCGATGGGATCTCCGAGCGGAGCAACCTTTCTCACATAGATGCTCGTGTTCTTAGTGATGCCCATGTCCATGATCCTGCGTTTTACCGCACCTTCACCGTGGAGTTTAACGACCGTTACCGTCTCTCCAACTTTCACGTCTCTTAGCGTTTTCACTTCATTTCCTCCTTATTTGCTACAGCTCAACGAAGTACTTGCTTTTCCTTGAGCACATTAATGCACGATTTCAATCGAGGGCGTCATTGCACTCAGACCATGATCCTTCGCGCAAGATCGTTGTCGAGAGCCACCCTGCTTTCCTTGACCTTCACGATCAGGTTCTCGCCGAGTGTGCTTATCACGCTCACTTCACCGCCGATATTAAAGCCCAGATCTTCGAGATGTTTTTTGACCTCCGGACTTCCTCCGATCTTTTTGATTATCTGTGAGTCTCCGGGATTCATATAAATAAGAGGCATCATGTCTCCCTCCTCTTGTTGTATTTTTTACATGGTTAGCTCAAACTAACCAAGCGTCATTATTTAAGGTCAGAAAAGGCATTTACTCCGATCTGCAATCTGTTAGCCTTGTCTAACCGTGCATCATTATAGTTAGCCCGCGCTTACTTGTCAAGTGTTTTTCGGGGGGAAAATTGAAAAAGGTTCACAGTTTCAGTTCATTTTTGAATCTTGCGTCGAGTCTTCTGTGCGCTTCTTCCTTGCGCTCGTACATCGACTTGTCGGCAGCTTCGATGAAATCGGCGATGCCGCCGTCCGTATCGGGGACGATCAGCTGTCCGCCGACGCTGACCGAGAGCGGGAAGCGAAGGTGCAGAAGCTCAATATAGTTGCGGATACTTTCGGTGAGTCTCAGACAGAATTCCTCCGCAGTCTCAACTCCGTCGTAATCACCGACTGCCACGAACTCGTCTCCGCCATATCGGCCCATGATGAAGCCCTTCGGGCAGCTGGCGATGAGTGCCGAGGAAGTCGCGCGGATCGCCACGTCACCCTCGAGGTGGCCGTAGTTGTCGTTGATCATCTTCATGCGGTCTATGTCTGCAAAGATCAGAATGGTGCTCTGACCCTTCTTTTTCTGTTTTTCAATATATCCGAAGAGAATATCCTCCACGCCCGTGCGGTTGTAAAGACCTGTCAGGAAGTCCGTCATGGCGATCTCCTGCAGCTTCCTGTTCGCCCGGAGCGTAAAGATGTTCTGCCTCAGAGACATAAACGCATTTTCCATGTAGTAGACCCACCTGCGCTGCTCCTGTGAATAGAGCATCGTGGGGTCGTTCTTGCTGACGGCATATCCGATAAGGAAATCCTGGTAATTGAGCGGACATATTATAAAAAGATCGGACGAGTTCTCATCTTTAACATATCCGGGAACCAGCTCACGGGTCTTAAACCTGAACGACTCCCGGCTCTTGCCGTCCTTCTTCCAGTAGAGTACGTCGAGCTGTTCCGAATAGCCCTTGACGCAGTGTGTATAGACCTTGTCCTCCAGCTCGAAGATCTCGGGTTCCGTGCAGATCCACAGGTTCTTTCCGAGGAAGCTGTATGCATCAAAAACCTTTCCCATAGTCTCCGGAAACTCATCCATGCTGCCTGTTTTAATGGCGGCGAGGTTCATCTCCTGGAAAAATGCATCAAAGATCGCTCTCGAGATCTTTTCGGCGTAGCCGCCGCGAACCTGCTCAGTGCGGCTTTTTATGTCCTCTTCGGAAGCCTCACAGCCGCAGCTTTCCGACGGTACGAATTCGGAGTTGTATATCTTTTCGTATTCGGGATCGGGATCCTCGATCTGCCTCATGAGCTCGCGATAAGCCAAAACGCCGATCTTGTCCCAGCCCCTCGAGACAGTTGCGAGCATCGGGAAAGTCTTCTTTCCCTCATCGATATTGTCAAATCCCGTAACCTTCACCCTGTCGGGCACGGAGATCCCGTTTTTATAAAGCGCGGTCATAACGCCTATAGCCATGTGGTCGTTGGCACACACGAAAGCATCCGGCAATTCGTGCCCTTCGTCGATCCACTTCTGTGTCTCGTCGAATGCGCGGCTGTAGCTGAATTCGCCGCCAAAAACACCGAGCACTTCAAGTCCGTGCTCTTCCACCACATCGGTAAACGCTTTATATCTGAAGGCATCCTCAGTATTTCCCTCGATTCCGCTCACATAAACAAATTTTTTCAGATGATGAGATCTGACGAGATGCTCCATAAGCTCATGAACACCGTGGTAGTTTTCCGAAAGGATGGACGGGATACCCGGGATCTTTCTTTCGATGGAGAGAAGCGGAACACCCGAATCTTTGAATCTTTCGATGATACGCTCATACTCGGCGGTATCGTTCATCGTGTTGGCAAGCATGATCACACCGTCATAATCCTCCGGCGTTACTATGTCTATCATGTTGAGCTGAAGCATGCTCTGTGCCGATCTTTCCCAAAGAACATAAGAAACAAAAGCAAAAACGTCGACATTGTCCTTTTTTGCTTCTGCTGTTATCCCTTCAAGGGCATATTTATAAAACTCGTTTGACCACCCGTTTCCAAAAACCGCTATACGCTTATTTTTCATAATACTCTCCTGCCCTGTGGGGCATATTGATAAGGATATGGCAATCTCAAAAAGCGAAAAGCATGACCCGCATGCCTTTGTTCATTATATCATACTCTTGTTTTGCTTTACAAATAAAAGTAATCCGCACAAAGAAGGCGCTCATCCCCGCACAGGACGAACGCCTTTATCTCTCTCTCCGATTTGTTTCATTATTCGCCGCTGCCGCCGTAGTTTGAGAGAACCCTCGCTGAGGGATCATTTACGTTACATCCCTCCCACGACTTGTTGGGCATCCAGAAATCGACAACCATCTCGGACTGTCCGGGATAGTACTTCTCGAATATGTCTCTGTAGAGAAGCGACTCCTTGGTGAAAGGTCTCGCATGAGTATACTTCTTGCATCCCTCTTCGAACTGTTCGTCGGTGTAGACGCTCTCGGCATATTCCTTAAGGTCGTCGACCATCGAATGTCCGACAGCATCGGAAAATGCCGCTTTTTCGCGCCACAGGATTGAATCGGGAAGAAGCCCCTGGCCCTCAAACGCATGACGCAGCAGGTACTTGCCCTTTCCGTAGGTGTTGACCTTCTTGGCGGGGTCAATGCTCATTACGTATTTCACAAAATCAAGATCGCCGAAAGGCACTCTGGCCTCGAGGGAGTTAACGCTTATACAGCGGTCCGCGCGCAGCACGTCATACATATGAAGCTCGTGCACACGTTTCTGTGCCTCTTCCTGAAAAGCCTCGGGGCTCGGAGCAAAGTCCGTGTACTTGTAGCCGAAGAGCTCATCGGAGATCTCGCCCGTGAGGAGGACCCTGATGTCCGTCTGCTCGTGGATCGCCTTGCAGACCAGGTACATGCCCATGCTCGCACGGATCGTGGTGATATCGTAGGTTCCGAGCAGGTGTATTACGTTTTCAAGGTTATCGATGACATCCTTCGGGGTCATGAACACTTCTGTGTGTTCGCTTCCGATAAACTCCGCAACCTGACGTGCGTACTTAAGGTCGATCGCATCCTTTTCCATACCGATCGCAAATGTCCTGATGGGCTTGTCGCTCTCCTTTGCCGCAATAGCGCAGACAAGCGAGGAATCAAGGCCACCCGAAAGCAGGAATCCGACTTTTGCATCGGCGATAAGGCGCTTCTTTACGCCGGCAGTGAGCTTCTCGCCGATCTTTTTGCAGGTCGTCTCGAGGTCGTCGGTGCTGACCTCATCAACATGAGAAATGTCATTATAGCAGGTAAACTTGCCATCCTTATAAAAGTGTCCGGGAGGGAAAGGCATCACGCGCTCACAAAGGCCCACAAGGTTCTTTGCCTCGCTCGCGAAGACGATCACGCCTTTTGCATCAAACCCATAGTAGAGCGGACGGATGCCAAATGGATCGCGGGCAGCTATGTACTCACCGGTCCGTCCGTCATAGATGATGCAGGCAAATTCCGCATCAAGTGTTGCGAACATGTCGGTTCCGTACTCACGATACAAGGGGAGAAGGATCTCGCAATCGCTGTCGCTCTTAAACGTATATCCCTTCTTCTTAAGCTCTTCCTTCGTCTTCTCGAATCCGTAAAGCTCTCCGTTGCAGACAACAAAGCTTCCTTCGAGCTCGAAGGGCTGCATGCCTTCGGGAGTCAGTCCCATGATCGAAAGTCTGTGAAAACCGAGCTTCCCCTTCCCTGTATCTATCACTCTGCTATCATCGGGTCCACGGGAGATCGTTTCCTTAAAACCTTTAAGGAACTCCTCCTCAGGAACCTCACTTCCGCAATATCCCATTATAGAACACATAACTGCCTAAACCTCCTGTTAACAGCCAACTTTAATCAAACGGCTGTAAAATCTTTGAGGAAAGAATGCCCAACCGCATTCTTTCCTCATTTATTTCTTTCATATCAGATAAACCCGGTATAACCTTTTTCAGGTTCCTTCATGAAGGAAAAATCAAATATTAATTTCAGATCATTTAACACCGAAAAGAAGATCTGCGTAAGTCGGGAACGGCCAGTAGCTCTTGTCGGTGAGCGTCTCTGCCTTGTCGCAGGGAAGTCTCAGCTCACTCATTGCAGGCAGGATCTTGTCCCTGATAGCTGCCGACTCTTCGATGGTGTCCTGAATGTTGCCAATTGAAACCATTGCATCCTCAAGCTTCTTTACACCGTCCTCGATCTCATCGAGAAGAGTGCTCAATGTCTTAACAAGATCTGTCTCGTACTTGCACTTAAGTGAAGGAACGAGTTCTCTCTTAACGCTTGCCTTCTTTGCAACATCGCCGGCATAACGCTCAACAGCGGGAGCGATCTGGGTGCGTGCCATATCGACCATGGTGCCTGCCTCGATCATCACGCTCTTGCAATAATTCTCAAGCATGATCTCGCATCTCGAATCAAGCTCTTCCTTAGAGAATACGCCGAGTTCGGTGAGCATCTTAACGTTCTTCTTATCAAGAAGGTGAGGCATGCAATCTGCCGTTGTCTTGTAGTTGAGGAGGCCGCGCTTCTCGGTTGCTTCCTTGATCCATGCATCATCATAACCGTTGCCGTTGAAGATGATACGCTTATGGTCCTTAATGGTCTTCTTTATAAGAT
>JAEEQC010000173.1 GCA_016285135.1 Lachnospiraceae bacterium
CGCCCATTATCGGCAAAAGCGCAAGATTAAAACGTCTTCGCTTGATGTATTTCCTTTTTGACATGACACATTATCCCTTACATCTATTTCTCCGGCTTTTACAGAGACGTGCCTGATTTCCACATTATGAACTTTCCTTACAGTCATAAACGCCCGTGCTCACTGTTACTGTGAGCTAAACGCCTATGGTCACGGTTGCCGTGCCTGCGAGATTACGTTACGGCGTAGTCGCAGGGGGACCCGAAGGATCCGGCGAAGTCGCAGGGGATCCCGAAGGATCCGGCGAAGTCGCAGGAGATCCCGAAGGATTCGGAGTCGTTTCGGGAGTACCCGAAGGGTTCGGAGTTGTCTCCGGAGTGCCCGAAGGCGCGGGTGTTGTGGCTGCGGGAAGATTGGTCGGGTCGACTATCGTGTACTTCGAAGCCAGAACCGCGGCGTTCTTCTTGGTCTCCTTGATACCGGAACGGCGCACAAGGATGACGCTTCCGCCGTCTCCGAGGTTGACGGTCTTACGCGAGCCGTCCTTCCTCTGGTAGGTGCCTTTTATGTTCGTTCCGGTCTTGAGGACCGAACCTGTCTTAATAGAATACCACTTTATCTGTGAAATGACTATATTGTTTGCCGAGATGTCCGCCTTGTCGACGATAGTGTACTCGTACTTGCCGGAAACCTTGTCGCTCGGCGAGTTCGTGATGGCCGAGAACGCGATGTCTGCGCCGGACTTCTGAGCCGTTACAACGGGGCCTGCGTACTGATAAGGGATCTTGAAGGTCGAGATCCTCGAAGCGGGCTTCTTGCTTGTCGCGGCCACACGGTACTCGTACTCAACCGATGTAGGCGATGACTCGTTCGGAACATGACCGCTGACGCTAAAGATGTCTTCGATCGACATCTCTTTTACTTTAGCCGAAGTGCCCTCGGTGTAAGGATCGAAAGGCGTAGCGGCAAGTGTCGCGTTACGGATGGGCTGCTCTGTCTTACTCTTGCCGTCGAAGGGCAGGATCGTGATCCATGAAGTCTTGCCTTTCTCTCTGAACTGCATGCCGTTGGCAAGCGGAACAGAAAGCTTGTTCACATCGGCCTTAAGGTCCTTGGACTTGGTGATCGCGAGCTTGATCTTGCTCTCCTGGCTGTAGCGCTTGCCTGATCCGAGCGCACCATCGGTAGCGCCGAGCCGCAGGTATATGATCGCGCCGGAGATCTTCATGCTCTCCCAGACAGCGGGAGTAAGAGTGCTTATGTTACTGTACGCGCAGTTGTTGCCCTTGCGCCACTCGATCGTGAGCTCCGAGATGGGATGAATACTGTCATTCGTGGTGCCCGAGTGGTCGTAGGTCTTCGTGGTGCCGTCGGTGTTGCTGACCACAACGTTCTGGAGGATACCGCTTCCTGCGGCCGCCTCACCTTCAGCTGCGTAGTTGATGTTGAAGACAACCTTCTTGTATGTAGCGGGGATCTTGCAGTTCATGACGGGGTAGAGCCCGTTCATGTCCGGTGAAAGCTTGTTGGTGATACCGAGGTAAAGATCCTTCGATGCCGAGTAGCACGAGATGTCGATGATGTACGACGAATCGCTCACCTTGGCTGCGGTGATGATGTCCGCAGGCTTCGCTGCATTGTCCGTGGGCTTCTTGAGGTGTGCATAGTATACCTGCGCGTTCGAGATAATGAGGATCTCCTCTCTTGTGTAGTTCACCTGGATAGAGGTGATGCCGTCGGGCATGGCGTTGGCTGCTGGAGTTGTTGCTCCGGGAGTGGTCGCTCCACCCGCAGGAGGTGTCGTTGCACCGCCCGAGGGCTCATCGGCAACAGCGACAGAAACGTTTCCCGTCCTGTCATCAGCCGGCTTCACGGCATAAAGCGCAACAAGAGATGCGGTGATCAAAGCACAGATCATAATCTTCTTGAGCATCTTTTTCATAGGCATTTCCTTTCGTAATAAAAAGAGTTTACCCTCACCCGAAAAACTTTTTCACTGTCTTGTAAAGCTGTCGCACATCGATAGGTTTTGCGACGTGCTCGTTCATGCCGCTCTGGCGGGCGCGTTCCTTGTCGCTGACAAAGGCATCGGCTGTGACTGCGATGATCGGAACGACCTGTGAATAGTCGGTCCCGAGTTTTCTGATGGCAGTCGCTGCCTCATAGCCGTCCATAACGGGCATCTTGATATCCATAAGGATGCAGTCAAAGTGACCTTCTCCGCTTTTCTTAAAGAGTTCAACCGCTTCCTTGCCGTTCTCGGCATGCTCTACTTCGGCGCCGAGTTCGGTCATAAGCGTCATTACTATCTCAGCATTGAGCTGGTTGTCCTCAGCGAGCAGGAATCTTCTGCCCGAGAAGTCGATCTTGGCGAGCTCCTCGGCGAGATCCGTCGCGGGATGCACGGGAGCGGGCGAAACCGCGGGAGTGATGGGCAGTTCAACCTTGAAGGTCGTGCCCTCTCCGACGTGGCTGTCAACCTCGATCGTTCCGCCGAGCATCATGACGAGCGAGCGGGTGATGGCCATGCCGAGACCCGTGCCCTCTGTCTTTGAATCGGTCGACGACTGTGCTCTCTCAAAACGTCCGAAGAGCCTTCCTATAAACTCTTCCGTCATGCCCATGCCGTTGTCGCTGAAGCACATCCTGAGCATGCAGTTGTCCTTCTCGCGCACGTTAAAGTTGATCGTTCCGCCCTTGGGGGTGAACTTGTGGGCATTTCCGAGGATATTGATCATTATCTGCTTGAGTCTGTGCTCATCGGCGATGATCCTGTCGTGGAGCACCTCTTCAACAGTGACGTTGAAGATCTGACCCTTGGCATCGGTCTGAACACGCATGATGTCGGCCACTTCGCTCACGATACCGTGGATCGAGCACTCCTCATTCTTGAAGGAGAGCTTGCCGCTGTCGATGCACGCCATGTCGAGGATGTCGTTGATCAGGCTGATGAGGTGGTTCGACGAAAGCTTCATCTTCCCGAGGTAATCAAGGACTCTGCGCTTGTCATCTATATGTCTCATCGCGAGATCTATCATCCCGACGATACCGTTCATGGGTGTTCTGATGTCATGCGACATATTGGAGAGGAAGTCCGACTTCGCCGCGTTCGCGCTGTCCGCCTCCTGCTTGGCCGTAGTGAGCTTCTCATTGGCCATCTTGAGCTGCTTCTCCTGCATGTGACGGATCCTCAGCTGGGAATCAACGTCCTGTGCAAAGCAGAACAAACGCTTATGTCCTTCCTCGTCAAACAGCGGCCTTATCCATGATGTGTACCACTTGAAGCGGTCATCCGTCGTACGTCTTTCATAAACGCAGACAACCCTCGGCTTCTCGCCCGAGAGGATCTCGTCAAAGTCGAGCTCCCGGAAACTCTGAAGGAAGGTTTCGCGTGAATCGTGGTGCACATATGCGTTAGCTATATAAGAAATGTACGTCATGAAGGACATGTTCGTCTTGTTGATGAACACGTCGCTACCTTCGTCCATGTCGTAGCGGTATACCTCGTCCCTGAGGACGTCGATCTCGAAGAAGTAGGAGCAAACGGGACTGATGGCCTTGATGAAACGCTTGTCCATGGTGCGCTGTCCGGCGTACATGGTGTTCTCGTCCTCGATACGGCGCTGGGTCTCGTACATCTTCTCGAGCTTGTCGATAAGGCCCATATAAGCGGCTGCCAGTGCAGCTGTCTCTCCCCGGCCGTTGAACTCCTCGAGGCTCTCGCGGCCGGCCTCCACATCGTAGCCGTCCGTGTCGATCCTCCGGCTGATGTCTTCTATCTGGCCCGTCAGCTTCCTTAAAGGATCTACGAGATGGTGGGCTTTCTGACGTGTAACAATGATGACCGCGGCCACTGAGATCAGCACGCCGGCCATCATGATGCCGATGATGATCTTCTGCTCGAACGAAACGGTATCAAGGAACTGCTCAAGATACTCCTCGTCATTGGCCGGATCGCCGTCCTGCAATCTCTCCACAAGCACACGGCGGCTGTCTGAGATCGCCGACGATGTGTCCGAGATGAGCCTGATGCTCAACAACACAAACCCGACAATAACGATCGCCGAGATCATGGCCACAAGCTTGTAGATGCGTAATGCTATCGATTCACCCTGTTTTCTGTCTTTCTTCACTGGTGCTCCCCTTTAGTAACCCGGCCGTGCCGGACATAATCTGTAAAAACCCTTCTTCTGATTATACCACTAAACACGGATGTACTTCAACCTTGGGGTGGTTGCCGGGGGTGGTTGTCGGGGTGGTCCCTTGGGGGTGGTCCCTTGGGGACGGCGGTTGTGGACCCTGCACCCCAATGGTCCACCAACCCCCCTCCCCACGGGACCCC
>JAEEQC010000174.1 GCA_016285135.1 Lachnospiraceae bacterium
GTGCTTTCTGACATCAAAGGACTCGCAAGCTCAAAGAGCGTGTACGAGTACAAGAAGGGGATAATGGACCCGAAGGCCGGCAAGATCGGAACGCTTATGCGTGAAATGGGCAAGATTCCGAACGAACTCAAGGCAGATTACGGCAAGGCCGTTAACGAGATCAAGAACTGGGCGTCGGAGCGCTTCGATGAGCTCGATGCGAAACTTAAGGAAGCTGAGATGCGTGCCAGGTACGACAGCGAGAAGATCGACGTTACCCTTCCCGCAAAGAAGCAGGCAAAGGGCAATCTCCATCCCAACACACAGGTAAGGAATCAGATCGTTGATATCTTCGGTTCGATGGGCTTCGAGATTTACGAAGGAACCGAGATCGAGACCGATCACTATAACTTCACGGCGCTCAACACACCGGCCGATCACCCCGCAAGGGATATGCAGGATACTTTCTACCTTTCACCCGAGTTCCTGCTCCGCACGCAGACCTCGGCAGGTCAGATCCACGTCATGGAGAACAAGAAGCCTCCGATCAAGATCATCTCTCCCGGTAAGGTGTTCCGTTCGGACGATGATGCGACTCATTCGCCCATGTTCACGCAGATGGAAGGTCTTGTTGTCGACAAGGGTATCACACTCTGCGACCTGAACGGCATGCTCGACGAGTTCGTGACCAAGATCTTCGGCGCAGGCACAAGAACAAGGCTCAGGCCTTCCTACTTCCCGTTCACGGAGCCTTCCGTTGAAGTAGATGTAAGCTGCTTCGAGTGCGGCGGCAAGGGCTGCAGGCTGTGCAAGGGCACAGGCTGGATCGAAGTCCTCGGCGCAGGCGTTGTTAACAAGAAGGTGCTTGAGGGCTGCGGCATCGACAGCGACGTGTACAGCGGTTTCGCTTTCGGTATCGGTATCGAGCGTATCGCGATGCTCAAGTACGGTATTAATAATATCAAGCTGCTTTTCGAGTCGGATCTGCGGGTTCTTTCACAGATAGACGACTGATAAAAGCAAGATATGAACAGGAAGGATTGGTGACAAAATGTTAGTACCGCTTAGTTGGTTAAAAGATTATGTTGATATAAACGTTACACCGGACGAGCTTGAGGAGAAGCTTTTCTCGTGCGGTTTTGAGGTTGAGGAAAAGTATGAGGTCGGCCGCGACATCAGCAAGGTCGTAGTCGGACTCGTGAAGAGCTGCGAGCCCATCGAGGGCACACATCTCTCGCTCTGCAAGGTCGACAACGGTTCGGAAGAGCTTCAGATCTGCTGTGGTGCGGACAATGTCTGTGCCGGCAAGAAGTTCCCCCTCGCGCTTGTGGGCGCTACCGTCTATGCTACAGCCAAGGATCACAAGACAGTTGAAGGCGTCATGACGATCGGTCAGGGCAAGCTCCGCGGCTATGATTCATTCGGCATGCTCTGCTCGGGAACCGAGCTCGGTGTGAGCGAAGACATGTACCCCGGTGCCGGCTACAACGGACTCCTTGTGCTCCCGGACGATGCACCTGTGGGCGCGGATGTAAAGCCCATCCTCGGGATCGACGACTATATCTTCGATATCTCAATCACGGCGAACAGACCCGACTGCCAGAGCATCTTCGGTATCGCAAGGGAGGTTGCGGCAGTCCTCGGAACGACCGTGAAGACACCCGACATTTCCTATACGGAATCCGGCGAGAAGATCGACTTTAACGTTTCGGTAGAGGCACCCGACCTTTGCCCGAGATACACGGCTCATTATGTTTCGAATGTAAAGATCGGTCCTTCACCCGCATGGATGAGACGCAGGCTCGCTCTTGTCGGCTGCCAGGCCATCTCGAACGTGGTCGATATCACAAACTACGTCCTTAAAGAGCTCGGCCAGCCCATGCATGCGTTTGACTACAGCTACTTAAAGGGCGGTCGCATAAACGTTCGTCGCGCAGCCGACGGCGAGAAGATCGTGACACTCGACGAGAAAGAGTTCGCCCTGACTCATGACAACCTCGTGATCTGTGACGGTGAGAGACCCGTTGCTCTCGCAGGTATCATGGGCGGTCTCAACTCCGAGATCCTCGACACCACGGCAGCAGTTATGTTCGAGTCGGCGAAGTTCGCCCGCGACAACATCCGCAAGAGCTCACGTGCGCTCGGTCAGAGCTCCGATTCAAGCGCGAGATATGCAAAAGGCGTTGATGAGTACGCAACGGTTATGGGCATGAAGCGTGCGCTCCACCTCATGGAGGAGCTCGGCTGCGGAACCCCTTCGTCCACTCATTTCGATGTCAATACAGGCAATTCGGTTGAGCCCTCAAAGCTCACCGTCAGCATAAAGAAGGTAAACGGAGTACTCGGCATCGAAGTTCCCACGGCAGACATCGAGCGCATCCTTAAGGGCCTCGCGTTTGACCCCGTGATAAACGGCGACGAGCTCACTCTGTCGGTTCCCGCGTACCGCGAGGACATGGAGTCCTACCAGGACGTTGCGGAAGAGATCATCAGGATGTACGGCTACAGCCATATCACTCCTACGCTTATGCCCACGGCTGCGGTTACCCCCGGTGGACTTAACCTCGCTCAGAAGACCGGCCTCAAGATCAAGAACGCTCTCTGCGCGGCAGGCGCATATGAGGGAATACACTATTCGTTCTTCTCTCCTTCGGACCTTGATCTTATAAAGCTTCCCGAGGATGCGCCCGAGAGACATGCGATCAAGCTCATCAATCCCATAAACGTTGATCTTTCGCTTATGAGAACGACCCTTGTACCTCAGATGCTCGAAGCCATGGCCAGAAACCAGAAGCGCGGAACGCTTTCCGGAAGGATCTTTGAGCTCGGTAACAGGTTCTTTGCGAAGGAGCTTCCTCTTAAGGAGTACCCCGACGAGAGAGAGACTCTCTGCATCGGCGTGTTCGGTGAGGACGAGGACTTCTTCTCACTCAAGGGACTTGTGGAGACTGTTGCGGACGCTCTTGACATAACCTTCAGATATGAAGCGACAACGAACACCTTCCTTCATCCCGGAAGAACCGCGAAGGTCACATATGACGGAAAAGAGATCGGCTTCATGGGCCAGGTTCTCTACGAGATCGCCGATGAGCTCGACGCGCGCGTGCCCATGTACGTTGCACAGATCGATGTCAAGGCGCTCGAGGGCGTGTTCGGTAAGAAGAGAGTCTTCGTTCCGCTTCCGAAGTTTGCTGTTGAGAAGCGTGACCTTGCGCTCGTCATGGACAAGACCGTCACAGCCGGCGCAGTTGAGGATGTTATTAAGGCATCAAGCGCATATGTGACAGAAGTCAGCCTCTTCGATATATACGAGGGCGCACAGCTTCCCGCAGGCAAGAAGAGCCTTGCATACAGCGTTGTATTTACACCCGCGGATACAGAATTCACCGATGAGATCATCGAGGGTGAGGTTAAGAAGATCCTTGATGCTCTTAAGGAGAAGCTTGATATTGTACTTCGTTCGTGATAGTCGGAAAATCTTCCGGACGGTTGTGGATTAAACGTAAAAGGACCGTGAGGGACGTTTCGGTCAGGCAGAGGAGACTTTATGCGCATAGGACAGGGTTATGATGTACACAGACTTGTCGAGGGCAGGGATCTTGTGCTCGGAGGAGTAAAAATTCCTTACGAGAAGGGACTTCTCGGCCATTCGGACGCCGATGTGCTCGTGCATGCCGTTATGGATGCACTGCTCGGTGCGGCGGGTGAGCGTGATATCGGATACCACTTCCCCGATACGGATGAGCGATATAAAGGGGCTTCGAGTATCGTGCTTCTTGAGGAAGTGATGAAGATCCTTGCGTCAAAGGGCCTTAAGCCGGTTAATATCGATGCGACGATCATGGCCCAGAAACCGAAGCTTTCTTCCTATATAGAAGAAATGCGTGAAAACATAGCCGGGGCAACGGGCCTTGATAAGGACTTTGTTAATGTCAAGGCAACGACCGAGGAAGGACTGGGATTTACGGGCACCGGCGAGGGTATGAAAGCAAGCGCGGTTTGCCTGGTGGAGTAGGTGGTCATTTTGCGGAAGCAGAATCGCAATATTTGGCGACTTTACAGATTTTTGATATATGATATAATGAGTAACATGATTTAAGTATTCGCTTAACAAAGAGGAAGTCGTCAAAAAGTGAAGCGAACTTCGTTTTTTGACGATTGTACATTTGGGCGCGGGAGTTCAGGATAGGATAGGAGTTTATTATGAGACTTATTACAAGATCAGATTTTGACGGACTTGCATGTGGTGCTCTTTTAAAGGAAGTCGGGATCGTTGACAGCTGGAAGTTTGTTCATCCCAAGGACCTTCAGGACGGACTTATCGAGAT
>JAEEQC010000025.1 GCA_016285135.1 Lachnospiraceae bacterium
AGTGACAATGGATGCATTTCCGGGTCTCATCTCCGTGCCGTTCGCATAAGGATCAGCCTTGAGGTAGGTGAGACCGCTCTGCGCTTTGATCTCGTACTTGTACATCGCTCCCTCGGTAAGTCCCGGGATAAAGAGCTCAAAGATACCGGCTGCGCGAAGCTTTCTCATGGGATGACGTCTCCCGTCCCATGTATTGAAATCACCGACGACGCTCACGCGCTGTGCGTTCGGTGCCCAAACAGCGAAATATGTTCCTTTTACTCTGTTGATGGTGCGCACATGCGCTCCGAGCTTCTCATAGATCTCGTAATGGACCCCGCGGATAAATCTGTCCTCGTCCTCCTCCGAAACCTGCTTTGGAAAGCTGTAAGGATCGTATATAAGCGCCTTCGAATCGTCTCTGTATGTGATGTCGAGCTTGTAGTTCCCAACCTTGCCCTTTTCGATAAGAACAGAGAAATTGCCCGAATCGTCCACACTTGTCATGGGATACTCGGTCTTTCCCACAACGACACCGACCTCTCTGGCCGTAGGAAGGAAAGCATTGACAAGAGTTCCCTCTTCGGTCTCGTGCGGCCCCAGCCACGAATGAGGATCGTCATGTTCGGAGTATACCAGCGCCTCCATGGCACCCCAGTTCATGTACTTGTATAGAACATCGTTCTCTTCAACCATACAGTAAACCTCCTCAAATTATTCCATGTACCACTCATCCGTAGAAGAATCTGCTTCGGGATCCTCCGCAACAACGATACTTTCACCGTCACTGTCATCCTTGGACGCAGCAGCGGCTTGATTCTGCGACCCTGTGTACTTTTTGAGTACCGGTTCTATGATGAATGATGACAAAAGAGCAATACCGGCCGGCAATATGAACGGGAAGAGTATCAATATGCTCGACATATCTCCCGCAAATGTGAATATGAACCAGAACACCAGCACGATCCCGCCGCCGACAACAAAGGATCCGATAAAATGCTTGATGGATATGAGCATCGCATTCTTAAACAGAGCCTTGAGTCCGATGGTGAATCGCGAAAGTATCGGGAACAGCCACACCATAATGAACAATACAAATATGCAAACGACCAGGAGCGCAATATTCAGTACGCTCGAGAAGGTCGGATCGTCACCCTGGATAAGGTCTATATACCTGAAATCGATTATCATCAGGATCCCGAAGATAACGAGGAGCATCGATGCGGGAGCTCCGGTCCTAAAGTTGACCTTGATGCCGTGGAAGAAAGTCCTTGTCGCATAACCGCGCTCACGTCTGACAGTCTTGACGATCGTGTAATAAAGAGCTGCCGTCGTGGGTCCGATGATCACTCCTCTCACGAGCATCTCGATCATGAGGATCAGATCCAGATCGCGGATAAGGAATGTGAGCACCTCCATATCGGTTGTCGCCTCAAGGCCCGTGATCGTCCTGTATGCTTCGTACGAGGCCTCGGGGTTTGTACCGAAGCTTGTCATCATCGACAGTACAAAGAATATCCACACAACGGGCAGGCAGAACAAGCACCAGAGCAAGCTCAGCCAGATCATATCAACAACCTTATTTATCCCCGTCATTACTTTGCTGTCGGGGCTCAGTAAATTAGCCATACCTCAAAAAACCTCTCAATTACTGTTTTATTTGTTTTTCTCGTTTTCTTTTTCTTCGGGTTCATCCTTATCTTCAGTTGCCGAAGCTCTTATGTCGGATCCTTCCTTTTTTTCGGTCTCCGAAACGCTTATATCTGCTTCTCCCGTCTTCCCCCCGGTGCTGATGAGTACCATCTCGGTTTCGTCAACGCTGTCAATGGACAGATACTCCACCGTCCTTGTAGGCAGACCCTTCCTGTGAAGCCTCTCGTCGGTGATCTCCCCAAAGATCATGTGCAGGCACGCCATCGCCGGAACACCGAGAAGGAGTCCGAGGATGCCGAACAGGCTTCCGAAGACAACACAAGAGAACAGAACCCAAAACGCCGAAAGCCCGATAGAATCTCCGACGATCTTGGGATCAAGTATATTGCAATCGATCTGCTGAAGCACAATGATAAAGATAACAAACCAAAGGCACTGAAGCGGATCGACAAAGAGTATCAAAAGCGCACTCGGGATCGCACCGATATAGGGTCCGAAGAACGGGATCAGGTTCGTCACTCCGACGATGACGCTGATAAGTGCCGCATAAGGGAACTTGAAAAGCGTCATACCGACAAAGCAGAGCACTCCGACGATGGCACTGTCAAGGATCTTACCGGTGATCGCTCCCGTGAATTTGTGATGACATGCCCTGGCCGTCCTGATGATCCTGTTCGCTCTCTTGCGTTTAAATGCCGCAAAGACAAACTTCTTCGTGCTGGCGGTAAACCTCTCCTTCGAAAGAAGGATGTAAATGCTGAACACGAAACCGATCACTATGTTGTAGATGATGCCGAAAACACTCAGTACTCCCGAAGCAACCGATCCGATAAGCCCGCCCGCAAAGGAGAACAGTCCGTTCTCAACGAAGTCCTCGACCCACGCTGTGATCTTCTCAACCACGGTAGCAAGCGCGTTTCCGAACCACGATCCGTCACCCACAGTCGACTTGAACCACTCAAGGAAGTTCTCGGCCTGGCCGGGGACTTCTTCGACAAGTCTGTCTACCGTAGATGTGATCTCGGGGACAAGCATGTAAACCAGCACGCCGAGGATGAGGGCGACTACTATAAGCGTTAATAAAAGGCTTAAACCCTTTGAGAACGAAAGGGCGCGTTTCTTCTTTCTGACTCTCTTGAGCAGGAAATGTGAGATCTTCCTGTCAAAGAACGACATCAGAGGGTTCATGACATAGGCCATGACACCGCCCACAAAGACGGGCGCAAGTGCGGATGTCAGCTTGTCGAAAGTATCCGAGAAATCATCTTTCTGAACAAAAAGGAAAACAAGGACAATGGCTGCCGCAAGTACGAGAAACGCCAGCACTCCCCATACCACATACTTTCTCCATGCGCCGCTGTTTCTGCGGTCTACGATTATCTTTTCATTCTTGTCGTTCTTCTCCATAGAAGCTCTGTACCCTGTCCTTTAACGTTTATGTCTCCGATCCCGAAAAGCCGGATCATTCTTCTCTGAATTTAACAGTCCCCGTCGCATCGTCCATCGACTCGACTATAGCGAGCGAGTGAAGCGGTATCCCCATCTCTCTGATGATCTGTCCGCCGCTCTGGAAGCCTTTTTCGATAACGATCCCGATACCCTCGACCGTCGCTCCGGCACTCTTTACAATGTCGGTAAGTCCCATGAGGGCACAGCCGTTGGCAAGAAAATCGTCAATGATGATGACATGATCGTCACTGCTCAGATATTTCTTGGAAACGATCACATCATATACTCTCTTGTGGGTGAAGGATTCGATCTTGGTGACATAAGAATCGCCCTCGAGATTGATGCTCTGAGATTTCTTGGCGAACACTACCGGAACGTTGCCGAAATACCTTGCCGCCATACATGCAACGGCAATACCCGATGCCTCTATCGTAAGGATCTTTGTACATCTGACCCCTTTAAACAGTCTCGCGAACTCTTTTCCTATCTCGTCAAGCAGCTCCACATCGATCTGATGATTAAGAAAACTGTCCACCTTCAGAACGTTTCCCGCCTTAACGATACCGTCCCTGGCGATCCTTTCCTGTAAAAGCCGCATGACACTGAACCCCCTCTGCGCCGTCGGTTATTTCCGACCGCGTTTGTCTTATACTATACATAGTTGAGTTTACCACATTCATGTTCTGTTTACAAGGTTGGTTTATCCTGTAACCGATCATTATCCGTACACAAAAAAGATCATCGGCAATATGCACAAAAACGAGGGGTCCGATTCGTGAAAAACGCACATAG
The DNA here is from genome assembly GCA_016285135.1 of Lachnospiraceae bacterium. GTDB lineage: Bacteria > Bacillota > Clostridia > Lachnospirales > Lachnospiraceae > RUG11977. The sequence continues at coordinate 3,874 of JAEEQC010000025.1, forward strand.
ACATACCGTTTTCCGAATGCTAACATGTAGCTCAGGATCACCGCCGCTTTCCGAAAGAAAGAGGTCAAATGAACGTTTCATCAGCACCCGTCCTTGATATGGACGGTTTCACCCACGCACTCATCAAGAGCGTTTCTTTGTTACTCGGTCCCGAGGTCGAGGTCACCACTTCCGAGCAGAGAAAGAACAACCAGGTCACATATCCCTGCATCACCTTACGACATCCCGAGCGCCGGCTTTCCCCAAACATCAGAGTTGACGGACTGTTCACATCCTACAAAAGAGGTGTGATGGATATCGACGCGATCACCGAAAGGATCAAAGCCGCATACGAAAGCTCAGAATGCGAAACTTCAGAACTCGAGTATCTGTACACCGATCCCGGGCAGCTTTATGACAGGATCATTTTCCGGCTTGTCAACTACGAGCGCAACAGTGAGATCCTCGACACGTACCCGCATTTCAGGATACTCGATCTGGCCGTCATATTCTGTCTGACGGTCTCACTCCCGGACGAGGATTCGGGTGATGTTAAGATCGACCACAGGATAGCTTCGATGCTCGGGCTCGACGCCGGGCAGCTCCTGTCCCACGCCGTCCGGAACACTCCGAAGCTTTTCCCCTCGTCCTTTAAAAAGATCGACGAGCTCATACTGGACATCCTGCGTAGGAACAGATTCCCCGAATCCGCTTTCCCGCTGTTCGCCGATGCCGGATCCTTCCACACTCCGATGATGGTCCTCACGAACTCAAACGGTTTCTACGGGGCCTGTGCTATCCTTTATCCCGGAGTCCTCGAAAAGATCAGGGAAACGCTCGGGAGCGATTATTACGTGCTACCCAGCTCCGTCAACGAAGTCATCATCGTTCCCTACTACGATGACGGAACGGATTATCTTCGTGACATGGTCAGGGAAGTCAACCAAACGACGGTTCCGCCGGAGGAGATCCTCTCGGACAATCTCTACATCTATCCGAAGGATTTTGATTCTTCCGTTATCGGGCCTTTTATGGCCAATGCCCGCGAGTGAACGTATCGGAGAGGATGTTCACTCAGCCGTCTTTTTACAAACAAGTTTCAAAAGACGGCCTTCGTTTATCGCAAAAACTCCTTCCGTCCGGAAGGAGTTTTTGCTGATGTATTCAGTATCATTTTGTTCCGAAAAGTCTGTCGCCGCAGTCACCGAGACCGGGTACGATATAGGCGTTCTCATTGAGTTTCTCATCAACACAGCCGCAGAAAACAGGGATATCGGGATGAGCCTCGTGAAGTGCCTTGATACCTTCGGGAGCCGAGATGATCGACACCCATCTGATGTTCTTGCAGCCCCTCTGCTTGATGAAGTTCGTGGCTGCGACTGCCGAACCGCCCGTTGCAAGCATCGGGTCAAGGAGAATAACCTGTGTATCAGCCACATCATCCGGTAATTTGCAGTAGTATTCAACCGGCATTTTTGTATCATGATCGCGGTAAAGACCGATATGCCCCACGCGCACCTGAGGAAGGATCTTGAGGAAGCCGTCAACCATTCCGAGTCCGGCTCTCAGTACCGGAACAAGTGTGACTTTATTTTTATGCGAAAGAACCTTTACCGTAGTCTTACATATGGGAGTCTCGACATCCCAATCCTCAAGCTCGAAGTTTCTTGTAACTTCATAAGCCATCAGCATGCCGACTTCGGAAACAAGTTCCCTGAAATCTTTCGTAGTGGTGTTGATGTCCCTCATCAGTGAAATCTTGTGCTGAATAAGGGGATGGTCAAAAACGAAAACATTGTCAAATTCCTGCATCCTAACCTCCTCTTTATGATCGGACCGCTGGAGCGGTCCGGCTCTTCGTTTGTCTCACAAAACAAACGGGCCGGATAATCCGGCCCGATCGAGGTGACGTGATTCGAACACGCGACCTCTACGTCCCGAACGTAGCGCTCTACCAAACTGAGCCACACCTCGTAATCAAACCTATGTTATTATGAAACCGGGGTTCGGAAATGTCAAGGAAAAATAATAGACATTAACGTCCATGAGTTTTATAATCATTTATCAAACAGTGGTTCATTGTACGCAGGAGGTTTTCACTTGGCACTATTTATCGGCGCAGAGGCAGTCATATACCTCACATTCATAATACTTGATCTGACAGACTGCCTGCCGGGGATGTCGGACATCATCAAATATTCCGGCATCATTCTCTGCGTGGGAAATTCTCTTGTTTTCTGCGTAAAGCATCACGGCAGCGAACGCTTTCTCATAACAGGAGCCCTCTTTTTCACCGCCTGTGCGGATGTTTTTCTCCTCTTCACGGGTCAGTTTCTTTGGGGTCTGTTCTTTTTCTGCATCACCCAGACGCTCTATTCGGTTTATACGGTTTCAGCGAAAAAGCAGCTTCGGGTACTGCTGATCCCGATCATTCTTTCGACTGCCGTCATCTGTGTTTTTTTCCGTAACGCATATGTGAACAACGGCACGGGGACCTTACTTCTTGTTGCATTTGTCATATACTACGCTTTCACATTCGCACTCAATACATGCAGGAGCTGGAAGAACCATAAAGCCCGTCCCTCAAAAGCCGGTCTTCTGTTCGCGATCGGACTGTCGCTTTTTGTGATGTGCGATCTGAACGTTTTGTTCCGAAACGCGTACGAAATGTTCGGCTGGCAATCATACCTGCCCGAATGGACCCATTCCGTCGCGATGTTCTTCACATGGGTCTTCTACCTGCCCGCACAGGTTCTGATCAGCATCTGTGAGAACCTTCCGTTTCTGTCCTTACCTGCCGTACAAAAACAAACAAAAGTTTAAAACCGACCCGATAAAACGCGAAATCAGCCTTGTCTTTTTACCTATTTTTTTATATAATCAATATTGACTATGGGGTAAAGGAGGAGGCTCCCTGATGGATCCGTACGAGAACGTCATTTTTTTCGACAGATATCAGGTCGAACGCACGCTCGAAGAGGGCGTTTTCAGTACGTCTTTGATCGGTCATGACCTTGCGGCGAACCGTGATGTTCTGATCCGTCTCGTCAATCCCTCCGCCATCACCAAATTTGAGATCGATAAAATCTGCTACGGCAAAGATATCGGCGTGATCCGCCATTTCGAGGCTCCCGGCATCCTGACGATGCTTGAGACCGGCAACTACGCCAGCACCGTTTGTTCCATCTACGAGTACCACAATCACACATTTCTCTCGAAGCATCTCGAAAAGTACGGGAGGCTTGATACCGTTACGGCTCTCAAGCTCATCCGTCAGCTTGCTTATGCTCTCAGATACGCCCACGACCAGCACATCTACCACCGCAACATAAGCGCCGAATGCGTCGCACTCAGAGAGAACGAACAGGGCGAGCTCACGGCCGAACTCTTTGACTTTGCACTTTCATACATGATCGACTACTCTTCCTCAACAGGCAAGCAGGTCGACGAACATTTCGGTTACATGGCTCCCGAGGCGACCGGACTTCTTGACACCAAGATTGACGGCCGTTCGGACCTTTATTCTCTCGGTGCCCTTCTGTACCAGCTTATCACAGGCGCACTCCCGTTCCACTCCGACAGCATCGACAGCATGGTTTACCAGCATGTTGCCGTTCCGATACGTCCTCCGCAGGAGGTGGTCAGCGGTCTCTCGAGTGAGGTCTCGAGGATCATTACCAAGCTTCTCGCAAAGGACCCCGACCAGCGTTACAGAACATGCAACGAGCTTATCAGCGATATCGACAGGTTCCTTGCGGGAGCTCCGGGCAGCGACCTTTTCTCATCGGGCGGCACAAGCATCCTTAAAGCTCTCGAGTCGGATTCAAAGTACCTTTGCAGACGTAACGAGCTCAACGATATCAAGACTCTCGTGACCAAAGCCTTTGACAAGGGCGGAGCGTTTTATCTGCTGAGGGGTCCCAAGAACTGCGGTAAGAGCGACCTGTTCTCGAACCTCTGCTCCGAGCTTGTGGCTGCTTCCGTTCCTTTCTTCAGGTGTCATTTCTCGCAGATCTCATCACCCGTGCCCTATTCGGGATTCAGCGAGATCCTCGATGATTATCTGAGCCTCTTCAACAAGTACGACAGAAAGCTTCAGGTTACCGAAGGACGCCGCCTTGCCGGACTGCTCTCGGGCAGTGTCGACACCGTTCTTTCGTTCTGCCCCGAGATGCGCAATGTTCTCCCCAAGAGGACCGGCGGTCTCGCGGAGCCCGAGATGTTCAAGGATCAGCAGCACACACTCATGCAGCTGTCTGCCTTCTTCCTCTCGCTCTACACACAGAAGAAGCCTTTCGTTTATATCTTCGACGACATTCATAATGCCGACCCTGCCAGTCTTGCACTCATCGAAGAGATCGCACGCAGCGTCTCCTCGTACAGGGTCTTCATCATATGTTCATACAGCAACAACCTTTCGGCCGACAACGACTACCTTAAGAGTTTCCTTGACAGCCTTATCGAGAGAGGGTTCAACAATTTCTTTGATCTCTTCCCGTACGACGAGGCCAGACTCGCAGGCTTCTTTAAGGACCTCTTAAACCTCAGTCACGACGACAGTCAGGCTCTCGCTTCATACCTGTTGCCCAAGACCGAGGGCAACCCCTACTACGCTGTCAACATCATCCATTCCATGCTTGAGGATGATGTTATCTCCATAAGCGGCGGACGTCTCGAGCAGAACTGGGAACAGCTTAAGTCTCTCAATTCCGTCAGTGACATGCAGCAGATCATCGAGAGACGCATCAACAGTCTCGACGAGGACACGATCTCTCTTCTCGAGATCGCTTCGGTCATCGGTACGGAGTTCCACCTCAATCTTCTCTCGATCGTTACCGACCTGAAAGTCGACGAGCTACTCCGCATGCTTGACATCCCGCTTCAGAGACACCTCATTGAGTTCAGTTCTTCGAAGAACATTCTGGTATTTGCGCACAACGATATTTACGACGCCATCGCTTCCCGTATCGAGAAGCCCAGACTCGAGAGCCTTCATTTCTGGATAGCCAAGGCCATCGAGCTTACGATCGACGCGCGTCCCGCCGACATCTTCGCTCTTTGCAGCCACCTTAACGCAGCCCGTGCGAATGCCGACCTTCGCACTCATATTATGACGGCTGCCCGCGCAGCTCTTGCATCCAATGCCGTTGATTCCGCCATAGACTACTTCCTGACGGCTCTTCGCCTCCTCGAAGGACAGGCCTCCACAGGTAACGCCGAGTGGAAGGAGTGTAAGCGTGCTCTTGTTCAGCTCTACCTCACATGCGGCCGTTTCGATGACGCGATCGATGCTGCCAACGATCTGCTGGCGCTCCTCCGTGACAACACACAGATAGCCAGACTTCTCTACTTTATCGGACTCGGATATTACAGACAGAGCCGCTTCAGAGAGGCAGAGGATGTTCTTATCAAGGCTCTCGATTACATCGGTCAGAGCTTCCCCAAGAACAGCTTTACGATCAAGTCCTCCTCGATGCTTCTCAAGGTCAGCAAGTCGCTTCTCAGCAAGAACATGAAGGCTGCCGAAGCGTACAAGGCACCCCTCATGGGAGAAGAACTTGAAAAGGCTGTTACCACCGTTTCGATCTTTGAGTTGCTGTGCTGGGTCTTCTCATACAGCGACATGACACGCTTCGACTACGTCTGCCTGCAGCTCTATCGGTTCACCATGAAGCACTTTGGCTCTTCCGTACAGATGGCCACAGCGTACTCGGCGCTTTCATTCTACTATCTGCTCCACGGAGAAGATGCCCTGTCGGATTCCGCACAGCATCTTTCTCTTAAGCTGCGCCGTTCCAACAACGACAGCTTCGGAATCGCCAGAAGCCTGTTCTTCTCGGGTCTGTGCAAGCTTTGCCAGGGTGACACGGAACGAAGCATTAAGTTCTTCCTCGAGGCCGTTGAGAGCTTCACTCAGCTCGGAGACCTTTGGGAGATCAACAATACCAACTCCTTCCTCGTACTGGCTTATCTCTACGCCGGAGACTACGAGAAGTGTGAAAAGCTTTCACTCGAGGTCATCGAGATCTCCAAAAAGATCAAAGACAGCCTCGCACAGTGCCAGGCTTACTCTGCACTCATCAGAAGCTACACCCACCGCGGAAATTACCCCAAGGCTTCCGAGATCAGTTCAAGATGTGAGATGCTCGTCGGTCAGATGAGGCTTCCTTACATGACCACGCTCTTCAACCTCACATACGGAGAGCTTCTCATAGAGCAGTGCAAGTACCGCGACGCCGTCAAGTACCTTGACGCAGCCAGGATCTACTACGAAACAAACGATTTCGTCAAAGAGTTTACGGCCTCGCTTTACGGTTATCTCTGTATCGCCAAGATCAAGCTTCTTGATACGGAACGCGGTGACCTCGCCATGAACGAGATCCACAGTCACGAGCTCGATATCGGTTCTCTCTGTGACAAAGCCTTCACTCAGGTTGAGGGCAGACCGAACCTCATCTTCTCGGCATACAGAGCGAACGCTCTTTACTCGATCCTGCTCAACAGGCTTGAAAAGGCCGATTCCTTCTACAGGAAAGCTTCGGCTCTTGCTGCGGATTCCGGTATCCGTTACGAATCGGCACTCATAGACTACGAATACGGCTGCTTCCTTACATCGCAGCACCGCAACCACGAAGCACGTTATTATACCTTCGAGGCGTACATGACATTCTCGTCACTCTCCTCCTCGGTATATCTCAAACAGTGTGAAGCCATTATTGCAGAGCGTTATCAGGACGATTTCAAGGAGAACTCTCTCATTGCGAACGTTACAGCCAGACGTAACCGCATGAACGTTGACCGCAAGGTCAACACGCTCCTTCACCTCGGCAGTATCCTTACCTCGACCCTCGAGCTTGAAGAGCTCCAGAAGAGGATCCTTAAGGATGCGGTTGAACTTGTCGGTGCGGAAAGAGGTATCCTCTTCCTGTACCCCGAAAACGGAGAAAAGAGACTGTACGTTGCCTCGGTTTACAATCTCGGCAACTTTGATACAAACACGTACGACTGGATGCTCGAGGAAGTTGAAAAGAACAAGCGTCCCATCGTTATCAACGACATGCAGTCCGACGAATTCCGCAAGCACTACACCAACATGGTCCGCTACGGCATCAAATCAGCCATGGCCATGCCCATGTTCGTAAGAGGTGTTCTTTTCGGAGTCATCTACCTTGATTCAAGACTTGTAAGACAGATATTCAGTGATGATTATCTTGAGACCATGGAATTCATCGCCAACCAGGGCGGTGCTCCCATCGAGAACGCCCGTCTCTACCACAGAGCTATCACAGACGGACTTACAGGCATCTACGGTCGTTCTTATCTCGACAACCTTATCATGGACAGAACGAGCGAGAGTTCCATCGAGCTTTCGGCTCTCATGATCGACGTAGACTACTTCAAGAAATTCAACGATACCTACGGTCATCCTTTCGGAGACAAGGTTCTCAAGATGATCGCGGGCGTCATGAAGCGAGTGAGCGGCGAGCACGGAGTTCCCTGCCGTTACGGTGGTGAGGAGTTCGTTATCCTGCTCGACACGAGCGACCCCGCATCGGCGCTTGAGATTGCGGAGAACCTTCGCCAGTCCGTCGAGAATTCGACCATCGCCTTCAACGACGGTGTGGAAGTCACGATGGTTTCCGTCACGATCAGTATCGGTATCTCGATCTGGAACAGCTCTCTCGAGCGTGTCGACCTCATCGAGCACGCCGACAAGGCTCTCTACCACGCTAAGCAGCACGGCAGGAACCGCTGCGTACTGTGGACGGAAGAGCTGAACTGACCGCAAATATCTTCGGCGAAACACCATAGATATCTTCGATTTAATAGCAGAACATAAAAGAGCGGCCCTGTCGGCCGCTCTTTATTGATAGCTGTTTTACTTTAAACATTTAATTTCAGAAGCCTCCCCGGCTCATTCAACTCAGATCCTATTCATCTTCGTAAGAGTCTTCGGCTTCTTCACCCTCGGGAACTTCTTCCTGCTCCCCGAGTTCTCTGAGTTTCTCTTCGCAGAACTCAAGCCTCTGAGGGATGTAGTCTCTGAGGGTCGATCCGGGAGCAACCGTCAGCATGTGTCTGTAGCAGTAGATCGCTTCATTGTACTGACCGTCTTCCTCAAGTGCCTTTCCGAGGTAGTAAAGTGCGACATCGGATTCCGGATCAAAGTCGGATGCGGCGCTCAAGTACCGAACCGCTTCGGGGATCTTATCCTCATCGAGGTATTCTTTTCCTTCTTTATAGACAAGCTTTGCAGCAAGGGGATATATGTCCTCACGCATCTTTGAAAGAATGTCCTGTGCGTACTTGCTCTGTATACCCTTAAGGTCAAGCGACCAAAGGTCGATCGAGAGCTTTTTCAGTTCTTCGTCCGTGTATTCTCTTGATTTGAGCTCGTTGTACTCGCTCCACGCGTCAAAGAACGAAGAAAATGTTTCGTCACCGACCGCTATCTCGATCGTATCGTACGAGATACCGTTGAGCTGCGTCGTCAGTTCCGACACCTGTTTTCTCAGGCTCGTGATCTCCTTCTCCTGTTGCGTGATCGCCGCATTCTTGGCGCTCAGCTCACTGCTGTAGTCGACCTTGCTCGCGTTGTACTCCTCCCTGATCTGTGCTTCCTTGGAAGGAACTATCAGATAGTATACGACCAGGATTCCGATCAGTACTCCGACTACCAGGTTCACGAACAGGAGCATATTGGGCTTTTCATCGTTGAAAAGAAGCGAAAGAAGACTTCTCCTCGAATGCTCGATACCCATCTCCTCGTCAAATTCCGTCTCTGCGGCAGACTGTGTCTGAAAGAGTCCGGTTCGGGCCGGTTCGGGAACGAGATACCTTTCAACCTCCGCAAGGTAACGCAGGACGTCGGTATCGGTATGGTCGATCGCCCTCGCTTCGACGAGGATCTTTTTTGCCTTTTGATACTCTTCCTGTCTGATGTAGAGAAGTCCGAGAAGCTTCATGGCGCGGACGTAATGAGGATATGTCGCGACCGCCTTTTTTAGCTGTATGACGGCAGTGTCGATGTTGCCAACCCTCGCTGCCTCAAGACCGAGATTATACTTCCTGACTGCGGCGTTGATGTTCCCGAGCTCATCGGGATCGTCCTGAATACGCTCGAGAAAATAGTCCGCGTCGTTTTCGTAGTTGTCAAGATTTCTGCTTATAACCCACTCCGTAAGAGCGCTTACAGCCTCTCCCTGCTCATAATAAACAAGACCGAGGAGGTTTCTCGCCTCGGTATTGCACTTGTTATATAAGAGACTTCGTCTGAGCGACTCAGCGGCACCCGTGAGGTCCCTGACTCTCGCCTTTTCCAGACCATCGTTGTAAAGGCGGGCGGATATCCTCATGAGCTTGTCATAAGGCTTATTGTTCATACTGATATCCACCTGTGAACTGATCGAGCAGATCAGCCAGATCCTTTATCTCGGTCTGAAGGATGTTTTCCTCCACACCGTCCGTTTCCTGGCTCATTTCAAATCTTGATACTTCTTCGTCAAAATCTATCATAAAGTGTTTTTCTCCCATACAACATGCATAAAATTCTCATCGTCACTGCCGTGATTCGAAAATTTTATCATAACTCGCTTCTCAGGTTTTGGTGGTTAATAGGCCCTTCCCCAATATACGAGCTTCTTAGCGGGACGGCCGCAGCAAACGCACTTGTCGCTGATGGCCTTGTGATCTCCGAAGGGGATGCAACGCGATGTTGCTGCCGTATCTTCTTTGATCTTGTCCTCACAGGCCTGATCGCCGCACCACATAGCCTTGATGAATCCGGGCTTGTTGTTGATGGTGTCGACGAACTCGTCGTATGTAGTTACTTCGTATGTATGAGCGTCTCTGTGTGCTCTTGCTGTCTCGAGCATATCCTTTTGGATGGTATCGAGAAGCTCTGCCGTCTTATCTGCAACTTCATCGAGCGCGAACTCTGTCTTCTCGAGAGTATCACGTCTTACGGCAACGCAGACACCTCTTTCGATATCCTTGGGGCCAACCTCGAGTCTTACGGGGAAGCCTCTCATCTCCTGCTCCGAATACTTGAAGCCGGGACGCTTGTCGGAATCGTCGATCTTAACTCTGATACCCTTTGCCTTCAGGCTGTCAGCGAGCTTGCCTGCGGTTTCCATAACGCCCTCTTTGTTCGGCATGATGGGAATGATGACAACCTGTGTGGGTGCGATCTTCGGAGGAAGCTTAAGTCCTCTGTCATCGCCGTGAACCATGATCACTGCACCGATAAGTCTGGTGGTCATACCCCACGATGTCTGGTGAACATATGATAATTTGTTGTCTTTATCCGTGTACTGAATGTCAAATGCATGTGCGAAGCCATCACCGAAGTTGTGGCTCGTTCCGGACTGAAGTGCCTTGCCGTCATGCATGAGCGCTTCGATCGTGTATGTGGCCATTGCGCCCGCAAACTTCTCTTTATCAGTCTTCTGTCCTCTTACAACGGGGATAGCAAGGACTTCCTCGCAGAAGTTCGCATAAACGTCGAGCATCTGGATCGTACGTGCCTCAGCCTCCTCGGCCGTAGCATGTGCGGTGTGACCCTCCTGCCAGAGGAACTCTCTCGAACGAAGGAAAGGACGTGTGGTCTTCTCCCAACGAACAACGCTGCACCACTGGTTGTAGACCTTGGGAAGGTCTCTGTAGGAATGAACGATGTTCCTGTAGAGGTCGCAGAAAAGCGTCTCAGAGGTGGGGCGTACGCAAAGCTTCTGCTGAAGGGGCTCAAGTCCGCCCTGAGTTACCCATGCAACCTCGGGCGCGAAGCCCTCGACATGGTCCTTCTCTTTCTCAAGAAGCGACTCGGGGATGAACATGGGCATATAAACATTCTCAACGCCCGTTTCCTTGAATCTCTCATCGAGCTGCTTCTGGATGAGTTCCCAGATAGCATATCCGGCGGGCTTGATGACCATACATCCCTTAACCGACGAATAGTCTGTAAGTTCCGCCTTGATAACGATGTCTGTATACCACTGCGCGAAATCCTCACTCATCGAGGTGATCGCTTCAACCTGCTTCTTTTCCTGTTCCATCGTCTTTTCCTCTTTATTTCTTTTGATATGTATTGTATTAACGCTTATGCCTGCGCACGAAGTATCTCTGCCTTGTCAAGCTTCTCCCACGGCAGATCGAGGTCGGTACGTCCGAAGTGGCCGTATGCCGCTGTCTGCTTGTAGATCGGCCGTCTCAGGTCAAGCATCCTGATGATACCTGCGGGACGAAGATCGAAATTCTCTCTGATCATGTTGAGGAGCTTCGAGTCGCTCAGCTTGCCCGTTCCGAACGTGTCGATATTGATCGATGTGGGCTCGGCTACGCCGATCGCATAGCTGAGCTGTATCTGGCATTTGTCGGCGAGTCCCGCCGCAACGATGTTCTTTGCCACATAGCGTGCTGCGTAGCATGCCGAACGGTCTACCTTTGTGGGATCCTTTCCGGAAAATGCTCCGCCGCCGTGAGGTGCGTAACCGCCGTAGGTGTCAACGATGATCTTTCGGCCGGTAAGTCCCGAGTCTCCCTGAGGTCCTCCGATAACAAAACGGCCTGTGGGATTGATGTAATATCTTGTATTGCCATCGATCATGTCTTTCGGAAGAACAGGATCGAATACATACTTCTTAATGTCCTCATGGATCTGTTCCTGGGTGACGTCCGGATCATGCTGTGTCGAGAGAACGACTGCGTCGATCCTCGCGGGCTTGCCTTCCTCGTCATACTCCACAGTGACCTGCGACTTGCCGTCGGGTCGAAGATACTTTAAGGTGCCGTTCTTTCTGACCTCTGCAAGCTTTCTTGTAAGCTTATGTGCCAGGTAGATCGGATATGGCATGTACTCTTCGGTCTCGTTGGTCGCGTAGCCGAACATCATACCCTGATCACCGGCGCCGACATTGTCGGGATCCGCCTGCGCACACCTCGTTTTAAGCTCGTTTTCCGCATCCACACTTCCGGCATCGGTTATATCTATATCCGAAGCCGCCTTCTGCTCTGCCGAGACATTAACTCCCATGGCGATATCGCTAGACTGTTCATCGAGCGCTACCATAACACCGCAGGTATCGGCATCAAATCCGTACTTTGCACGGTCGTAACCGATCTCGCGAACGGTATCGCGGACGATCTTCTGTATATCCACATATCCGTTGGTTGTGATTTCGCCCATAACAAGGACAAGTCCCGTTGTACAACAGGTTTCACAAGCCACACGGCTCTGTGGGTCCTGCTCAAGCAGTGCGTCGAGCACCGCATCAGAGATCTGATCACAGATCTTGTCGGGATGTCCTTCAGTTACCGATTCCGATGTAAAGAGTTTTCTCTCCATATCAAGTCCTTCCTGCAGGGAGCCGTTTCCCTGCCGCGTGCCGCATGTCGGGAAATGGCCCGACTGCTTTTGTCTTTTTTTAACAACCCTATTAATCGACCTATGTTGATCGTAATCATCAAAGAAACATTATCGGTTTGCTCTCTTGCGAAGGGTACTGTCAAGTATCCTCTTTCTGACACGAAGGCTTGTGGGTGTAACCTCAAGGAGCTCGTCGTTGTCAATGAAATCGAGTGCCTGCTCGAGAGAAAGGATCCTGGGGGGCGAAAGCCTTAAAGCCTCATCAGCGCTTGAAGAGCGGGTGTTACTCATCTGCTTGCGCTTGCATACGTTGAGCTCGATGTCCTCACCCTTGCCCGAGAGTCCGACAACCATGCCGGAGTAAACCTTTTCTCCGGGGCCGATAAAGAGCACTCCGCGCTCCTGTGCATTGTAGAGACCGTATGTAACGCTCACGCCGTCTTCGAAAGCGATAAGACTTCCCTGCTTTCTCGAAGGGATGTCTCCCTTGTAGGGGGCATAGCCCTCAAATATCGTGTTTATGATGCCGTTACCCTTCGTGTCGGTAAGGAACTCTCCTCTGTAACCGATAAGTCCTCTCGAAGGGATGAGGAAATCAAGTCTTGTGTAACCGCCGGCCGCATTGCTCATGCCCTGCAGTTCGCCCTTTCGCTGGCTGAGCTTCTCGATAACGCTTCCCGAGAACTCGTCCGGAACGTCTATGATGGCACGCTCCATGGGCTCAAGCTTCTCGCCGTGCTCGCCCTGCTTGTAGATAACCTGTGCCTTGCTGACTGCGAACTCGTAACCTTCACGGCGCATGGTCTCGATCAATATCGAAAGGTGAAGCTCACCACGTCCGGAAACCTTAAATGCCTCTGTCGTGTCCGTCTCCTCAACTCTCAGGCTGACGTCCGTGTTGAGCTCTCTGAAGAGTCTCTCACGAAGGTGACGCGATGTAACCCACTTGCCTTCCTGACCTGCAAGAGGAGAATCATTGACCATAAAGTTCATGGACAACGTGGGCTCCGAGATCTTCTGGAAAGGTATAGGAGCGGGGTTATCGATCGAGCAGATCGTGTCACCGATATGGATATCATCGATACCGGAGATCGCTACGATCGAACCGACTGTTGCCGATTCAACCTCCACCTTCTTGAGTCCGTCGTACTCGTAGAGCTTGCTGATCCTGACCTTGCGCTGCTTGTCGGGATCGTGGTAGTTAACGATCACTGCGTCCTGGCCGACCTTGATCGTTCCGTTGTCAACCTTACCGCAGCCGATCCTGCCGACATATTCATTATAATCGATTGTGCTGATGAGCACCTGTGCACCGGCATCGGGGTCTCCCTCGGGAGCCGGAATGTATTCAAGGATCGTATCAAAGAGAGGCTTCATGTTCTCTCTGTTGTCCGAAAGCTCAAGGATCGCGATGCCCGCCTTGGCCGAAGCGTAGACGAAAGGACAGTCGAGCTGATCCTCGCTCGCATCAAGTTCGATAAAGAGATCGAGTACCTGGTCGATAACTCTCTCGGGATCGGCCTCGGGACGGTCGATCTTGTTGATGCAGACGATAACCGGAAGTGAAAGCTCAAGTGCCTTCTTAAGCACGAACTTTGTCTGGGGCATGGGTCCCTCAAATGCGTCTACAACAAGTATTACACCGTTTACCATCTTGAGGACACGCTCAACCTCACCGCCGAAATCGGCATGGCCGGGAGTGTCGATGATGTTGATCTTGACTCCATTATAGTTTACGGCTGTGTTTTTTGAAAGGATCGTTATTCCGCGTTCTCTTTCAAGATCGTTCGAGTCCATGACTCTCTCTTCGACAACCTGGTTGCTGCGGAAAACACCGCTCTGACGCAACAGACAGTCGACCAGCGTTGTCTTGCCGTGATCGACGTGTGCGATGATGGCAATGTTTCTTACATCTTCTCTTTTCATAAAATATATATCTTCTTCCTACTCAGTATTAATCACGTATAAGCCCCAAAACAAAAGGTTGGGTCAACTTGATGATTATATCATATTTACGGTAAATCGCAAGGGTGCAAGGCCCGATTACAGAAACAGCTCGTAAAGATACTCGGACGTATCGTTCTGTGCAAACCTGTTCCTGCGTCCGCCGTATTCACCGGTTCTTTTCATGCCGAGCTTCTCCATGAGCGAATAAGAAGGTTTGTTCATTGTATCACAATGAGCCGTAAAGTGCTTTACCCCGAAGTTGTGTGCAAAGTGATCCATCATGGCCTTCGTAGCCTCGTAGGCGATCCCCTGTCCCTGGTAGCGACGGTTTATGATCCACCCGAGCTCCGATCCCTCCTCACTGAGGCCTATATCCACAGTCCCGACATGTTTGTCACCGAGCATGACCGCGAACTCACAAAACTCAGGCTTTTCTTTGTCCCATTCTTCCTCGACCCTTTTAAGGTACTCGACAGTCTCGTCGGAATCCTTGTGCGGGAGGAAGATCATCATCCTTGTATTCTCCGGATCGAGTGCGTACTCGTTCGTCGAATCAAGGAACTGTGTACCGAGCGGCTTCAGTACAAGGCGCTCGGTTCTTATCTCAAATCTGGTCATATCAGGCTCCTCTTTAGATGTAGCTTTCCCTTTTCCCGGGCATCCATCCGGGTGGTCTTTCGTTCAAACACTCCGCTCGGTATTATAACATCCCCCGTGCCGGAGTACGGTACGGGGGAGATCAAAAACATTATTAAACGGTTCGATCCGGCTTTATTTGAACTGAGCCAGTCTTGCGCAAACCGTGTCGTACATGTTCGTGTACTTCTCAAGCTTGCCCTTCTCTTCTTCGAGCTTGGCTGCGGGAGCCTTGTTCACGAAGTTCGGGTTTGCGAGCATTCCCTTGACACGCTTTAATTCTCCCTCAAGGCGCTCCTTCTCTTTAACGAGACGCTCCTTCTCTTTCTCGAGGTCTACGAGATCCTCAAGAGGGATGTAGATCGTAGCTCTGTCGATAACAGCCGAAACGGCGTCATCACTTACCCCGGTCTTGTCCTGAGCCGTCGATACGCTCGATGCTCCGCAAAGCGAAGCGAAGAAGCTGCTCGATCTGTCAAATACCGCACGTACATCGCCGTCTGTCGATACGATATGAACGGCTGCCTTGCGTGAAAGCGGAACGTTCATATCCACACGGAGTGTACGGATAGCCTTAACCGCTTCCTTAATAAGTTCAACCGCATTCCTCTCTGCGGGGAAGAGTGTTTCACGGCTTCCCTCGGGCCAAGCGGCGATCATGATCGATTCGTTCTTATCAAGTGTTCCCTGTTCTTCCTTCAAGGTACAGAAGATCTCTTCAGTAATGAAAGGCATGTAGGGATGAAGAAGCTTGAGCGAATCAACAAGTACATGCGAAAGAGTCCACATAGCTGCCTTCTTGGAGTCAGCGTCCTCACCGTAAAGGCGTGCCTTTACCATCTCGATGTACCAGTCGCAAAGCTCTTCCCAGATAAAGTCATATATCTTCTGAGCAGCGATACCGAGCTCGAACTTGTCGATCGCGTCGGTAACCTCGGTAACAACCGAAGCAGCCTTCGAAAGGATCCAGCGGTCAGCATCCTCAAGGATATCGCTTACGCTGTCAATGGGTGCCTCGAAATCGATCTCGATGCCGGCATCTTTGCACTGGTTCATGTTCATCATGATGAAACGTGATGCGTTCCAAACCTTGTTTGCGAAGTTACGTGATGCCTCAACACGCGACATGTAGAAACGCATGTCGTTACCGGGTGCGTTACCCGTGATGAGTGTGAAGCGGAGTGCATCGGCACCGTACTTGTCGATGATCTCGAGGGGATCGATACCGTTTCCGAGCGACTTGCTCATCTTGCGGCCCTGATCGTCACGAACGAGTCCGTGGAAGAGAACGCTCTTGAACGGACGCTCACCCATCTGCTCATATCCGGAGAAGATCATCCTGATAACCCAGAAGAAGATGATATCGTAGCCGGTAACAAGCACGTCTGTAGGATAGAAGTACTTGAGTTCCTTAGTCTCCTCAGGCCATCCGAGTGTCGAGAAGGGCCAGAGAGCCGAGCTGAACCATGTATCAAGTGTGTCGGGATCACGCTCGATGCGTGTGCTTCCGCACTTTTCACATTTGTCGACTTTACCGCCCGCAACAGTTACATGACCGCAATCTGCGCAGTAGTATGCGGGAATCTGATGACCCCACCAGAGCTGTCTCGAGATACACCAGTCGCGGATGTTGTCGGTCCAGTTGAAATATGTCTTCTCCATACGCGGAGGAATAAGCTTGATGTCGCCGTTCTTGATACACTCAACAGCAGGCTTGATAAGCTCGTCCATCTTAACGAACCACTGCTTCTTGATCATGGGCTCAACGGTTGTATGGCAACGGTAGCATGTGCCTACGTTGTGAGCGTGATCTTCGATCTTAACAAGAAGTCCCATCTCGTCAAGCTCTTTAACGATCTGCTTACGTGCTTCGTAACGGTCAAGACCGTTGAACTTGCCGCCGTTCTCGTTGATCGTGGCATCATCGTTAAGGATATTGATCTCGGGAAGGTTGTGACGCTTTCCTACCTCAAAGTCGTTAGGGTCGTGAGCGGGCGTGATCTTAACAACACCTGTACCGAAAGTCATGTCAACATAGCTGTCGGCGATGATCGGGATCTTTCTGTCAACAAAAGGAAGCCAAAGCGTCTTGCCAACAAGATCTTTGTATCTGTCGTCCTCAGGGTTAACCGCAACGGCGGTATCGCCGAGCATTGTCTCGGGACGTGTTGTGGCGAAGATAAGGAACTTCTCCTTCGAGATACTTCCGTCATCCTCTACGAGAGGGTACTTGATGTGCCAAAAATGACCAGCCTGCTCCTCGTACTCAACCTCGGCATCCGAGATCGAAGTATTACAAACAGGGCACCAGTTAACGATCCTTGAACCCTTGTAGATAAGTCCCTTCTTATATAATGAAGCAAATACGGTGTTTACGGCCTTGTTACAGCCCTCGTCCATAGTGAAGCGCTCGCGGTCCCAATCACATGAGGAACCGAGCTTCTTGAGCTGTTCAACGATCCTTCC
>JAEEQC010000026.1 GCA_016285135.1 Lachnospiraceae bacterium
CCTGTGATGCGATCACAGACAGGATTGAAGACGACCTTTCGCCCAAGAGGAGATCTCGCAGATCCAAAATAGGCGAGGGTCAGTTCAGCCTTTTCGAACAGCTCGACAACGATCCGTTGCTCAGACTCGACGGGAAGGCAGAGGAACAATCAGACAAAGCGGAAGAAGAAGTCTGCAAGGAGATCAGAGACATGGATATCACGAGCCTCACCCCGATCGAATGCATGAACGTCCTAAACCGCTTCAAAGATCAATTAATGAACAATGAGGCCACAAAATGATCAACATCCTTGACACAGAAACGATCAACAGGATCGCCGCCGGAGAGGTTATAGAACGTCCCTCGTCGGTCATCAAAGAGCTTGTTGAAAACGCGATCGATGCTTCTTCGAGCACGATCACCGTCGAGATCAAAGGCGGAGGTGTCGATCTTATCAGGATCACCGACAACGGCTGCGGTATCGACAAGAGTGAGGTTAAAAAGGCGTTTCTTCCTCACGCGACAAGCAAATTAAAAAACGCAGCCGATCTTTTCTCGATAAGCACCCTCGGTTTCCGAGGCGAAGCGCTTCCCAGTATTGCAAGTGTTTCCGATACGGAGATCATCACCAAAACAAAAGAATCTCTTCTCGGATGCCGCTATGAACCGGGACGCTCCGAAACAGTCACCGATGTCGGTGCACCCGACGGCACGACCATAATCGTTAAAGACATCTTCGAGAAGATTCCCGCAAGACGAAAATTTCTCAAGTCTGCGACCACCGAGGCCGCTTACTGCAGCGATGTCATAGAGAAAACAGCGATCGCAAATCCCGGGATATCCTTCAGACTGATCAGCAACGGACGTTCCGTTTTCTTTTCAAACGGCAACGGCAGTATCAAAGACATCATCTACTCAATGTATGGACGTGAGATGAGCGAGAATCTGGTCCCTGTCGAGAGCACCAAAGGATCTCTCGAAGTAAGCGGTTTTATTGCCAGACCTATTGTGGCGCGTGCAAACAGGTCGGATGAGTACTACTTTGTCAACGGTCGCTACATACGTAACAAGACCGTTACCAAGGCAATAGAGGACGCCTACGCGCCTTTCCTGATGCAACACAAATATCCCTTCACCGTTCTTTTCCTCGATGTCGAAAAAGATCTCGTGGACATTAACGTTCATCCCGCGAAGCTTGAGGTACGCTTTAAGGATTCCGTTGATGTCTATGACATCGTTTACCGCGTTGTCAAAAAGACACTTGAAGGACTTGCCACCATACCTAAAGCCCTCGAGGAGTCCACATACAAACCGTTTAAAAGTGCTTATGCAACACCCGATACAGGGAACAAAACAGCAAATGATCATACTTCATCCGCCGGAGGAACCCAATCGACATATGATCGTGCTTCATCCGCTGCGGAAACCCAATCGACATATGATCATGCTTCATCCGCTGCAGGAACCCAATCGACATATGATCGTGCTTCATCCGCTACAGGAACCCAATCGACATATGATCATGCTTCATCCTCTGCGGAAACTCAATCGACATATGATCATGCTTCACCCGCTGTAGAAAATCAATCTGCTTATAACCCTGCTTCTTCAGTTACAAGCAGCAAATCGGTATATGATAATACCTCTAAGTCCGCAAAGCCTCACCTGAGCTTGGAAGAAAAGGGATTCTTTAACGAGAACACATTTTTGGAGACCCGGGTCAGTGAGTCGGGCGAAGTAAGCACCCTTTACAAAAACGCGCCTCAGTACAGACTTGAAGCCGACACGGGCGAAGTAAAAGAAGAGACCAAAGAAGACTTTAAGAAGTCTACCTCTGCGGATTACGAAATAATCGGTCAGGTTTTTGATACATACTGGCTGATCACGCGGGGAGACGAAGCGTTCTTTATCGACCAGCATGCGGCTCACGAAAAGATCCTCTACGAGAGATTCATGGGGATGGCAGTGGAGGAGCTTTGTACGCCCCAGATACTGATGCCGGGTGTCTGTGTTTCGCTGAACGTAAAAGAAGTCGAGTGTCTCGAGGCCAACATGAGCACATTTAAAGAGCTTGGGTTCGAGATTGAGAACTACGGAGGCAGGGAATACCTTCTGACCGCCGTACCGATGCAGGACCACGGCGTGGATCCCAAAGACCTGTTTCTCGAGTTCCTTAACGACATGCTGGACAAAACATTTGAGAAAGAAAAAACTCTCTCCCTCAGGGAAAAGCTCGCAACACGTGCCTGCAAGGCCGCAATAAAAGGCAATTCAAAGATCTCTCTCAGTGAGGCCCGTGAGCTGATAGAAGAGCTCCTTGGAGCAAAGGATCCGTTTAACTGTCCACACGGAAGACCTGTCTTTATCAGCATCACAAAGGAAGAGATGGAGAAAATGTTCAAGAGGATCGTATAGGTTAACACAATGAATTACGAAAAGATCAAATTAATGATCATAGCCGGACCGACCGCAGTCGGAAAGACCTCTGCATCCATCAGGATAGCAAAGATGCTCGGAGGAGAGATAATATCCGCGGACTCAATGCAGGTCTACAGAGGGATGGACATAGGAACGGCCAAGATCACCCGCGAAGAGATGGACGGCATCCCACATCACCTGATCGACATCTGCGAGCCCGAGGAGGACTTTAACGTAGTCAGGTTCAAGGACCTCGCACGGGAAGCCGTAACGGATATATCATCGCGCGGGAAGCTTCCGATCGTTGTCGGAGGTACGGGCTTCTACATACAGGCCCTTCTTTACGATATAGATTTCACGGAATACGACGATGAAACCTCGGATAAAGTCAGAGCCGGGATACTTGAGCGTTTTAGAGATGATGCGGAAGAGATGCATAAATATCTGGCTTCGTTCGACCCTGAGTCCGCTGCCATCATCCACATGAACAACAAAAAGAAAGTTCTTCATGCCATTGAATACTACGAGATCACAGGCAGAAAGATATCTGATCACAACAGCGAAGAGAGAGCAAAAGAGTCACCTTATGATTTCAGGTACTTCGTGATCACCGACGACAGGGAAGAGATCTACAAAAGGATAGACAAAAGAGTGGACACCATGATGAATGAAGGTCTGGTCGACGAGGTAAAAGCTCTGAGACAGCGGGGACTTACACAGAAAAACATCTCTATGCTCGGTCTGTCTTACAAAGAAATAGACGACGCCCTGAATGGTCTGATAAGTCTTGAAGAGGCTGTAAGGCTCATAAAAAGGGACACCCGTCATTTCGCCAGGAAACAGCTTACCTGGTGGAAACGAGAAAAAGAGATCACATACGTCGACAGACGCGATTTTAAAGATGAGGAAGCAATGACTGCTTTTATGTGTTCCGTTTTTTGAACTGATATAGTATAATATTTCAGGTTATACCATTTAGACGCAAACGGAGGAGTTATGTCAAAAACGTACGGTATCGACCTTGGAACGAGAGTTCTCAAGATCTACAAGAAAAACGAAGGCGTTATCTACGACGCCAAGAACATCATTGCGGTCGCCGACGGCAACAGGATAATTGCGGTGGGAGACGAAGCTTTTGAGATGTTCGGAAAAGCGCCTTCCAATATTGAGGTAACTTACCCCGTAAAATACGGTGTTATCGCAGATATCAAGCACATGCAGGCCATGCTCAACATCGTTTTCGAGGAGCTCTCCGCATCGCACGGCAAGATGAGCGGAAGCGACTTTATTGTCACGGCTCCGACAGACATCACCGAGGTTGAGAAGAAAGCCTTTATCGATCTTGTTGCAAGCACAAACATCAAGCCCCGCAAGGTTAAGATTGTTGAGCGTCCCATAGCCGACGCTCTTGGTGTCGGGCTCAACGTTACAGACGCGAGCGGTGTTATGGTCGTTGATATCGGCGCTGACACCACTGAGATCTCGGTTCTTTCACTCGGAGGTATCGTACTGAGCCGTCTTATCCCCATCGGCGGCAACAAGTTCGATGAAGATATCATTTCCGCAGTAAAGAAGAATTATAATCTCATCATCGGAAACAAGACTGCCGAGATCATCAAGATCAACCTTGCTACAGCCGTTCTTCCCGAAGACGACATGATCAAAGCGATCAAGGTTTACGGACGTGACGTTGTGAGCGGACTCCCCATTGAAAAGGAGATCGACAGTGCCTTTGTTTATACAGCGATCAGAGAGCATCTGCAGAACATCGTCGACAGTGTAAGGATGATACTCGAACATACTCCGCCCGAGATAGCTTCGGACATCATAGATTCCGGTATTTATGTAACGGGCGGTTCCGCAAGCATCCACGACCTTTCCAAGCTCCTCAGCACGGAAACCGAGCTTTCGGTCAACATCTGCAAGGACCCGGCCAATTCGGTCGCACTCGGTATCGGCAGGATCATCGAGAGTCCTGAGCTTGACAGTCTCTCATACGTATTAAAACAGATGAATTATAAGGATTGATCATGAAGCCTAAGATCAAGAACAAAGTCAGAAAGAAGATCGTTGTAAACCCCAAAATCGTATTTTGGGGTCTTACCGTCTTTTGTGTGCTGCTTATCTTTGTATCATATAAATTCTCAGACACGTTTTCATCGGTCAAGAACGTTATCGGCTCAGTGGTAGCCCCGATGCAGAAGGGCATCAACGATCTCGGGGATTACCTCGAGGACAAAGTCGATCACTTCTCCGACATGGATGAACTCATTGAAGAAAACAAAGCACTCAAGGCGCAGATCGACGATCTTAAGAACACAAACCAGATCCTCAACCAGGAGAAATACGAGCTTTCGTACTACAGAGAGCTTTACGAGCTTGACGGTCTGTATGACCAGTACAAAAAAGTTGCAGCCAAAGTCATCAGTAAGGACCCCAACAGCTACAGCGGAGAGTTCATCATCGACAAAGGCGAGAGCGACGGCATCCTCAAGGACATGAACGTACTTGCGGGTAACGGGCTTGTCGGTATCGTCACCGAGACAGGCAGCAACTGGGCGCGTGTACGTTCGATAATTGATGATTCGAGCAAGGTAAGCGGAATGTTCCTTAAGACCTCGGACACCTGTATCGTAACAGGAGACCTTGAGCTGATCGACAAGGGTTACATAAACGTTTCACAGATCAGTCTTAACGCGCAGATCTATGACAATTACGAGGTTGTCACTTCGTACATCAGTGACAAATACCTTCCCGGTATCCTTATCGGATACGTGAGTGACATCGGAGTTGACTCAACAAAGCTTTCACAGCAGTGCAGGCTTACTCCGGTTGTTGATTTTGAACATATAGACGCCGTCCTTATCATTACACAGCTCAGAGAGCAATACGACGGCATCAGCGAGGTTTTTAAGAGTGATAATTAGAGCCCTTTTTCTCATATTCGGATCTTTTATCCTGTATGTACTGCAGACAGGGCTTTTTTCGTCGTTTTCACTTGCCGGAGTGGTACCCGATCTGCTGATGATACTCGTCGTATCGATCGGATATATGCGAGGCAGGACAAAAGCGATGCTGGCGGGACTTCTGTGCGGATTCTATATCGACTGCTGCTACAGTTCCGTGATCGGGATCTTCCCGCTATTCTACATCATAGTCGGGAATCTGGCGGGATTCTCCCATAAGATCTACGATGACGACGATCACATGACGCCTCTTTTACTTACCGCTGCCGGTGAGTTCTTCTATAACATCATGTATTTCGTCGTGTTTTTCCTGTTGCAGGGCAAGACAAACCTCTCATTTTACATATACAGGATAATGATCCCAAGGGTGGTTTACACAGTGCTCGTGAGCATTATCCTCTACAGGATCCTCAAATACACCAACCTCTTTCTTCTCAGGTTTGACAAAGAAGAGGACTGAACATAACGGAGTTGAAAAATGCTTGATATCATTCTTGAAAAACTGAAGAAGATATTCAGCTCAAGGCTGATCTACCTGACGCTTCTTGCCACGGTTCTTTTTGCCGTACTCATAATCAGGGTCTATGACATGCAGGTGCTCGAGACATCGGCTCAGGGCGAGAGCGGTGCGGGCACGATCGTTACAAACAGTTCCTACAAGACAAACCAGTACAGATTCACGGACAGTACAAGAGGCAGGATCTTTGACAGAAACGGCAACATCCTCGCCGACAATATGGAGAGCTACAATATCGTCATGGGTAACAGCGCTCTTTTGACGACCAATCAGGAAAAGAACGAGATGATATCGCAGCTCATCAAGATCATCGAGAAAAACAACAAAAAACTCGAGCTTGATTTCGCCATCGAGATAGAAGACGGGCACTTTGTATTCAACATTAAGGACATGGCTCTTCTCAGATTCAAGAAGAATGCCTTTGGTCTTAAGAGTGTTTCGGACCTTACTCCCGAACAGATAGCCGCTTCGGCCGGAGAAGTATACGCCTTTCTCAAGAACGGTGACAAAGCGAGCCGTATGTTCGGTATCAGCGATGAATACTCAACCGAAGAAACGCTTAAGATCATGGCGGTCCGTTACGCACTTTTCACACTCAATCCGCAGTACGCCCAGTTCACGGTCTGCACAAACGTTGACAAGAAAACTATCGCCGCAATAGAAGAGAACTCGGCCTCGCTGCTCGGTGTAGAGATCAAGCAGGTTTCGACAAGAAAGTATTACGATACTCTTTATTTCTCACATATCGTCGGCTACACAGGCAGCATGAGTGAGGAAGAAACGGAAGACTTAAACGATTCCGAAGAATTTGAAGAGCCCGTTTACAATACATCCGACCAGATCGGCAAGACAGGTATCGAAAAGGAGCTCGACAAGATACTTCGCGGGCAGAAGGGCAAGGTAAATCTGTCCCTTACCGGAAGCGGCAAGGTCATCTCTACCGAAACGATCAGTAATCCTGTTGCGGGTTCGGATATTTATCTTACCCTCGACAGAGAGCTTCAGATAGCGCTTTATCATATCCTCGAGAACAATATAGCCGCGATCCTCCGTTCGAAGATTGTCAACTCATTCAGCTACGGCGGTAAAGGCAAGTCTGCTTCGCAGATCACCATCCCGATCTACGAGGTTTACAATGCTTTCTTCGATAATTCCGTTATCGACTTCAAGCATTTCTCCGAATCGGATGCAACAGCACTTGAAAAGAAGGTTTACGGGCTTTACCTCAACAAAAAGTCCTCGGTATTTAACCTCATAAGAAAGATACTCGACTACAACAACCCGATCAGGAACAACGAGCTCGGTGATGAATCTCTCGAATACGTAAGCTTCATCTATTCGCTTCTCAAAAACGAAGGCGTCATCAGGAAAGAGCTTATAAACGAAAAGGACACGGAGTATATCCGCTACACAGAAAACAAGATATCGCTGTGCGAATTCATCAAATACGCCATCGACAACCAGTGGGTCGACCTTTCGTCCATAAACGTCGGTGACGACTACAACACCAACAAAGAGACCTACGAAAAGATCCTCAATAAGATCTTCATCAGTCTCAATCACAATGACGATTTTGACAAGATCCTTTACAGGATGCTTGTCTTCAACCTGACGCTTACTGGCAAGGACGTCTGTCTGCTCCTTTACGACCAGGGTATCATCGAGTACAACGCCAACGACTACAGCAAGCTTTCGAACGGCAATATCTCGGCATATAATTTCGTCCTCAACAAGCTTGAGACACTCGAGATCACTCCCGGTATGCTCGCACTTGAGCCCTGTTCGGGATCTATCGTCATCACTGATGTCAAAACAGGTGATGTTATTGCGATAGTGACATACCCCGGATATGACAGCAACAGACTTGCCAACAAGATTGACTGGGATTATTACCAGAAGCTTATCAACAACAAGGCGACACCGCTTCTTGACAGACCCGCCATGCAGGTCACGGCGACAGGTTCAACCTTCAAACCGCTTATGGCGCTTGCCGGACTCGGAGAAGGTATCATCACGACACAGACAAAGATCAACGATAAAGGTATATTCGAACTGGTAGATCCGTCACCCAAGTGCTGGAAATACCCCGGAAACCACGGCTCGCTCAATCTTACGCAGGCTATACAGCACTCATGTAACTATTTCTTCTACGAGGTAGGTTACGAGATGTCGCTCGATCAGTCGGGTCTCTACAGCGATTCGCTCGGTATCTCTAAGATCCAGAAATATGCTTCGCTGTTCGGACTTGCCGACAAATCCGGTATCGAAGTGCCCGAGTCGCTGCCTTCTATTTCGAGTACGGATGCCGTTAGAACATCGATCGGTTATTATCATGCGTTCGCACCGATACAGATCTCAAGGTACGTGACTGCGGTTGCCAACAAAGGCACTGTTTTCAACCTTTCTCTTGTAGACAGGATAGAAGACAAGGAAAAAAATACGATTGAAGATAATCATGCGGAAGTGTATAATCAGATTGATATTTACTCGGATTCGGAGTGGAATGCTGTTCAGAAAGGCATGTACAACGTAGTAAACACATCTGCCAACAGCCTTAACAATCTTTACGGAGATCTCGGGTTCGAAGTTGCGGGCAAGACCGGTACGGCTCAGGTCAGTCTGACTCACCCGAGCCACGCTCTGTTCATATCGTTTGCTCCCTATGATGATCCGCAGATCAGTGTAACGGTTGTTATCCCCAACGGCTACGCATCGGCCAACGCGGCCAAGCTTGCCCGAGAGGTTTACGGTCTCTACTTCAACGACGAGAACAAAGAAGCGCTCCTGAGCGGTGATCTTACCACGACAAGCGTTACGAACATCGTCGTATCCGACTGACGAAAGGATGGATCTGATGGAAAATACCGTCACCATAAAAGCAAGTACAAACGGTATCACCGTTGTTCTTGACGGCAGTAAGACATTTGACGAGATCAAAGCTGCTACCGCCGCCAAGTTTAAAGCTTCGGCATCGTTCCTCGGAAACGCCAGGATGGCGATCACGTTCGACGGACCTCAGATGACCGAAGAACAAAAAAACGAGCTTTTAAAAACGATCTCAGACAACTGCGAGCTCCAAGTCACCGCTTTCTACAACACGAAAGAGGAGATGAACAAAACCGAAACGATCAAGTATACTCAGGAACTCATGAAGGATCCTTACATCGCAAGGTTCTACAAGGGCAACCTTCGTTCCGGACAGTCGCTTGACACCGAGAACAGTATCATCATCCTGGGAGATATCAATCCCGGGGCATCGGTGATCTCAAACGGCAACATAATCGTTCTGGGAGCAATAAAAGGAACAGCTTTTGCCGGAGCAATGGGCAACAAGAATGCTTTTATCTTTGCTCTCGACATGAGTCCGATGCAGGTAAGGATCGCAGACACGATAGCACGTGCTCCGGACAAGCCCGACAAGTCTCAGGCTGCGGGACAGCCGAAGATCGCTTTCCTCGAGAACGATACGATATATATCGAACCTGCGGGAAAGAACATAATCAGTGAGATATTATTAACAGAATCTGATAAATGATCAGCTCTGGTACAAAGAAACTCGTGCGACACAGTTGCACTCAAAGAGGAGGATAAATAAATGGGAGAAGTAATCGTTGTTACATCCGGTAAAGGCGGAGTCGGCAAAACGACCACTACCGCCAACGTCGGAACGGGACTTGCCAAGCTCGACAAAAAAGTCGTGCTCATCGACACCGATATAGGTCTTCGTAACCTCGATGTTGTTATGGGTCTTGAGAACAGGATCGTTTACAACCTCGTTGATGTTATCGAAGGGAACTGCCGCATCAAGCAGGCTCTTATCAAGGACAAGAGATACAACAACCTCTACCTCCTTCCTTCGGCACAGACAAGAGACAAGACGGCCGTTACGCCTGACGAGATGAAGCAGCTGTGTGAACAGCTCAGGGATGATTTCGATTTCATCATCATGGACTGTCCCGCAGGTATCGAGCAGGGCTTCCGCAATGCCATCGCAGGTGCCGACAGGGCTTTGGTCGTTACGACACCCGAGGTTTCCGCTGTTCGCGATGCAGACCGTATCGTAGGACTTCTTGAAGCCAATGAGATGAAGAAGACACAGCTCATCGTCAACAGGCTCCGTATGGACATGGTTGCACGCGGTGACATGATGTCCAGTCAGGACGTTGTCGATATCCTCGCCATCGATCTGATCGGTATCGTTCCCGACGACGAGAACATCGTTATCTCTACAAACAACGGTGAACCGCTTGTCGGCGGAGATTCACTTGCAGGTCAGGCATACATGAACATTTGCAAGAGGATCGCAGGCGAGGAAGTTCCTTTCCTTGATCTCAATGCGAAGAAGGGATTCTTCGGCAGATTGTTCGGTAAGAAAAAGTGATCCTAGAGTAGAGCACAGAGAGGGGTTTTATAATGGCATTTTTTGATATATTCAAAAAGAAAACAGTCTCTTCAAGTAATATCGCCAAGGGCAGATTACAGCTTGCCCTTGCTTCGGACAGAGCAGGCTGCTCGCCCGAGATCATGGAGAAGATCAAGAACGATATCATAAACGTTATCTCCAAATACATCGAGATCGACGTTGCGGGACTTGATATCAAGATTCAGCAGACAGAGGGAGAGAACGGCGAAGGTCTTGTTCCCGTGCTTTTCGCCAATATCCCCGTTAAGGAGATCAGAAGAGGTTGAAACAGCTTAAGCTTTTTACCGCTATCAGAGAGTACGACTACAAAAGTTTTTCTTTAATGCTGTTATTTCTGGTATATGCGATCGGCGGAATAAGCATTTACATGATGTATGTCCTCGACGACGGAGACGAAGCATTCTTAACCAAACAGATATTCGGCTATGTCGCCGGACTTGCGATAATCATCTTTTTTTCGTTTTTTGATTATCATCTGCTGGCCAAGTTTTTTATCGTAGCATACGTGATCGGTATAGGCCTGCTGCTGATCTGCCGATTCAGTAACAGCGGATTTATCTACGGATGGGCTCACTACGATGCCAGAAGATGGATCAAGATCGGAGGAAATCATACGGCGGATTCCGGCTTCGAATTCCAGCCGTCCGACGTCGTAAAAGTCGCACTTATAATATTTTTTGCAAAGTATTTCGATCTGTGCAGAAAGAAGATCACAAAGCTGTGGGTACTCGGGCTTTCACTTTTGTTCATAATGATACCCACATTCCTCATTCTTACACAGACCGATCTTTCGACGAGTATCGTACTTGTTTTGCTTTACGCGTCGATGGTTTTTGTTTCGGGTGTTCCTTTTAAGTACCTGTTACCGATAGCGGGTACGGCGCTTCCGATACTTGGCGGACTGTACTGGTATGTACAGCAGCCGTTTCAGATCCTTCTTAAGGAGTACCAGCAAAAGCGACTGCTTGCTTCAAAGTTCCCGGAGCTTTATCCGGAGCTTGCTTACCAGCAGACAAACGCCGCTGCCGCGATCAGATCGGGAGGTCTGTACGGCAAGGTTTTTGCCGAAGATAATGCTCTGACGGGCACAAGATACGTACCCGTTAAGGAAAGCGATTTTATTTTCACCGCTATCGCCGAGGAATTCGGATTCTTCGGATCGGTTGTCGTGATCATACTTTTCTTCCTGCTCGTTATCCTGGCTTTCAGGATTGCGAAACGAGCCAAGGACTACCTCGGTAAGATGATCGCGATAGGTATAGGTTCGTTATTTGCTTTTCAGGTATTTATAAACATCGGAGTTGTGACGTCGATCCTTCCCAACACAGGTATCCCGTTGCCTCTGATGAGTTCGGGACTGTCGTCCCTTCTGGTATATTTGGGTATGATTGGGATACTACTAAATATCAGTCTGCAGCCGGCTCAAAAGGTCGAGAAGGTTACCGACGAATTCGAGGCGCTTAACGACTGATACTTTCCTTTGCGGGGGAAAATGTATGAATATAGGTTTTATTGCGCATGATACAAAAAAGATGCTGATGCAGAACCTGTGCATCGCATATTGCGACATACTACGTGAGCACACGCTTTATGCAACACAGACTACCGGCAGGCTCATAAGCGAAGCTTCCGGATTATCGGTACATAAATGTCTCGCAGGTCCTTTGGGCGGAGAGCAGCAGCTCTGCTCGCTCATAGAGCACAACGAGATCGATATCGTATTTTATCTGCGTGATCCGCAGGAGCATACAAAGCTTTTGCCTGACCAGCTGAGTGTTATCACTCTTTGCGATATGCATAATATTCCGATCGCAACAAACCTTGCGACCGCCGAACTTCTGATAAAAGCTCTGGAGAGAGGAGATCTTGATTGGCGCGAGTTATATCATTGATACTTGCTGCGGCAGTGCTTCTGACAGGCTGCTCCCTTGGGGGAAGTGATTATGCTTCCTCTTTTTTTGCTGTCGATTATCGCGTTGCCAGGGATTCCAAATCGGTATCCGAATCAGAGGGAAAACCTGTTTCCGTGGCAGACGAGACCGATGATATAAGCTTTATGTACGAAGATATTTGTTATTCGACCGAGGACACCCCGGTAAAAGTTCTGAATGATGGTACCAAGTACAAAAGCGCACTTGCCTTCAACATCGACAAGACAGAGATCCTGTACTCAAAGGACATGCACGAGAGAATTTTCCCTGCCAGTACCACAAAGCTCATGACGGCTCTTATCGCCATCAAGCATTCCGATATGGACGACATCGTACATATCGCTGAGGACAACTGCGGGATCAAGATCTCGGGTGCACAGCTCTGTGGTTTCTCAGCAGGAGATACGATCACCATGAGAGACCTTCTGTATTGTCTTCTTGTTTATTCCGGAAACGATGCGGCGCTTGCCATCGCAACACATATAGGAGAAACGGAGCGCGGATTTGTCCGTATGATGAACAAAGAAGCAAAGGAGCTGGGCTGCATAAACACTTCGTTCGTCAATCCCCACGGTCTCCATGATCCCAACCATTACACAACGGCCTATGACATGTACCTTATATTCAACGAATGTCTCCGCTATGACGCACTCAAGGAGATCTTCAAGTCTGCAGGATATAACGTGACCATTCGCACAAACGAGGGTACAGAGAAAAAGCTCTATATGGAGCCTACAAATCTTTACTTTATCGGTACCTACGAGGCGCCCTACGGTATCACGGTATACGGCGGCAAGACAGGAGATACATATGCGGCAGGAAAGTGCCTTATGCTCTACGTAGAGGATTATAAGCAGCAGGGCTATATTGCCGAGATCTTCGGTTCTTCGACGAAGGAAGAATTATACACCTCAATGAACAGAATATTTAACTATATTTTATCTCCCACGACTTGAATAAAAGCCCCCAAAATAGTATAATTTTATTATCAAAAACCGAAAGGGGCGATCATTATGATACAGATAATTGCCGGTGGCAAGGGTAAGGGGAAAACCAAGATTCTTCTCGACAAAGTAAACACGGAGGTTACGCAGTCAAAGGGAAGCATAGTTTACCTCGACAAGAACACCAAACACATGTATGATCTCCATAAAAAAGTAAGACTCATCAACGTTAAGGACTACTGCGTTGAAACACACGAAGAATTTCTCGGATTCATCTGCGGAATCATCTCGCAGGATCATGACCTTCAAAAAGTTTTTCTTGATTGCTTTTTAAACATTTCATGTATTGAAGATACCGATATTTCATACGTACCTATCATTGAAAAGCTTGACGTGATCTCGAGCAAATTTGACGTTGATTTTGTTATCAGCATGTCAGTTGATGCAGCAGATATGCCCGAATCCATTAAGGAAAAGGTGATCGTCGCCTTATAAATCCATGTACAGAGAAGATAATGTTGTCAATTTAAGAGGTCGTCAGGGCACCTCCGGTGGGCGCCCTGATGTACCCCCGGAAGCACCCGTCAGAAAACAGAAGAGTAAAAAGAAGCGCAGCCCTTTTTCAGTGGGTGCGTTTATTTTGTTTGGAATATTTGTTTATCTGGTTGTCAACTTTATCATCATGATCAACCGCGACAAGGTCTCATACTATGAAGTCAAAGCAGCACAGCTCAGCTATGACACGACCTTCAGCGGTATCGCCATCAGAGACGAGAAGCTCATCTACGCCGACTACTCGGGTTACGTCAGTTATTTCGTCAGAAACAAGAAAAAATCAGCAAAAAACAGCATCATATACTGTGTTGATTCCGGCAGCAATACCTACAACGCCCTGAAAAAGGATTTCGGCAAGGACAAGCTCGACAAGACACAGATCAAGGAGATAAAATCCTCTATCGGCCGATATCTCGAGGGCGATTCGACTACCGTCATCGGAAATATCGGTGAATTCAAAGAACAGCTCGGTTCGATGATCTACGATTTTGTCAGCAACAACATGATCGAGAACCTCAAGGACTACGTTGCGGAAGGTATGACCGGCAGTTCCTTCCACGTGTTCAGATCTCCGTTTTCCGGTGTGGTTTCTTTTAAATGCGACACTCTAACCGGCATCACGGCCGACATGGTCACAGCAGACATGTTCGAAAAGGCCCCCGATGTGAGGAACCTCCGGAGCACCGGTCTTATATCGGCCGCAGACGCTGTATACCGCATCTGTGAAGACGAAAGCTGGTCCGTTGTATGTAAGGTCACTGAGGATTTCTATGTCGACAACGTGGCAAAAAGAGAAGCCAGGGTCCTTATCGGCAACAAAACAACACCCGTAAATGTTACGATGAATCCCTACTCGATAGGAGACGACTATTTCGTCGAGATCACTCTCAACAATTACATGTCAGAGTTTATTGACGACAGACTTCTTTCGGTCAGATTCATCAATGACCGCGACAAGGGACTTAAGATCCCCGTTTCAAGCGTTGTCCAGAAAGATTATTACCTCGTCCCTCTCAACATGTTCGTTGAAGACAAGGTACACAACGTAATGCTTCTGAAGAAAGAAACGGCCGATCCGAACACCGGAGAGATCTATCTCACCAACGTTTATCCCACCAAGTATTACTCGGACGGCTACTACGCATATATAGATCCGATGTACGTTTCCGACGGTGACGTCATCAATAACCCCGACACCGGAAACCGCATCAGGATCTCAACCATGAACAGCCTCGACGGCGTTTATAACGTCAATAAAGGCTATTACCAGTTCGTACGTATAGACAGACTGGAAACAGGGTCTGACTATATAATCATCAGTCCCTCGACGCCCGACGGGATCAGAGAATACGATCATATAGCACTCGATGCCTCAAAGGGTGTCGAATCAATGCTCATAAAATAAACATTATCATCCACAGAACGGAAGTGAATCTATGACAGTACAGGAACAGATAGCACAAAACCTTGACGGGATAAGAGCCAGGATATCATCGGCTGCCGAACGTGCCGGCAGAAAAGCAGGTGACATTACGCTCATCGCAGTCAGCAAGCTCAATCCCGCAGAATCGGTCGAAGCTGCTATAGCCCATGACCAGTTTGAATTCGGCGAGAACTGGGTCAAAGAACTCCTTGAAAAAGAGAGCGCGGTCGGAGAGTACCTTGAGGCCAATTCCCCCGAAACGGCAGAAAAGCTTAAATGGCACTTTATCGGGCACCTTCAGACCAACAAAGTCCGTCAGCTTATCGGCAAGACTGTTCTGATACATTCGGTCGACTCCTTTAAGCTTGCCTCCGTGATAGACACCGAATCAAAGAAAAAGGATGTCATCACGGACGTACTACTTGAGATAAACATCGGAGACGAGGAGTCAAAATACGGCATAAGGCCTGAAGAAGCGGTTGATTTTGCCGACTCTCTCAAAGATCTGCACAACATCAGGATAAGAGGCTTAATGACGGTTGCGCCCATATGCGATGACCCCGAAGCGAACCGCCCGTATTTTAAGAAAATGAGGGAATTATTTATTGACATAAAGTCGAAAAATAACGATAATATCAGCATGGACGTTTTATCGATGGGCATGACGCTTGATTTTGAAGCTGCCATCGAGGAAGGCGCAACACACGTTAGGGTAGGAACAGGTATATTTGGTGCCAGAGATTACGGCAACAGATCTTGAATCGAGGTAAGTGATGGGTTTTTTCGGAGATTTGATCCAGCATGTAAGAAGACCGCTCAGCGATGAAGCATTTGCGGAATACGAAGAGGAGCTTGAGTATCAGGAGCAGCAACAGGCCGGCAACGGTGCACGCTCAAAGTCATACGAGAGCAGTTATTCTTCACGTCAGCGTTCGTCATCACAGCAGGACTATCATGATGACTACGCTCAGCCCAAAAAGGCTCATGTATCATCCGAGTACGGAACATCTACATATATTGAAGGACGCGAGGATTCAAAGAGACTTCGTATCGAGAGACCTGACGGAAGTAAAGTGGTTCCGCTCAAGACCACCAATCACGGTCTTAAGGTCTGCGTCATGAAGTGTAAGACTTTTGACGACTCGCAGGACATTTGTGACGTTATTCTTTCAAATTGCTGTGCTATCGTTACGCTCAGCGATATCGATCTTGCTCTTGCACAGAGGATCATGGATTTCGTTTCGGGTTCGGTATACTCCCTGAACGGCAAGCTTTATCAGATCTATGATTGTATCTTCTTCATCGCACCCGGTAATGTTGATGTTTCCGGCGATTACGATGACATCCTTGAGCAGACCGGATACAACGTTTCCCTGTTAAAATGATCATACGAGGTACGGGAGCAGCCCGTATCCTAAAAGGAGATAATCATGCTTACTCCTGTTGAGATACAGAACAAAGTATTTAAGTCAGGCGGACTCGGCTACGACAAGAAGGACGTTGAGGGCTTCAGAAACGACGTGCTCCACTCGTACGAGGAAACATACAGAGAGAATATGGAGCTCAAGGACAAGGTTTCGGTCCTGAACGAGGGCATCCAGTACTATAAAACCATCGAGAAAACGCTTCAGAAGGCTCTTATGCTTGCCGAGAAGACTGCTGAGGAGACCAGAGCCAACGCAGCCAAGGAAGCCAAGAGGATCGAGCAGGAGGCGCGTACAAAGGCCAGCATAATCGTTGCAGATGCACGTAACGAGCTTTCGTCTCTTCACAGGCAGACTCAGGAACTCATCCGTCAGTACGAAAAGTACAGAGCTGAGTTCAAGCATCTTGCGAGTGCTCAGGTCGAGCTCATCAACTCAAAGGCATACGATCTCGATATCAAGCACTTCGATATCAAAGACGAGGAGCCTGTTGCTTCATCAGAACCTGCTGCCGAAGAAGTCGAAGAGACAGCACCCGAAGCAGAGACTGCACCCGAGATCAAAAAGCCTGCACCCAGGCCGGCAGTTAAACAAGAGCCTGTAAAGTCCGCTCCTCCCCAGAAGAAGCATCAGCTCACACCTCAGGAAGCTGCAGAGCTCTCACGGAGCGAGGACGGAGTGGAAGAGGACTTCGATGCCGGCGATTTCGACGGTGACGGTACAGATTTTGACTTTATGGATTTTCAAGACAATGAATGATTATGAGATCCGCTTTTACGAGCGGATCTTTTGACAGATACGGAAGATACGCATGAAAGACAGGATTAAACAGTACATACCCACATTGATCTTTATGATCGCACTGATCGTTCTCGATCAGGTTACCAAGATGGTCGCACGCTCCGCACTCTCCGATTCGTCGGTTGCAGTGATAGAAGGCGTGTTCGAATTCAAGCTCGTATACAACACGGGCGTTGCCTGGGGCATGTTCGGACAGTCACCCGTCGTTATCACACTCATTGCACTTATCATAATGGCTGTCGTTGCTTTTGTGTATTTTAAGATCCCTGTTGAGAATAAACGACTCAGGTTTCTCAGAATACTTCTTATCCTGATATTCTCCGGAGCTGCAGGCAACATCATCGACAGGCTCTGTGTCGATGCGGTAACGGATTTCCTTTATTTCAAACTGATCAACTTCCCCGTGTTCAACGTAGCCGATATCTACGTGACCGTATCAGGTATCCTCGTAGCGATACTCCTTATCTTTTACTACAAGGAAGAAGATCTTGATTTTCTCAAGTTTAAGCGCAAAAAGAACAACGAGAGTGTTGAACAGGACACAACCGACAAAGAATAACCAGAGGAGAGTATGGCGGAAAGACTCACATTTACCGTTACGGACGAAAGCGAAGGCTTGAGGATAGATTCTTATCTTGCAAGTCTTTGTCCCGACCTCTCGAGAAGCTACATCAAAAAACTCATCGATGACGGTCTTGTGCTTCTGAACAACGCTCCGGTAAAGGCAAGTCTTAAAGTGAGCGAAGGTGACATAGCTACGATCGATGTTCCCGAGCTTAAGATCCCCGACATCCTACCCGAGAAGATGGACCTCGCTGTCCGCTACGAGGACGATGACATCCTGATCGTCTACAAGCCCCAGAATATGGTCGTTCATCCGGCACCCGGCAATTACACGGGGACACTCGTCAACGGGCTTTTAAGCCATCTTGACGGCCGTCTTTCGGGTATTAACGGAGTACTGCGGCCCGGTATAGTACATCGTATCGATAAAGACACCTCGGGACTCCTCGTTGTCTGCAAGAACGACGTGGCTCACAGGATAGTAGCAGAGCAGCTTAAGGAGCATTCGATCACACGACGTTATCTGGCTGTCGTAATAGGTAACACCGACGACGAGGGCGTGATCGACAAGCCCATCGGACGCAACAAGACCGACAGAAAGAAGATGGCCGTTGACCCCACCGGCAAAAACGCCGTTACGCACTATAAAACCCTCGAAAGGTTCAAGGGGTATTCACTTATCGAGTGCAGGCTCGAAACGGGCAGAACGCACCAGATACGCGTGCATATGGCCTCGATCGGACATCCTGTCCTCGGAGACGAAGTCTACGGAGGTGTTCGTAAGGGTTTCGCTACACACGGTCAGACACTCCACGCATGGATACTCGGACTTAACAGACCTTCGGACGGAGAGTACATAGAGATCAAAGAAGAACCACCCGAGTACTTTCAAAAGATACTTACATCCTTGAGAACTCTGTAATATAACAGTTAGTTTTAAAACACCAGGTTACCGCAACAATCCGGAAAGAACAATATGTTGACAGACGCTTTAAAAGACATTCTGAGCAGTGATAACAAAAGGATCCTTCTTTACGGTCTCCCCGGACTCGGGAAGACATATTCCGTCATGTCCCTATCCGAAGAGACAACGGGAGGATTTGTTTTTGTCAACTTCAGAAGCGACGATACGAGCAATCTCATAAGCGTTATACAAAACGGTTCGGATATTACGGAAGCACTCGTGGAGATCTACAGGATCCCCACCGAACTTATCGGAACGGTCAGATTTGTCCTTGACGAATTTACTGAATGCGGCGATATCACCGGGATCATTGATCTCATGACTCTTCCGAGAGGAGAGTACAGATATCCTGACCTTAAGATCATCTTCGTTACAAGTGATGTTTCTTGGGCCGAAAGATATAAAGACAGGTTTGACGCACATCTGAAAGCCGAGAAGATACGATTTGACGAATATCTTAAGATTTCAGGAAACACATGGTACGCACAGGTCGTTGAAGCGCACATGACAGAGAAAAAATCCATGCCTGCGCTCATTCACAACGAGCTTATCAACCTTTATTACGAATACATAGCCACGGGTGGATATCCGAGAGCCGTATATGAATCGGTTAAAGAGCTGCCTCTCGTTTATCCCGAAGATCTTGCAGCAGAAAGATTTAACGAAATGCTTGGCAGGATCGCTTCCGATGATGACACGTCGACAGGGGTGATCAATAAGCTTCAGATCATTAATACGATACCTGAGTGCTCCAAAAACTCCAAGTTTGTGATCGCGAAAACAGGCAGAAGACATATAAGCAAAGAACAGCTCGAAAGTGATATTAACGACCTCGTATCCCGAGGATTTATCATAAAGATACCGCGCCTCGGAAGTGATACATACAGCCTTGCGTTTACAGACGACGCTGTTTTTTGGTATCTGCTCAGGAAGAACAGTTTTACACTCGATCTGACCGAAGAAAAGATAAAAGACCTGGTGATCGAGAACCATATCAGGAACATTTTGATCGAGCAAGGGACCCGCGTTTTGACCTGGGCCGGGAAATACAGATTTAAGATAAATGTTTTGATCGAAAAAGAAGGCAGGTTCTGTCCGATACGAACAACATGCAGCAAGTCGGTAAGAAGATCGGGTAACGATGAGTTTCTTCAAAAATACGGAGAAAAAACTTTTAATCAGATTCATTTCACTGAAAACACATATAATGAATCAAATGGCACTGTTTTCATGCCTATATACGGGTGTGAGTATATAAAGGCAGTTATTCCACAACTGTAGAACCTTGAAAAAAGGCAATTTCTGGGTCTTGACAAATCCTTTCTATTAATATAGAATAGAACCTGTTCACCAGATGCTACAAAAGTAGAATGAGTGTTCCGGAGGGGATTTTGTCCATGGGAGAGATTCGACTGCACGAGGGCGAGCTCAATGTTATGGAGCTTTTGTGGTCAAACAAGTTGTTGGCCGCCAAAGATATAGCCAAGATCATAAAAGAATATATCGGATGGGAAAAGAACACCACCTATACAGTCATCAAACGTCTCATTGACAAAGGTGCGATAGAAAGGCAGGATCCGGGATTCTTTTGTAAGGCTTTGATAACAAAAGCACAGGTCAGACAGACCGAGAGTTCATCATTACTCGAAAAATTATTTGACGGTTCGTTCACGGGATTCGTAAGTGAGTTCCTGAAGAACAACAAACTCAAAGCTTCCGAGTTTTTGGAGCTTGAGAAGATCATTAATGAATATAAGCCTTGATGTAACATTTTTGGAGAAGAGGGTTTTGTTTTATGACGCAGGAAGCACGGATCATCCGTGCTTTTTGTGCGCCAGGCGAGTGCCATCTGTTTCTCTTGACAGGGGAGAGTTTGTGATATACAATTATTCTATAAATCTAGGTTTAACGAAACTTTAGTGGTATTTTTAAGGACAAGAGTGCTTTTTCCTTAAATTCATCCGACCCTTGCAAATACTGGGTTTGTAAGCACTTTAATCGTTAATTTGTTCTCTCTTTGTTTTGTAAGTTACTTTTAAGGAGCTATTATGGAAAACAGATCGTATCACGAACAAAAAGACATCGAATACACCAAAGCTCTGCGTGAATATCTCGCTGAGCTTCCGGGTTTTGTTACGACTTATATGCGCGGCATGA
>JAEEQC010000027.1 GCA_016285135.1 Lachnospiraceae bacterium
TACACGCTTGCTTCCTACATGGTATTCGGTGCAGGAAAGGCTTCGTCTCCTCTGGGGGCGCGCAGGATGCTCGAAGAGACCGTTACTTCGGGTAAAGCACTCGAGAGATTTGCCATGTTCGTTAAGGCTCAGGGCGGTGACGAAAAAGTTGTCTATGATACCTCTCTCTTTAAGCTTGGCTCTATAGTAACGGATGTACCCGCACCCGAAGACGGATTTGTGGGAAGTATAAGAGCTGACGAGGTCGGTATCGCTTCACTTATTCTCGGCGCGGGACGCGAGAAAAAGGAAGACGTGATAGATCCGGGAGTGGGCATAATCATTAAGAAGAAGACCGGAGACACTGTTCGGAAGGGTGAAACGATAGCCACTCTTTACGGCAACGACTCCGAAAAGATCAAAGTCGCTACCGAGCGCCTTTACGGTGCTTATACATTCTCAAAGACACATGTTGACGCACCGAAGATGATCTATGATATTGTTGAATGATATTTGTGCCGGGAAAGCAATGGCAAAATAGCGCGTTAAAAGGAGCAGGTTATTACATAATTACGTAATAACTTGCTCTTGCTTTATCCGATTTCGTGTAGTAATATGTCAAAGGCGGTTTTTTAAACCTTTGACGTATTACGAGGAGTTTTAATTATGGCAACGATCAAGCCTTTCGAGTGCTTAAGACCAAATGAGCAGGTAGCGCACAGAGTTGCGGCATTACCTTATGATGTTTATGACAGAGAGGAAGCTAAAGCCAAGGTGGCTGAAGATGAGCTTACTTTCCTTCGTATAGACAGAGCAGAGACACAGTTCCCCGATTCCGTAGACACATACGATCCCATCGTATATCGCAAGGCCAAGGAACTCCTTGAGGCACGAATCGCCGACGGAACATTTATCACTGATTCCGACAGATGCTACTATATCTATGAGCTAATCATGAACGGCAGACATCAGACAGGTATCGTTGCTTGCGCATCGATCGACGATTATGCCGGAAACGTGATCAAGAAGCACGAGAACACTCGTGAGGAGAAAGAGATCGACCGTATCAATCACGTTGATACATGCAATGCCCAGACAGGTCCTATCTTCCTCGCGTACAGATCGGACGATATCATCAGCAGCGTTGTAGAGCGTTACAAGACTACAACCAAGCCTATCTACGCATTCACTGCCGACGACGGTATCACACATAACGTCTGGAAGATCGATCAGAAGCAGGACATCAACACTATCGAGAACGAATTCAGTCATATCAACAGTATTTATATCGCAGACGGCCATCACAGAGCAGCGTCGGCTGTTCGTGTCGGCTTTAAGCGCAGAGCAGAGTCGGGACTCTTCCGCGGAAACGAGGAGTTCAACTTCTTCCTTTCGGTACTTTTCCCCGAGGATCAGCTCATGATCATGCCTTACAACCGAGTAGTCAAGGATCTTAACGGCTACAGTGTTGAAAGCTTCATCAAAGAGATCTCCAAAAATTTCACAGTTACCAAGATGGACGGTCCCTACACTCCCGAAGCAAAGTGTACGTTCGGTATGTTTGTTGAGGATACATGGTATAAGCTTGAAGCAAACGACACGTTAAAGAAGCTTTCGGATCCCGTTTCGTCACTCGACGTTTCGATCCTTCAGGATTACCTTCTCGGTCCCGTGCTTTCGATCAATGATCCCCGTAAGGACAAGAGGATCGACTTTATCGGAGGTATCAGAGGCCTTAAGGAGCTTGAAAGAAGAGTACATCATGATATGAAGATCGCGTTCGCGATGTATCCGACATCAATAAGGGAGCTTTTTGCAGTTTCTGATGCGGGAAGGCTTATGCCGCCCAAGTCTACCTGGTTTGAGCCGAAGCTTCGCAGCGGACTCTTTATACACCGCATTTAAGTTCGGAGGTTGAGTTTTAATATACTGACTTAGTGACGCCTCGTGGCTGCCGCGTATGTTACCGTAAAAACACGCTGACGCTATCGTTTTTCCGGTGACATACGGGCGCGCCATGAGGCTGTTTTTTTATTTTCTAGGTTGCTTATAATAGTTTAAAGTGATAAACTTAAATCGGTTGAATTACAGTCAAAAATTTGGGAGAGACTATGGAAAACAATACAAACATTACTGAGACTGAGGTTTCAAAAAAGAATAAATCCGGATGCGGCTTCTTTAAGAAGTTCATTCTTTTTATACTTGCGGTCGTTGCCGTTCTCAAAGTGATCGAAAAGATCAAAGAGAAGAGCTTCGAGCGTTTTAACTCCAAGGGACGAGTTAGGAAGTACATATCGATATTCTCAAACAAAAAGATCGAGAATAAAGAAAGACTTGACGGAGTGTGCATCTACTCGTTATTCGGTCGCGTTAATGCCGACCTTACGAAGTGCGGTCTTTCGGATGACTCATTTGTGAGCATCGTAAGCTTCTTCTCGGATGTAAAGGTCAGAGTTCCCGGTGATGTCAAGGTCAACATCGACGGACTCAGCTGCAAGTCGGTCATCAAAGGCAACATATGTGATGACGAATCGGAAGAAGGCGGCATGTATGTCGCATACAATGCAAATTTCAGCAGGATCAGGATCGATAATTGATGAGCTCTACTTCAGTGGTTGACAAAAGCATACATGCGGCGCTTATTTCGCAGGAAAACGATAAGCTTAAGGATTTACTCCTTGAGCTTAAGTTTGTGTTAAAGGACGATAAAGCTTCGGATAGAAGCGCCGAGAGCCTCATAAAAGAGTATTGTTTTGAAATGAGTGACGTCTCTTCTGTACTTTCGCACCCCGATGTTAAGGTCAGGCAGTTCGGAGCATACTGCGTGGCGGGACTCTTTGACGAAGCCGCTGCCGATGATCTGGCGGTGGCGTATCTTAAAGAAGATGTAGAGTACAACAAGGAGCATTTTGTGAAAGCTCTTTCCCTGATAAAGTCGTTTAAATGTCCCGAGAATCTTTATGCACGTATGGACGAACTCCTTGGGCTCTTAAAGGGGAGCCGGACGGATGAACATAAGCATTATGTAAAAGAAGTCAGACTCTTACTCGGACTGTTGCGGTCCGATGCGGGCAGGAGAGCATTTACGGGACAGAAACTGAAGAGTGAGATCATCCTTACGACCAAC
This sequence comes from Lachnospiraceae bacterium, assembly GCA_016285135.1. Taxonomy (GTDB): domain Bacteria; phylum Bacillota; class Clostridia; order Lachnospirales; family Lachnospiraceae; genus RUG11977. Next base: position 3,107 of record JAEEQC010000027.1, read on the forward strand.
CGCAATTTCCGCGAGGTCACCATGAGCGAGGTGAAGGGCTTCCCGAAGAAGACCTTTAACGCCGGCGTTATGGTTATGTGCGATGACACCACTGCGATTGAGAACATAAGAACTTTTGAGGAGATGCTTTTCGTTCCTCCTTTTGATGAGGATGAGTTCGCGGCGATCGGATCCGACCGCGAGGTTGCCGGCCGCTACGTCAGAGAGATCTTAAAGCCCTACATACTCGAGAGAATGAAGGTCAGGAAGGATGAAAAGAAGCTTCCTGTTTCCTTCAGAGTAGATATAAAAGGTGAAACGGTTCAGAACAAAGAGACGGAGCTTCAGCGCTTCCTCAGCGAAGTCGTGGAGGAAGAGAGCGGGTTTGAGCTTATAAACATCAGGAATGATTTTGATATCCAGATCCGTTTCGTAACGAGGAAAACAGGCGTATTAAAGCCTCTTGTCAAGTTCTTCGTTCCCGGAGACACAAGATTTGACTACAAAACGGTAGATATCGCAGCCGGAATTAAGCCTTATCTTGCTGCAACAATATGCAGGCTGTGTGCGGAGTATTTAAGTGAGGACGCGCGTGTCCTGGATCCCTTCTGCGGTGCGGGAACACTGCTTGTTGAGAGAGACAGACTTTTGAGGACCGGATTCCTGTTCGGCTCCGATATATTCCCGACAGCCTGTGCTTGTGCTGAGAAGAACCTTGCACGTGCCGGACTCTCCGATAGGTCAAAGATCATCAATAAAGACTTCATGTCGCTCGAACACAAGGAACTCTTTAACGAGATGATCACCGATCTGCCTTTTGAAACAGAGAAGAAGACCGTTTCGGAGCTTGAGAAGATCTTCGTGGCATTCTTTGACAGAGTAGACAAACTTCTCGAAAAAGGGTCGTATATGTTCGTTTATACGAGGAACGCGGCACTATTTAAGAAGCAGATCGTGAGACATGGGATTACAATGATAAAGTGCCTTGAAATCTCGAAAAGAGAAGGCGCATATCTCTTCATACTAAGAAACTGAAAGGAAGGGTTCCGGATGGAAAAGAAAAAGAAAAAACCGCCGATCGCGCTCATTATACTGGTTCTGTCAGCACTCACTTTTTTGATCCTGCTGTTTACGTACCTTCATGATGTCAGCGAGAACAAACCCAAAACAGTTTCACTGCGTGAAGAGTATCAGAAAGAGCTTCTTGAGAACAAAGAAGCATCTTCGTAAACACTTTAAAGAGGAGATTTAGTAATGAAGAACAAGAAAAAGATAATAGTGACCGTTGCGGGAGCGATCCTTATCCTTGCGGGCATTGTGATCTTTTGCATCCCGATCTTTTTCCAGACCAAGAATTCGATCGAGAATGAGGAAAAGATCGACTACATCAACGAACTGATCCAGAAGAATCAGGAAGCACTCGCTAACGGAGGTGCAGGGGCCGCAGGTAACGACCCGGTCGTTGCGGAGACGGTTTCAAATGAGAGTGACACTGCGGCAGCAACAGTTTCCGATGCATCGGAAAACGCTGCGGATACTGCTGAGAGTACATTTGTTATAGATGCCCCCATCTTTGACGAACTTCCCACAGGCGCTGTGAACACTGACGGCACGGCAGAAGGAGCGATCCTTTTCGAAGGTGACGGAGAAATAGAAGAGCTTGATCCGGCAGAGATCGAGAGCAGACTTTCGGGTCAGAAATGTGTGGGTGTTATCGCCTGTGACAAGATCGATCTTTGCTACGCCATAGTTGAGGGCGTAGAGTACGCGAATATAGGCGTTTCTATCGGCCACTTCGAAGAATCTGCCGGTATCGGCAAGGAAGGTAACTGCGCGCTTGCAGGCCACAACGGCGGCTTCTACGGACGCTACTTCGGCGATATCAAGGACCTCAGGAAGGGCGACGAGATCAAACTCACCGACCTGCTCGGCCAGGAGTTCTCTTATAAGGTCACAGAATCCTTCAAATGTGAGCCGACCGATATCGAGGTCGTAGGTGATCTCGGAGAAAAGGGTAAGTATCTGACGCTTGTTACATGCTGTGAGAACGGAGAAAGAAGGCTTATAGTCAGAGCCAAGTGCACAACGGCTCCCGTACTCATTAAACAGGTTAAATGATTTTTCTGTGGAGACTATTTGATGATTGTTGTTTGGATCCTTCTCGGCCTGATCCTTTTAGCCATGACGGTCGCTGTTGTTGAGACCCGGATTTTGAGGGTGACACGCTACAGCGCTTTAGAGCTTGCTCCCGGGCTTGCGGCTTCGCAGAACGGCATGACCAGGATCGTAGTTGTATCTGATCTTCACTGCACGGGCTTCGGAAGAGGAAACCGCAGGCTGATCGATATGATAGCAAAAGAGAAGCCGGATCTTTTGATCGTCGCAGGCGATGTCATCAACAGCCGACCGTGTGATATCAAGTATTCAAAGGAATTCTTTGACGGACTTAAAGCGTCCGGGATTGAGACCTGTTATGTCTTCGGCAACCACGAACAGAAGCTTTCCCTTATCGGAGAAGAAGAATTTAACGCCTATGTGAACGAGATGAGCTCTCATGTCCGTATCGTTAATAACGACACGTTCATCTTTGGCGGTATAACGATCAAAGGACTTTTGATCCCTCTGCGGATGTATCGCGACAGGCTTTCAAACATCGAAACATACTTTGACGCTACAGAGCTTGTCGGCAGATTTGAAGATGACGGCAACTACCACATACTGATAGCTCACGATCCCACATTTGCTTCGATGTACAGGGATATCGGTGCCGATCTGATCATTGGCGGACATCTGCATGGCGGGATAATAAGGCTTCCGTTTATCGGCGGTCTTATATCACCGAGACACAGGCTGTTCCCGCGCAGGACAAAAGGACTCTTTGACGAAGGAAAGGGGAAGCTCCTTGTTACCGGCGGAGTCGGATGGCATGCACTCCCGTTCAGATTTCTCAACGACCCCGAGATCTGCGTGCTTGAGATCCCCCAAAAGAAAAGTTTGGCGTCTGACGAGCCCGAATAACATAAGCGTCAGGCTTGTCTGAGTATTTTATGAAAGGAGAGATCAGATGAATCCGAGTTATAAGCTTGAAGCGTTTGAAGGACCGCTTGATCTGCTCCTTGCACTTATCGAAAAGAATAAGATAAACATCTACGATATTCCGATCGTCGAGATCACCGAACAGTACCTCGAATACGTTAATTCGATGGAGACCGAGGATATGGACTACATGAGCGACTTCATTGTAGAGGCCGCGACACTCATCCGCATCAAGTCCAAGATGATGCTCCCCGTTCCGGAAGTAAACGAGGAAGGCGAGGAGATCGACCCACGCGCAGAACTTGTCGAGAGGCTGCTTGAGTACAAGATGTACAAGTACATCTCGGGACAGCTCAGAGACAAACAGCTCGACGCATCGAAGTACCTGTTTAAGCCTTCGACGATACCGGATGAGGTCCGTAACTATAAAGAAGAGATTGATGTTTCGGAGCTGCTTGAAGACGTTACGCTCACAAAGCTTAAGGATATCTTCAACGATCTCGTCAAGAAAAAGGAAGACAGGATCGATCCCGTCAGGAGCAAGTTCGGCAAGATCGTTAAGGAAGATGCCGATATCAGAAAGACGATCTATGACCTGCAGGTGTTCGGCCTTAAGAACAGAAAGTTCAGCTTCAGAGCATATATGGAGAGCCTCGGTACAAAGATGGAGATGATCGTAAGTTTCCTTGCTATACTCGAGCTTATCCGTATGGAGAGGATAAAGATCGAGCAGGACGATCTTTTCTGCGACATAACGATCGATTATCTGGCGAACGATATCGCGCCGATAGAAGATCTCGCTTTGTCTTAGTTTTTGTTATAGATATGGCAACACCGCTAGGCTGCTGCGTATATTACTTCAAAAACCGCTGACGCGTATATTGTTTTTGAAGTAACATACGGCTCGCCTAAGCTAAGAAAGTATGGATAATGGTTGTAAAATAAATTCAATTAAAGAATAATCATAGATCAAAATAGTAAGGGATAATAGTTATGACAGATAATGAGATCAGAAATATGGACAGCGAGATGAAGCTCCTCTTAGCTCACGTGGAAGCGATATTGTTCACTATGGGTGAGTCCGTTGAAGTGAGCAGGATCGCGCAGGCGCTGGGGTATGATGAGGAGACGGTGCTAAATGTCATCAATGAGCTGAGAGAGCGTTATGAAGATGAAAGCTTCGGTGTTCAGATACTTGAGCTGGACGGATCGTTTCAGATGTGCACCAAGCCTTCGATGTATGAATCCATTATCAAGATCACTAATGTTCCAAAGAAAATCGTACTTACGGATGTACTTCTTGAAACCTTATCAATTATTGCTTACAAACAGCCCATAACAAAGCAGGAGATCGAGGGGATAAGAGGTGTTAACTCCGATCATTCGGTCAATAAGCTGCTTGAATACAACCTGATATGCGAAGTTGGCAGGAAAAATGCGCCGGGACGCCCCTGCATGTTCGGTACCACGGAAGAGTTCCTCAGGAATTTCGGTATCTCATCGCTTGACGAGCTTCCTATGATCAAGCCTGAGACGATAGAAGAGTTCAAATCAGAAGCGGAAGACGAGATGCAGATGAAATTCTTTGATACCTGAAAGCTGTCCGGCAGTCATGCCGGACTCTTTTTATGAAAATTTACAAAATCAGTAGCAATAATTGAGTATCATTCTGTGAAAAATATACAAAAATATGCTTGCCCTGTATTTGATATTTTGGTATAATCAAATCACATTTTGGGGATCAGAGTCCCCGCAAAACATAGGAGGGTGTTTTATGTTTAAGAAAGTTTTATCAGTTCTTTTTGCAGCAGCTCTTTGTTTAGTAGCTGTAGCCGGCACAAAGGCTAATGCAGCAACCATCACAATGCCTAAGGATTGTGTATGGATCTACTACGATTCGCAGTGGGATAGCTACAAGCTCACAGCATTCAACGATGCTGAAGGCGTTGCAGCAGGCACAATCTGTGATGACATCGGAACAATCTACGCACTTGAGATTACTGTTAAGGCAGCTTCTACTCCTGATACTTCTGTTATCATCAATGCAGAGTCCGCTAACTGGGATCAGCATGACGGCATGGATTGGGCTGACAACGGTGACGGCACATACACAACAGTTCTTAAGAAGGACGGACCTTTCTCGCTCTTCAAGACAGCTGATACCTACGCTCAGATCTGCTTAGGCGCTTGGGGTGCTGTTGACATCGAAGTTGTTGGCGCTAAGTGGCTTGACAAAGACGGCGGCGTTATCAAGGCTTACGGTGCAGGCGCAGCAGCTGGTGCAGCTCTTCCTAAGACCGGCGTTGTTTCCGCAGCAGTATTCTACGGCATCGGCTCACTCCTTATCGGTGGCGGCGTTGTAGCTACAAAGAAGGCTAGAAAAGAGAACTAATCTCGGTTAGTTTATTAGCTGATTAAGATTAAAGGGTCATGTCTGACATGACCCTTTTTCTATTTGTTTTTCTTTATCGGAAAAGTATCATAAAACATCTCTCTGATTTATAAAATAATTGTTGACAAACATTGACCTGATGTATAGAATATCTTTGTGTGCCGCACAGCGAGGCTCTAAATGTCATGTCTTAAAGACGGGCTGCCACAGCTGGCGAGTAATGATGATAGGAGGTGTCTTATGTACGCTATTATTGCAACAGGCGGTAAGCAGTACAAGGTAGCTGAAGGTGACATCATCAGAGTTGAAAAGCTCGGCGCAGAAGCCGGTGAAACAGTTACTTTCGATCAGGTTCTTGTTGTAAACAACGGTGAGTTAGTTGTCGGCGATCCCACAGTTAAGGGTGCAACCGTTAGCGCCAGCGTTATTGCTGAGGGCAAGGCTAAGAAGGTCATCGTTTACAGATACAAGAACAAGTCCGGTTACCATAAGAAGAATGGTCACAGACAGGCTTTCACGCAGGTTAAGATCGACAAGATCAATGCGTAATTGATTACGCAGTCTTATGCGTGACATTTGATTTTGTATGATTAAGGTATCATTCAAGTATGATCACAATAATGATCCGGTAGGCTTCATCTGTACCGGTCATGCAGGATTTGCCGCGTTTGGTAAAGACATTATCTGTGCCGGTGTTTCGGCGCTTGTGATCAATTGCATCAATTCGGTCTCGACTTTTACGGACAACAAGTTCGATCTTGATACCGATGAAAAGAAGGGCTACATACGATTTGTGCTCAAAGGAGAGCCTTCGCAGGAAGCAAAGCTCTTACTGAAGAGTCTTAAGCTCGGGATTGATGCGATCATTCAAGATGAAGGTAGCAAATATGTTAAGTTAGTTGATTGGACTATTGAGGAGGTGTAAGTCATGTTAAAAATGACATTACAATTTTTCGCTCATAAGAAAGGTGTAGGCTCGACCAAGAACGGCAGAGATTCCGAGTCTAAGCGCCTTGGACCTAAGCGTGCTGACGGTCAGTTCGTTAAGGCAGGCAACATCCTTTTTAAGCAGCGCGGAACCAAGATCCATCCCGGTCTTAATGTCGGCAGAGGTAATGATGATTCATTATATGCACTTGTTGACGGTACATTAAGATTTGAGAGAAAAGGCAGAGATAAGAAGCAGGCTTGCGTATATCCCCTTTCGTGATCTTATTTAAGTTGTTTATCCCGAGGCTTATATAGATGATATATAAGCCTCGATTTACGTTATGAATACCGGAGATTCTTATGTTCTTAGATACGGCAAAGATTTTTATCAAATCAGGCAAAGGCGGTGACGGTCACGTCAGCTTTCGTCGTGAAAAGTTTGTCCCGGACGGCGGCCCCGACGGTGGTGACGGCGGAAGAGGAGGAGACATCGTTTTTGAAGTAGACAAAGGCCTCTCCACGCTCAATGACTACCGTTATTCGCACAAGTTCTGTGCTCAGAACGGTGCCGACGGCGGAGGAAAGCGCTGTAACGGAAAAGATGGACAGGATCTTATTCTCAAGGTTCCGGAGGGAACTGTGGTCAGAGAAGAAACTACAGGCAAGGTTGTTGCGGACATGTCACGTGATAATCTCAGACAGACGGTTCTGACAGGCGGCCGAGGCGGAAAAGGTAACATGCATTACGCTACATCGACAATGCAGGCTCCCAAATATGCTCAGCCCGGACAGGCAGCCAGAGAACTGAATGTTATCCTTGAACTTAAGGTGATCGCCGATGTCGGACTTGTCGGATTCCCAAATGCAGGTAAATCGACTCTTCTTTCGCACGTTTCAAACGCTCAGCCCAAGGTTGCGGATTATCCTTTCACGACTCTTAACCCGATCCTCGGCGTAGTTGAAAAAGGGGTACAGAGACCTTTTGTTATTGCCGACATTCCCGGACTTATCGAAGGCGCTTCAGAAGGCGTGGGTCTCGGGATCAAATTCCTGAAACATATCGAAAGAACAAGGCTTCTCATACACATGGTTGATGCGGCTTCGCCCGATGAGATGAATCCTGTGGAAGCAATTGAGAAGATCAGGACCGAGCTTTCTGCCTATAGTGAGGATCTTATCAAAAAGCCTTTTGTTATTGCCGTAAACAAGCTTGATGCCATCCCCGAGGAAGACAGAGAGACAGTTCTTGAAGAGGTCAGGAAGCATTTTGAGGGCAGAGAAGTTTTCGGCATCTCAGCTGTCAGCGGAGAAGGACTTAGTGCGCTTATGTCACGCATAAGCGTTATTCTCGAAGAAATGGGCGATGATGTGATCACATATGAACCCGATTTTGTTTACGAAGAAGATTCCGCTGCCGGACTTCCCTTTACTGTTTCATATGACTCTGAGGAGAAGGTTTATCTTGTTGAAGGTCCCAGGATCGAGAGAATGCTCGGATATACCAATCTTTCTTCTGAAAAGGGCTTTGATTTCTTCCAGAAGTTTATGAAAGAAAACGAGATACTGAAAGAACTAGAAGAACTTGGTATCAAGGACGGAGATACCGTCAGGATCTATGGATGGGATTTCGACTATTATAAGTGATCAACCGATCCGAGCTTTTTTGATGCATATTGCGTCTTTTATGATGTGAAAGTGTTTTCTTGTTTTTTGAAATAAGAGATTCTGTTTATGGATTATAATACTTTTGATTTTGTTGGAACTGTCATTCGTGCGGATGAGTTCGCGAGAAGCCGTCTTTCGGCTCACAGAGCGCTTCATATCAGGGATGTGGCCGTTGAGGCAAGGCGTCTGGCTGTCAGATACGGTTGTGACCCGAGAAAAGCGTATCTCGCCGGGTACCTGCATGACTGTGCTAAGGGGTTTAGCGAGGAAGACAATCACAGATACATAGAAAAGTACGGGATAAATGTGACCAAGGAAGAGCTGTCGCTCGGTAATAATCTCGTCCATTCCAAGGTAGGCGCGTATTTCGCCAAAGAACATTTCGGCGTGGATGATCAAGAGATCTTTGATGCGATCTACTATCATACAGTCGGCAGACCGGCGATGTCTATGCTTGAGAAGATCATTTATACGTCGGATTTTATAGAACCCGGAAGAAGTATGGACAGTCTTGTTCCTTTAAAGAAGCTTCGGTCGCTTGCATACGAAGACATCGACAGGGCGGTATTTGAGATCACGCGGTCGACCGTCGAATACCTGAAAAGCCTGAAGGATATCTATATCTGTCCCGAGTCATTAAAGACATATGATTATTATGAGAAGAGGATTAAAAATGGATTCTAAGGAACTTTTGAAAGTGATAAAGAAAGCGATAGATGACAAGAAGGGTGAGGACATCAAGATCCTTGATATCTCGAAACTCTGTGTTATATGCGATTATTTTGTCATTACGCACGGTTACAACCAGCCTCAGGTAGAAGCGATCACCGATAACATCATTGATGAACTCGGAAAACTTAAGATCTCTCCCAAGAGAGTCGAAGGCCAGAAGAACAGCGGCTGGATCCTTCTTGATTACGGCGATATCGTTATTCATGTCTTCATGAATGACCAGAGATCTTTCTACGAGCTCGAAAGGATCTGGAAGGATGCGGAATCTATACAAACATAAGTTTGACAACAATTTGTTCGTATGATAAAATTATTTCGTACATTTGTGTGCAAAATCGTCTTTTGACTTTTAAGTATTTTGTCAAAATCGCTTTTGTATATAAATATCAGAGTGCAAATTTAGTTTTAACCGGACAAAAGTTATTATGTCAGCTGAAGAAGAGGAGGACTCATGGGCGCTAAAAAGTCGTTAACACCCGGTGTTAAGCAACAGCAGATCCTTGATTTTATCAAACAATTCGTTATCGAGAGAGGATTTCCCCCTTCGGTCCGTGAGATTTGTGATGCCGTTAAGCTCAGTTCCACTTCGACCGTTCATTCACATCTTCAGGCACTTGAAGAGAAAGGCTACATTAAGCGTGACGGTTCCAAGTCACGTACGATAGAGCTTGTTGATGACGAGTTTAATTCGATGCGTAAGGAAGTTTCGAACGTTCCCATCATCGGAACCGTTACTGCAGGCCAGCCCATCTTTGCAGTCGAGAATCTTGAGGGGTACTTCCCGATCCCTCTTGAATATCTCCCCAACTCCAAGACCTTTATGCTCAAGGTCAAAGGCGAGAGCATGATCAACAGGGGAATCTTTGACGGAGACCAGATCCTTGTCAAGCAGCAGAATGTCGCTCAGAACGGAGACATGGTCGTTGCTCTCATCGATGACAGTGTGACAGTGAAGACCTTCTATAAAGAGAAGGACCATATCCGTCTTCAGCCGGAGAACGATACGATGGATCCCATTATTGTGGACAATTGTTCGATTCTTGGGATTGTAATAGGGCTGTTTAGACTTTATTAAAGAACTTTATTTATGAACTTTATTCAAATACGCTGTGACTGCCACGTCGTACTTTCATTTATATATTAAATGAATTAATTCCATTTTTTACCGCGTGGAACATCCTGTCTTTGAACCCGCGGTTTTCGTATTCCAACTTTTTTACGAGTTCTTTTACATATTCGCGCTTTGTATTTCCGTCTGCCGGGCAGGGATTTTTCACTACCGGCAGATTCATTTTGTTCATAAATCCTTTTATATCAGCTTCATCAACATAGAGTAATGGTCTTATGAGCGTTATGTCCATCCTGTCAAGGTATGTAACGGGTGCGAAACAGTAGAAATGACCTTCGTAAATCAGCGACATGAGCGCCGTTTCGATGACATCATCTCGGTGGTGTGCATAGGCAGATTTGTTGCAGCCGAGCTCCTTGGCTTTGTCGTTAAATGCGCCTTTTCGCATCTTGGCGCAGAGAGAGCAGGGATTGCTTTCGTTCCTGATATCAAATACCACATCTTTGATCTGTGTCTCTATGACTGTGTAATTGACTTCGAGTTCTTCACACAGTTTCCTTATGCCCGAGAGATCGAATCCGTCGAAACCGAGTGCTACCGTGATCGCTTCGAGCTCAAAATGCTTCGGATAATAACGCCTAAGTCCTGCAAGAGCATAAAGAAGAGTAAGTGAGTCTTTGCCGCCGGAGATCCCGACAGCAATACGGTCACCTTCTTCGATCATGTTGTATTCATCTATGGCTTTCCTTGCAAGGCTCTGAAGACGTCTGATTGTCATGGCTTTTTCCTTTCGGTTTCAATATCTGGATTTTATTCCGTTACTTTAATTCAGTCAAGTAAAGAGTTTATATCGGGATATTTTGTTTATTAAATCGTTTGATAAAGGTTTATTGATATGGTATGATAATTCAAACATCTTAATTACAGTTCATTGTTACGAACATGCATCCGCTGAAATAGTGTAATGTTGTTACAAACAGCCATGATCTGAATAATCCAAAGGGATGTTTAGAAGGGAGCAATATGAAAAAAATACTTAAATCATTTCTTTCCATGTCACTTATCGTGGCAATAGTTTCCACACTTTTAATGCCCACACAGGCACAGGCAAAAACCAAATCATTGGTTGCCGACAAGGATAAGGTTAATGTGCTCGATGCCATTGAGGCTTTTGAAAACAGTGGCTTGGACCAGATCCTTCAGCCTGTTTCGGTCGGACAGACTTCTCATCTGTGCTTCGTCTATGACGGCGAGATAGTAAAGCCTTCAAAAGTGAAGTGGAAGGTCATCGAAGGTAAGGATATTGTAAAGATCGTTAAAAAAGGCAAGCTATATAAGGGGCTTAAAGAAGGAGAAGCTGTTATTGAGGGCACCTATAAGGGGACTACTCTTAAGTTTGGCGTTACGGTTTATAAAAAGACTACCGTCAAAGCCCAGAAGCTCAAATTTGACGATATTAGCATTAAGATCCCCAAGAATTATCTGATGTTCGCCGATCTCGGCGGAGGTGCCGCTACATACATCAATACCAAAAACGAGATCGCTTTGGCTATCCAGGTTTCAGACATGCCCGTGTCTGCCGATGACATTACTGAAGATGATTGGGCCTATATGGATCCGTCTATGGCTGAATCTATACTAAATATTGATATCTCATCGTTTGGTCTGGATTCCTTCGGCTATGCGATCGATAATGAAAAGACCGAAAGAGAAGCTATTTGTTCGGATCACGGTGTTTACGCTTTCAAGTTCAAATGCCCCATGAAAAATTATGACGATATGTTCCTCGGGATCGTTGTTTTATACAAGAAGGACAAGCTTTTCACCATCATAAACATCTCATTTGATGAAGATCTGTGTGATCAAGAACTTGATTATATCCTTAATAACAACAAATGATCATAAAGAGCGATGATCAGTCAGTGATCATAGATCGAACGAAAAGGGAACTGTCCTGTACAGTTCCCTTTTAATATTCTTTTATTAAATCCGTATCTCTTTTATTTTTTTCCGTAATGTGATAAAATCAAAAGATGTGGGAAACCATGTATTTTTATAGTAAGTTTAGGAGCTTTTTATGACATCGAAACGCAGTATTTCGTTTCTTTTGATTACGGTACTTGTTGTATTACTTGCTGTCGGTTGTTCTTCGGACAAAGCGGCAGAGACAAAAGAAGAGACCACAAAGGATTCGGTTACATCAGAAGATAAAGGCAACTCAGAGACATCAAAACAGGACATTCCGGAAGTTAAAGAACCGGCAGGGACGACCGATACGACCGATACGACCGATACGACCGATACGGGCATCTCTGATAACTCCGGGACCGAGACAGCCGTTCAGCCGGAGATCACAGGAGAACTCTCCATTAAGGCTGATTCCGAAGGCGCTGTTAAAGAGGACGGTTATAAATACATCATCTCCAAGGGCGGTGAATATCGTATCCGCGGTAATTGCGGCAACAGGATGATCTATATAGACGCCAAAGGTGAAGAACTCGAGCTTCATCTTGAGGGAGTTACGATGACTTCGCAGATCGGTGCGCTGATCTACGTTGAGAATGCCGAAGAGGTGACCATCTCCGCATCCGATGGTACGACGAATGAGCTTTCGGATTTAAGACCTGCAAGAGCCGATAAGAATGAGGAAACAGAGTACGGTAACGCAGCGATCTATTCAAAGGATGACCTTAAGTTCAAGGGTCGCGGCAGACTCACAGTTAACGGTTCCTACAACAACGGTATCGGCTGCAAGAACGATATCAAGATCAAGAACCTCACACTTACCGTAAACGCACAGAACAACGGTATTAAAGGCAATGATTCGGTTACTGTCGAATCCGGAAATATAAGCATTACTGCGAAGAACGGCAACGGCATCAAGACCGAGAACACGCATGTGAGCGACAAAGGCAACCAGAAGGGTTATGTGACGATCAAGGGCGGAGTTGTGGACATCAACAGTGCCGATGACCCGATCGATGCCGCTTACGACCTTATACTCGATTCTAAGAACGCTAAAGTTACAACGAACAAATAATCTGATCACCTGCGGATCGAAAGGATTTTGTTTATGAACATATATGACTTTCAAAAGAGATGGCGGAAACCCCTGTTCCTGATAGGAGTCTTTTTCTGTCTGGCTTGCTTGTTCATGGAAATCCTTATCTTCGTTGTTCCGCAGTTCAGAATGCAGGTCAAGTGTACCGACGAGCAGTACAGGATGCGATATATCTACATACCCACGGCGCTTAATGTAGCTGCTGTGGTCATTACGTATTTCCTTCTTACGTCAAAGAAAGTTTCACAGCGCGGGAAGAATTACGCTATCTGCTCGATGCTACTTTTCATCTGCGTGGTCATTCAGAACCTCCACGGCGTTTATGCCGCAGTTTTGAGCCTTCCGAGCCTTGCGATATTTATCTCGGCCGTTTTCGCGGAAAACAGGCTTACATATGCCATTACTGTCATATCCATGATATCGACTATTTCTTCGTTCATTGTCGGTAATCTTTTGTTTGAAGAGCATGACGTTTATATCTCTAATTACATCATCGCCAGCGCGATAATCATCGTTGCATATTTCTGCTCGAACCTGCTCCTGAGGTTCATTTATTCGCAGTTACATACCGTTAAAGTCGGCCACACCAATGAGGAGCGGCTTCTTAACAAGATGCGTCTCGATCCTCTTACCGGCCTCTACAACAGAGGCGGTATGGATTCGATCATGGATGAGCTCATCAAGAACTACAACCCCGAGCACTCGCTTTATCTGCTTATGATCGATATCGACAACTTCAAGAGAGTAAATGATACATACGGGCACCAGAACGGTGACGTTGTCCTGAGGACTCTTGCACAGGTCATTCTTGACATGGGCAGAAAAGATATCATTCCCTGCCGTTACGGAGGAGAAGAGATCTGTGTCATGTTCAAGAACATGGAGATTGATGACGCGCTCAGGAAGGCCAACGAGATACTTTCCAATTTCAGGGATGTCAGATACGATTTCTCGGGTGATCACAGTATCACCTTCAGCGGTGGTTTTGTTCAATATGATCCTAAGTACACCAAAGACGACTGGATCAAGATTGCCGATTCGAGGCTTTATTTTGCTAAGCACAACGGCAAGAACAGGATCATCTCTATTCCGGTTGAAGAAACCGAACAGATCATTTAAGCTTTTAGGAGTTTTATTATGAAAAGAACTATCATTACCGCTATGGTCATTTTGTGCCTGCTGGCGGCTGTTTTGCCGAGCATAAATGTCAGTGCAGCCGCTAAGGAAACAAAGACGGTAAGACTTGTGGTTGACGGAACCGCACTTATTTATGACGGCTCGTTCGGAAAATTCTCTTTTAACGGTAAAGAGGTCAACATTAAGAAGACGCCGACTTTTGTCTTTGACGACACTGCCTATATAAACATTAAAAAGATCGTTCTTAAGGCGCTTCCGGATGTGACTTATTCTTTTAACAAGAAGCTTGGTCGCATCAGGATCACCAGAGGAGACTGCTCAATCGAGTTCTATACGGGCAGCCCCATTATCTACAAGAACGGTAAGGCGGAATATACGAGAGTTGCACCCAAATTCATAAAACAGGACAGTGATTCCGGTAATTACTACCTTCCGGGCAGGCTCGTCTTTGAAACACTCGGATACTCATACTCGTGGGATTCCGACAAGAAGATGTCCGTCGTTAAGGAAACAACTGCCACAGGAAGGATCTACGAGCTTCACAGATCGGGTGTTGTTCTTGATAACAAGGTGAAGCCTGTAGAAGGCAGCGTAAGCGGAACCTTAAAGCTTGATCTGCCTGAAGCAGTAACGGCGCAGGACGTATCGATCACCGATGATGTGTACAAAAACAGGATCTTTGTCTCTGTGAGGGGTGATCAGACCGCATTTTTTGAATCACTTAAGATCAAGAATAAGTGTGAGAACTGCGTACTTCAGATCCGCGATGAATACCGTATCGAAGACGATGTCACCGTTCTTACGATCACTACTCAGACAGACTCTGACGGCCTTTGCCTTCTTCATAAGGACGAGATCACTTCTTCGAACCTGACGATCACGTTTAACAGAGCTTCAGACATCTACGACAATATCGTGATACTTGATGCCGGTCACGGAGATTCCGATCCCGGAACGCAGAACTTCGGTATCGATGAGAAGGACTGCAATCTGATCATTATAAAGCTGGTCGGAAAGATACTTGAAAAAGAAGGGATCAAAGTGTTTTATTCAAGATACGATGACACTTTGATACCGCTCAGAGATCGCGCGTATCTGGGTGGCAGACTTGATGCCGATATGTTTGTTTCGGTTCATCATAATGCTAATAACAGCCCGGAAAAGAACGGCACGAGCGTTTATTACAGCCTTAATAATCCCAACGTGTCACGTGGGGGCACCATCACAAGTGAGCTTATGGCCGTGACGCTTCAGGAGGACCTTATCGCAGCGCTCGGCACCAACGATATGAACGTGCTTACAATTGATTTTACCGTTACTAAATTCAACAATGTACCTTCGGTACTTATTGAGCTTTCGTACCTGAGTAACCCCGAGGAATGCGCAATGTCCGTAACGGATGAATTCAGAGTAAAGGCGGCGCAAACTATTGCGCAGAGCATATTAAAGCTTTATCAAAAATAACCGATATAACAAGTCGTGGATGCGTAGCATCGAATTATCATTAAGATAAATAATTAAGGATGTGCAGCGTCATTTTGTAACGAGGGTTACAAAAAAACAGTTTGGAAAGGATAATAAGAGTAGTTTCAGATGAAGAAGTTAGTAGCTTTTTGTTTAATGTTTATGATGGTAATAGCGCTTGCTGCATGCAGCAGTAAGACCGAAATCAAGAAGAGTGACGATATTACCACCGAAGTTGCAAAAGAGGATAAAAGCAAGGAAACAGAGGCTGATGATATAAGCGTTGAGACAGATAAGACTGTATCAGATGATGCGACCGGAAATAAGGACAATGAGGAAAACGGAGCTGCTGATATAAGCGTTGAAACAGATAAAACTGCTTCAGATGATTCGACCGGCAGTAAAGAAAATGAGGAAACCGGAGCAGCTGATATAGGCATCGGAACAGAAACAACGGTTACAGCTGATACAGAAATCAGTGATGATTCAGAAGATAAAACCGGTGCTGATTCCGGGAACGCAGAACCGGCAGATCTTTACGCCGAGTTCAAGGCAGGGACCGCGAAAGTAAGGTTTACCGGTTCGGGAGAAAGATCGTCATACCTTGATCTGTCGTCCTGCCTTGAGGTGGGCGAGCTTTACTCGGTTGATGAGCTTATCGCAGCGATCGAAACTGTCGATCCTTATCTTAATACCGACCTTAACGGCTATATCACATACCAAGACATCGATTGCGGCAGCGACGGAATCCCTGAGCTTCTTATGATGGCTTCGTTCGGTGATGAGTTCTCGATCAATATCGTTTTCAAGGAGATCGACGGTGAGCTCAGGATCTGTTATGACCAGGATTCGTGGTCGAGGTGCTATACGGAAGTTAGTGATACAGGTTTTATCACAACCTCGGGTTCTTCGGGTGCCAGCGTACATGACTATGAGGAAGCTTTCATTGATGCTGACGGTAACTACGTATTTCTTTACGGTTTCACCGAGAATATGACCCTGTTCGGCGATTTCTACGCATTTAATGCCGACAACGAGTCTGTAGCTATCCCTACCGAAGGTCTTGATATCGAGCATATCTGTATCATGGATTACTACTTCGAACCCGATTATCAGGACAGAACACATTATTACTATTGTATCGAAATCGATGACGACTTTAGCGAAGTAGAATGGGACGAAGACTACAAAGGCGACGAAGAGCTCGTTAACAGATTCTCCGAAGCCGGAGTCGACCTTTATACCAAGTCCGAAGTCTTAAAGATGGTGGAAGAAAAAAGGGCCGAATACGGTTTAGAGTTTAAATATGTATAAATACAAAAAGGAGTTCTCGTAACTCCTTTTTGTATAGTTATATTTGTTACTGCTTATTATCTCTGTTACGAAGTTTTACTGCGTCACGAGCACTGCGTCTGCGATCATCTTCAAGCTCGGCGTAATGCTTCCGAGTTGTGTTTACGTCTTTATGGCCGAGTACATCCGCCACCAGATAGATGTCGCCTGTCTCCTTGTATAAGGCTGTACCGTACGTGCTGCGTAATTTGTGAGGCGTTATATGCTTCATGGAAGTGACGAGACCGGCGTACTTCTTGACAAGATTCTCAACAGATTTAACACAGATGCGCTTTTTCTGATTTGACAGAAAGAGCGCGTCTTCATGCCCGGCGCAAACATCGCTCATCGCCTCACGTTCTTCAAGATAAGGCAGAAGAGTATCGGCTACTTCTTCACCGAAATAAACGAAAGCTTCGTAACCACCCTTACGGATGACTTTAACTCGTCTGTTCTTGAGATCGAGGTCTTTAACGTTTATGCCCACGAACTCGGTCACACGCAGACCTGTACCGAGCAGAAACGTTATGATCGCAAGATCCCTGTTCTTGAGCTTCTCGCGGTATTTCTGCATGTGATCCGAACAGTTGTAGTTACCGGTTTCGATAAGGTCGAGCATCTCGGAAACTTCGTCACCGTCAAGTCTGATTATTGCTTTCTTGTGCAGCTTTGGCATATCTACTTTAATAACAGGGTTAACATTAATCATATTGTTTTTGAAGAGATAACCGTAAAGGCTGCGAAGAGCGGACATTTTGCGCTTGAGCGCGGTTTCTGTGTTGGTGATCACACGACCGGATTCATCGTTATAAAGCCTTAAGTGATCGAGATATTCCTCAATATCAAAGGGTTCGAGGCTTTCAAGGTCACTGAGGGAAATGTCACGGATCTGTTTGTCCCTGTACAAGGGATTGGAGTCATGAAGCCACGTGAAGAAAACTTTAAGGTCGACAGCGTAAGCCAGACGTGAACGAGTCTGCATACGTTGCTTCATGCCGCGCATGTAAGTCGTAACAAAACCCGGAAGCTCAGCGAGGTATTCACGCAGAGCTTTTGTGTATTCGATGTCTTTTTGTTCGTGATACGATCTGTTTTCCATAATAGCTCCTTAAAAGTAACTTACAAAACAAAGAGAGAACAAATTAACGATTAAAGTGCTTAC
>JAEEQC010000028.1 GCA_016285135.1 Lachnospiraceae bacterium
TCTTGCCGTCCTCGGCTATCTGCTTGATGTCAGCCTGTGAAAGGAGGTCCTTTTTCTCGGTTGTGACACCGAAGCCCTGTCCGACACTAAGGTCTGTGGAAACCATCACGGCCTTACCCGTGCTGTCCTTCTGGACAGTCCTAAAGGAGACCTGACCCTCTACTACGGCAGTGCTCGTCTTGATCGCGCCGAGTACGTCCTCATAAACTTCTGTAAGGGTCTTGGTACCACGGATGGACATCGTGGTGTTGGGGGTAACGATATCATAAGATGAGGTCGCGGAGAGCTTCTTCTTGACCTCTGTGAGCATGGAACCGCGCTCGATGTAGACCATGGTCTTACTGTCATTGGCCGTACCCGTAGCGGTGAGATTGATCTTCGTGTTTGCCTCGAGATAGACGTACTTATCGTCATCGAGCTTAAGACGTGCAAAGCTCCCGTCTCCGACCGTAAGCGAGTCGCCCGAAGAGAGCGCCATATTCTTGAAAGCATCAAGAGAGTCGCCGTCTCGTTCTACCTTGCACGAGCCGTCGATCTCGAAGACCTTTATGGAGCGGTAAGAATCCTCACCCGAGAACACAAAGATCAGGGTAATTATGAGTGCAGCAAGCGCTGCGATCCCTCCCACAATAATTAACAGTTTTTTGTTCATCTAAGCCTCCTGTAAATTCCTCAATAATGCCATACGGAATTATACTGATATAAACAATATTTCAACGTTGTGAATTATGAAATATTGCTATTCAACATATTAGTACCCTTTTTTATTGTTTTTACTCACCCCGTACCAATACCATAAAGTTGTAACTCTCGACGAAGTGCAGTCGTAAAATAACGTGAGACCGGGTGGACCCCATTGACTTGTGATATATCATGGTATATTATTGTGTTGTAAGGAGGTGAGCACCATGGAAACATTGGCATTACATACAACCAAACCTTTCATGTCAGGGCGTAGCCAAGCGATCAGAATACCAAAGGAATATCAATTTGACGACACCGAAGTGATCATAAACAGGGTAGGTGATTCGCTCATAATCACTCCGAAATCATCTCTGCAAGACACTTTTTTTGAAGGACTGTCTTTGTTTTCTGATGATTTTATGGTAGATGGCAGACCTGAGGAAATACAAAATGTAAGGGCGGAATTATGACCATGTACATGCTTGACACTAATATTCTTATTTTTTGCCTGAGACATCCCGATTCAAAATGTACAAAGACACTTGCGTCGCACATAGGTCGGGATGTGTGCATTTCTGTTGTCACATATGCAGAACTCGAATATGGTATACTGAACAGCAAATATCCCGATCGTAACAGAGATGCTATCAATAAGATCTTAGCCGGGATCCCTATCGAGGATTTTGACATAAAGGCTTCTGTTCATTTTGGTCAGATTCTGGCAGAACTTAAGCAAAAGAAAAAAGAGAAACAAAACCGGGATCGGGATAAAATGATAGCAGGTCATGCGAGATCAAGAGGATACATTCTTGTAACCGATAACACCAAGGACTTTGCGGATATAGATAATCTGAAGTTAGAAAACTGGCGCGAGCCGGGAGATCTCGACAAATAAAAAGTGGACCCTGGGGGACGGGGGTTGTGGGTCATTGAACTGCGTATGACCCACAACCCCCGTCCCCAAGGGTCCACCCTTAGTTAGAACAGTCTGATCAGATCTTCAAAGGTCTCTGCTCTGCGGATGCACTTCACGCTTCCGTCCTCGCAGATCATGACCTCAGCGGGTCTCGGACGGGAGTTGTAAGGGGAGCACATGGAGTAGCCATAGGCGCCGGCGTCGAGGACGCAGACAAGGTCGCCTTCCTTGATGACGGGCAGCTCTCTCTCCTTTGCGATGATGTCACCGCTCTCGCAGATATTACCGGTCACGGAAACGACCTCAGTGCCTGACGAAGGAAGCACGGGCTTGCCGTCGCGGAGCACCTCTACATCATGCCATGAGCCGTAGAGCGTGGGACGAACAAGGACGTTCTGGCCGATGTCGGTTCCGGCGTACTTTTTGTCGTAGTTCACTTTTGTAGCATAAACGCGTCCGAGCAGAACAGAGCTGTCGGCAACAACGTAACGGCCGGGCTCGCTCTTAAAGAGGATCTGCTTGCCTGTCTCGGCGATAAAGTCTCCGAGAAGCTTTTCGATACCTTCTGTCAGGAGGTTGATGTCAAACTCCTTTTCTCCCGAAAGCTTATGGTAAGGCGTGCCGAAGCCGCCACCGAAATCTATGAATTCAAGATCGTCAAACTTGTGAGCGATGCGGAGCAGGTTCGTTACTGCCGCAAGGTAAGGGTCGGGCTCCATGAAGAGCGATCCGATGTGCTGGTTGATGCCGACGATCTTGAGGTTGTGCTTCCCCGCTGTCTCAAGAAGCTCGGGTATGTCCTTTTCCTCTACCGCGAACTTCGTGTTCTTACCTGCCGTAACAACGCTGTCGCTGTGTCCCGCACCGATACCGGGGTTGATCCTGACTGCACAGCGCGAGCCGGGTGCAAGACGACCGAATCTCTCGAGCTGGCTGATACTGTCAAGGCTGACGGTGATGTTTTTATCGATCGCGTACTGCAGCTCCTCGTCCGATACGTTGTTCGGAACAAAGAAAATGCGGTCTGCGGGGAAGCCTGCGAGCTCAAGGAGCTTAACCTCTCCGATACTCATGGCGTCCGCATTGAGACCCTCTTCCAGGACGATCTTGAGGATCGTGAGGTTAGAGTTGGCCTTCATCGAGAAATTGGCTCTGTAAGGGAACTTCTTAACTACTCCCGCAACGTTTCTGATGCGCTTTCTGAGGATGCGCTCGTTATAGACATATACGGGTGTGCCGTACTTTGCCACGATGTCTTCAGGGTTGTTACCCTCAAAGAAATTCACCTCATTAACAAATGATTCCATCGTTTTGTTTCCTTTCAAAAAAGTAAAAGGCGACCGTTAAACAGCCGCCATTGGTTTTTCACATATTATCAGATGATCCGAAATAAATCAAGTCCTTTGCCCGCTGGTTACAATGATCAAACGCAAACATTGTAACCCGAACAGGTGCTATACACAAGACTTTTTTCTGTCATTTGACCTTACTTTTTCAATCATCCGTCATCTGCATAGGTAATCAGCGGAGAAGAGCGTGTATCTCACTTATTGTCCTTAAGCAGCGCATGAATAACCTTCCACTCTTCGGGAGTAAGGACATGATCGGGGTTGACCACGGTAACGAGCGTGTTTTTGTGTCTGATGATGCCCTCGACATAGTTTGTCTTGTCGTTCTTGGCGATCACGGGGAGCGTCATCTGGAGATCCTCTCCGACCGCACCGATCTCGGTGATCTCATCGACAAGACAGCCGAGGCAACCCTCTTCGGTGTTTACGAAGATTGTGTTGTTGCCCGCAGCGACCGTGCCGCGGAGATTAAACTTCTTGTAGATGTCGCAGACCGGAATGATCTCGCCTCTGAGATTGGCAAATCCCGCGAGGCAGTCCGGAGCGCCCGGAATAGTGCTCATTTGATAATCGGATTCGACCGTACGTACCTTCATGCTGTCAAATCCATAACTCTGATTAGCTGCCGAAAAAATAACCTGTTGTCCAAACATGTCTTTCTCCTTTCTCTTTCCCGAGTCACGCACCTGTGTTTATCTCTTCCTAAAACTATTATAAACCAATCCGGTGGGTACATCTAATTTATTAAGTTTACGTCTCTTTTAGAATTCGTCCTGTATTGAAGGGATCCTGATATTTCGTTTGTTTGGGTCAGGCTCATCACCCAACCCATTAAACAAGTTTTTTATTCGGGAATAGCTCCCTTATAGGGAGGACATCCCTGCTTGAGCCACTTGAGGTAGCTGTTGATGAAAAGGTCGATGCCGCCGTCGAGTACCGCGTTGGCATTGGACGTCTCGGCGCCTGTCCTTAAGTCCTTGATCATGGTGTAGGGCTGAAGGAAGTACGACCTGATCTGGCTTCCGAAGTTGTTGTCCTTAACCTCACCGCGGATGTCTGCGGTCTTCTCGAGGTTCTCCTGCTGCTTGAGCAGAAGAAGCTTCGATTTAAGGATCTGCATGGCCTTGTCCTTGTTCTGGTACTGTGAACGCTCGTTCTGACACGATACGACGATACCGGTCGGGAAGTGAGTGATACGGATGGCCGATGATGTCTTGTTGACCTTCTGACCGCCGGCACCGCTCGAACGGAAGATATCGATACGGATATCATCATCCGGGATGTCGATGTCGAGATTCTCTTCGATATCGGGCATTACATCGCACGATACGAAGGATGTCTGTCTCTTGCCTGCCGCATTAAAGGGAGACATGCGGACAAGTCTGTGTACGCCGTGTTCTGATTTAAGGTGGCCATAAGCGTTGTCACCGTTGATCTGGAGGGTTACCGACTTGTAACCGGCTTCGTCACCCTCAAGGAAATCGAGGAGCTCTACGCTGTAGCCCTTCTTCTCGGCCCACCTGCTGTAGAGGCGGTAGAGCATGCTCGCCCAGTCACAGGCCTCTGTTCCGCCGGCTCCCGCATGAAGCGTGAGGATCGCGTTACACTTATCAAACTCACCGTCAAGTAGTGTCGAGAGCCTGAGCTCTTCGAACTCGTTCTTGAAGGTCTCGAACTCTGCCTCGATCTCAGGGATCATGGACTCGTCGTTTTCCTCGTTGCCCATCTCGATGAGGGTCTCGATGTCCTCGTAGCGGGTCTTGATGTCGTTGTACTCGGCGATAAGATCCTTGAGGTTCTTGAGCTCCTTCATGTACTTCTGGGCTTTGTCGGCATCGTTCCAGAAGCCTTCTTCTTCCATGATGCCTTCTATTTCTTCAACTCGCAGCTTCTTGGCGGGCAAGTCGAGCGAATCGCCGACTTCCTTAAGAGGGCCCGTGAACTGATTCAGCGAGTATTTAATCTGATCTAATGCTACCATTTCTAATTCCTCTCTGTCACTGTAAATTCTCTGTGTCCAAGTCCGGTACGTGTCCGGACCACCGCCACCCGGGCGCTAACCCGGTCCGGCATTACCCTCGGAACTCAGTCACTCGAACTTACCGCTTGCCTTACAGCAAAGCTTGTACTTCTTGCCCGAGCCACAGGGACAGGGATCGTTGGGCATGATCTTCTTGTTGGCACGACGCTTGGGCGTGTTGGCAACGGAGTCATCCTTGTTGGTACCGGTCGCCTTGGCAACCTCTTCACGCTCAACCTTACGCTCAACCTGGACACGCATGAGCATACGCACGGTGTCCGTAGCGATGCCGTCGGTCATCTCCTGGAACATCTCGAAACCGCGGAGCTTGTACTCGTTAACGGGGTCTCTCTGGGCAAATGCCTGAAGACCGATGCTCTCTTTGAGCTGATCCATGTCGTCTATGTGGTTCATCCACTTCGTGTCGATGGCACGGAGAAGGACGATACGCTCAACCTCACGGAACTCTTCCTTGATGGGGAACTCGGCTTCCTTTCTCTCGTAAAGACGGACGGCCTCTTCCTTAAGCCTGTGGGTGAGTTCTTTCTTCTTGATACTCTTCTTTTCTGCGTCGGAGATGGTGATCGGCTCAAGCGGGATGATGGGAAGAAGAACTTCGTTGAGCTCTTCGATGTTCCAATCCTCGGGGAGCTGGTCGTCGCCGATGATCGAATCCACATGCGACTCGACGATATCCTCAACCATCTTTATGATAACATCACGCATATTCTCACCGTCGAGAACTCTGCGTCTCTCGGAGTAGATGATCTCACGCTGGTCGTTGTTGACCTGATCGTACTCGAGGAGGTTCTTTCTGATACCGAAGTTGTTGTTCTCGATCTTCTTCTGAGCTCTCTCGATAGCGCCGGTGAGCATCCTGTGATGAAGCTCCTGTCCGTCCGTGATGCCGAGTGCCTTGAACATGCCCATAAGACGCTCCGAACCGAACAGTCTCATGAGGTCATCCTCAAGAGAGATGTAGAATCTCGACTCACCGGGATCGCCCTGACGTCCGGAACGACCGCGCAGCTGGTTATCGATGCGCCTTGATTCGTGACGCTCCGTACCTATGATACGAAGTCCGCCCTGCTCGACAACACCCTCGCCGAGCTTAATATCTGTACCACGGCCTGCCATGTTGGTTGCGATCGTAACGGCCCCGAACTGACCTGCCTGCGCAACGATCTCAGCCTCCATCTCGTGGAACTTAGCATTGAGGACATTGTGAGGAATGCCTCTCCTGCGGAGTGCGGCGCTGATCTCCTCGGAAGACTCGATCGAAACCGTGCCGACGAGCACGGGCTGTCCTCTCTTGTGAGACTCCGCAACTGCGTTAACGATAGCTGCGAGCTTCTCGCGGTGTGTACGATAAACGGCGTCCTCGTAGTCCTTACGTATAACGGGTCTGTTGGGCGGGATCGATACAACGTCCATACCGTAGATCTCACGGAACTCCTTGTCCTCAGTGAGCGCCGTACCGGTCATACCGCACTTTTTATCATATTTATTGAAATAGTTCTGAAGTGTGATGGTGCACAGAGTCCTGCTCTCGCGCTGAACCTTAACGTGCTCCTTTGCTTCGATCGCCTGATGGAGGCCATCGGAATAACGACGTCCGGGAAGGATACGACCCGTGAAGTCGTCGACGATCAGGACCTCTCCGTCCTTTACGATGTAGTCCTTGTCCTTGAACATCATGTAGTTTGCACGAAGGGCAAGGATGATATTGTGCTGGATGTCGAGGTTCTCAACATCCGCAAAGTTCTCGATATGGAAGAACTGCTCGACCTTCCTGACACCGCTGTCGGTCAGGTTGACTGTCTTTTCTTTTTCATTTACAACGAAGTCTCCCGTTTCTTCGGGGATGTCTTCGCCGAGCTTGGCAGCCATGATCGTCTGCATCTTGGTGAGCTCGACTGCAGTACCCTTGGTCATCTGAAGCGCAAGGATGTTGCAGAGCTCGTAGAGCTTGGTTGACTTGCCGCTCTGACCGGAAATGATCAGAGGAGTTCTCGCCTCGTCGATAAGACAGGAGTCAACCTCGTCGATAACGGCGAAGTGCAGGTCACGCTGAACCATCTTGTCTTTATAAACTACTCTGTTATCACGCAGGTAGTCGAAACCGAACTCGTTGTTTGTTCCGTATGTGATGTCACACGCATATGCTGCACGGCGGTCATCGTTATCCATGGTATTGAGGATGTAACCGCATGTCAGGCCGAGGAAGGTGTAGATCTTTCCCATGTTCTCGGCATCACGCTTGGCGAGGTAGTCGTTGACGGTGACAACGTGCACGCCCTTGCCTTCAAGTGCGTTAAGGTACACAGTAAGTGCCGATGTGAGGGTCTTTCCTTCACCGGTGAACATCTCGGCGATACGTCCCTGATGAAGGATGATCGCACCGAGGATCTGCACATGGAAAGCACGCAGTCCGAGAGTCCTCTTGCCTGCCTCCCTGGCTGCGGCGAAAGCCTCGGGAAGAAGCTCGTCGAGGGTCGCCCCGTCCGCAAGCCTTTCCTTAAACTTGACCGTCAGAGCGGCGAGCTCCTCGTCACTCTTCGCTTCCATCTCGGGCTCGAGGTCCTCAACCGCCTTGGCTGTGGCCTCGATCCTCTTGATCTCTCGCTCACTTCTTGTTCCGAAGATCTTCTGGAACAGTGTCTTTTTATTGCCTCCCTCGATAAAGGAGACTCCCTCCATAGCGTTAGTGGTCGCCTCTTTCTCGGGTGTATTTACAACTGTCTCGTTACTCATTTTTCCCTTTTCCTTTAGCGTTTTTATATCCTCAACCCCATTAAACCCCAATCATGGTTATTTTATGTCAAATACGCTTATATGTCAAATTTTCGCGGTACACGAATGCACCGCATATGCGTTAAAGAATCTTCTCTCTGATGAGCTTTGCGACACCGTCGTTCATGTTCGTGTCGGTCACGTAGTCCGCTGCCTCTTTGACCTCTTCGGGAGCGGCATTTCCCATGGCGACTCCGAGGCCGGCGAACCTGATCATGGGGATGTCGTTGCAGCCGTCTCCGACAGCGACGATCTGTGACGCATCACAGCCGACCATCGCGGCGGCCTTTCCGACCGAGACAGCCTTTGAAACCTTGCTCGAGTAGAACTCAAGGTACTCTGTTCCGGAAGTGGCCCAGGAGGTGCACTTGAGGTTCATCTTCTCCGCATCCCTGCAGGTCACGGCGATCTTCTCGGGCAGGTCGTTGAGGATGATCTTCGTGACGCTCCTGCCCCTGAACGACTCGGGTGAATCGTACTTTCGGGGGACGATGTCGGTGTGCTCGACGTAGATGCGCATGTTCTCATTAAGCTCGTTGCCGTAAAGGATGTCGTCCGACCACACGATCACGGTGTGACCGCGCTTCTCGCCCTCCTTCATCAGGAGGATCGCGTCGTCATCCAGCATGCCCTCCTCGAAGAGTACGCGGCCGTCCCGGCAGTCGACGATCTTGGCTCCGTTGTAGGTCACGAGCGGCGCGTTGGGCGCAAGGTCTTTAAGGTACCCCGTCATCGCGGGGAGAGGCCTGCCCGACGCTATGATAAAGAAGCCGCCGGCTTCCCTGAACTCGCGGATCGCGCTGATCGTCTCTTCCGAAATTGATTTGTCGTCGCGCAGGATCGTTCCGTCCATGTCCGCGGCCAGTACTTTGTATTTCATAATTCTGTTTGTTCCTCTTTCTTTGTAATAGGGCATCTCGCGGACAAGTCCGCTCGATGTACGTGCACTCAACCATCGATACGTGAGACTTCGTCTCACTCCGGTAAAGCAACTGTGTTTGCTCGCGAGAGCAAGCTCTCTCCGCAAACGCTGTTACTTTCCCGGTTGCAAGCAAGCTTGCAATCGATGGTATTCGTTTAGCGCGCAAAAGACCCGTAGCCATACGGACCGG
Organism: Lachnospiraceae bacterium; assembly: GCA_016285135.1. GTDB lineage: Bacteria > Bacillota > Clostridia > Lachnospirales > Lachnospiraceae > RUG11977. The sequence goes on from JAEEQC010000028.1 coordinate 8,875, forward strand.
CTGCGGGTCTCGGTTCATTTCACTGTTCTGTCATGCTTCGGGCTCGATGAGTCCGTAGGAATCGCCGCGACGCTTATACACAACGTTCACCTCGTCCGTCTCGCTGTTACGGAAAACGAAAAAGTCATGTCCGAGAAGCTCCATCTGAACACAAGCTTCAGCGGGATCCATGGGCTTAACCGCGAATCTCTTGACACGCTTGATGTCAATGGTATCAAGAGGATCGTCATCCTCCTCGTAAAGGTCGCCTGTCACGGCACCTGCCTGACGGGCTTCCTGGATCTTGTTCTTGTAGCGCTTGAGCTGACGCTCGATGATCTCCTCAACGAGGTCGATCGAAACGTACATATCGTTGCTTTCCTGCTCTGCCCTGATGATGTTGCCCTTAACGGGGATCGTAACTTCAATCTTCTGTCTGTCCTTCTCAACGCTGAGGGTAACGTGTGCCTCAACGTCATGTGAGAAGTATCTCTCGAGCTTGCCGATCTTACTCTTGACCGCACTCTTCAAACCGTCTGTAACTACTATGTTCTTGCCTGTTATCATGTACTGCATATGAACAACCTCCTTGAGAAGTTATATGCGTATTATACCACAAGCGGGGTTTTCATTCAAGGACAGCGGGGTCGGGCATTTTTCGTGCCCGACCCCGTCTGAATTATCTGACTTTTTGATTAAATTCCCACAGTTGTCCACTATATTAATCAAATATGATTTTGCAAGTATAACTTTTGATTTTTTGTAAAACTATCACAAATGCCAAAACATTCATTCGGTCAGAGCGTTTTTAAATCCGACTACAAAAGTGGTCATTTGTTGTGGATAAAGTGGATAACTTCGTGTATAACTCGAAATTATTGAAAATCAAGGCTTTTTTCTGTGGATAACTTTCCTTAATTTTCGATTTATCTTTTACCGGAGATCTTTTGTTTGGAGAACGCGGTTCACTTATTTGTGCAAATTGCACAAAAAGCACTTTGTCAATACCCAGTTCTTTTGAAACAATTTTCAAACAAATACACAGATTCCGATAATAATTCGAAAGATATCAACCCGGCAGCGCTCTCTTATCTGCCTGCATTTGCGACAAGAGCCCTTGCCAGTACGGCTGCAAGCTCTCCTCTGGTCACTTTGGCCTTAGGGTTAAACTTGCTTCCCGACTTCACGTTAAAGAGACCGAGACCGCACGCGAGTGCAACCGCACCCTTGTTCTTTGCCGAGATCTTGCCGGCATCCTTAAAGTTCAGGCTGTAGATGTCAAGATCGGCGAGCTTCTTGTATCCGAGTGCTTCGACACAGATCTTCGCAAGCTCCTGACGTGTGACAGCTTTGCCGCTGCTCTCGATCTGAGGTCTGTAGTAGAAATACCAGGTGTTGTCAAAGATCTGTGCAAGGAACTCGTAAGTGGCGTTCTTATCGGGTTCAAACTTGTCACCTTCGATGCAGTTAGTAAGCTGCGAGATAAACCTGATCTCCTTCTCGTATTTATGACCCTTGATGTCCGTAAATTCGGCATTACCGTTGTAGGGCTTATACTCGGTACCTGCGTAGTTGAGGAACTTGCCTGTGAATGCGTCAACATAAGGGGCGCCGATATCTGTCACATAGCAAAGTCTCGACTTATAGGTAACCTTTGTGAGGTAAGTCTCGGGATCGGCAACGGTATTAGAGGTGATCTCGTAGGTAAGCTTGAACTCATCACTTGCAAGGTACTTATCAAATGCTTCTTTAGCACTGATGGCTCCGTCGGCCGAAGGGAATTCGACATCATCGGACCAGTTGCAGCTGTAGCTGTAAACCTTACCTGTTACTCTGTCGACGGCGCCTCTGATGGAATCATCATAGAAGGGCACTCCGTTAACAACACGGGTGTAGGTGTAATTACGTCCTCCGTAGGTAGGGATATCCTTGGAATAATCCCAGAATACTATGTATCCGCCCTCGTCGTAGGTCTTCTTGGTCTGGGCGAACAGCTCGGGCTCGAGTGATTTCGCAAACTTCTCGAACTTCTTTTCACATTCCTTCTTGCTGTACTTGAGCTCCACACTTCCGGGATCGTCGTAATCGTAGTACTCCTTCATACTCGAATAGTAGTAAAGAAGTCTTCCTGTTGCGGCATCTACCGTTGCCGAAGCATAAGAGCGGTAGTAGTCACCTGTGCTGTAGTCTGCGGGTCTGGGATCGCGCATGGTGATCTGCCAAACATAACCGTTTCTGTTACTCCTGAGCGACGCGGTAGTCTGCTTGATGTTCTCATCAATGTACAGACTCTTGTTCGAGGTAACGACCGCAATAGCATCTTCCTTGGAGATCAGATTCGAAACTTCCCGGATCTTCTTGATCTCGGCGTCGGAGAGAGTTGCACCGTTGACCCCTCCTGCGCCTCTGTCTTCTTCTGATTCAGCGACTGCAGCTTCCTTTGTTGTGTCGGAAGTATAGTACGCGTTCTGCGTGTAAACCTTTCCGCTCACCGCGTCAACAGACAGATAGCCCGTTGAGGGAACATAGGCAAGGAACACCTCTTTGTTGCCGGCGTTGTACTTCGAGATATACCTGAGTTCAAGATTGAGCTTCCCGGAAAGCTTAGCGGCCGCTTCATCTTTCGAGATAACCTTGTCGGGCTTAGCAAACTTCACGGCATAGCTCCAATTCGCAGAAGCATACTTAACCGTTTTGTCCGTGTAGTCAACTCTGATCAACAACGAATTGCCGTCTACCGGATAGCCGTTCTCAACACGCTTATAGCCGAATGAATAGGCGTTGTCATAATAGTCGATCGAAGTACTGTCAAGGACGATATGCCCGTAGATCTCAGGCATGACCTTTTTGATGAACTCCTGCGCAGCGACTTCGTACTCTTCGGCAAAGCCTGCGGGCATGGCGTACGTCTTGGTCTCGTTATATCCGTAGCAGTTATACTCAGACACGTGGTTTTTAGTGTCGACAACCACATGGATCGAATCGTTGTAATCCGGTGTGGTCCAGTAAAAACTCCACTTTACTTCTTCATCGTAATCCCAAACATCTTGTGAGAATTCGGTGTAGCTGTCGGAAATACCGAACAGATCCTTAACGTAAAGTATTCTTTCGGCAAGCTCTTCCTCATCGAACTGTGCGGCGCTGACGGGGGCCACTCCGGTCACTCCCGCCAAGAGGACAACTGCCATAAGAAATGCGATAAGTTTTTTCTTCATATTACTCCTTTCTCTCTCATTCATGAGAGCCTCCGATCATTTGACGAGGCATGTCGGATGTCGGTTCCGTTTTTTTTTGTGTTTTTTCTGATCAGTGAATCCGCGGCCTAAAACGCGGCGCTGAAAACGCTTGATCTATGAGTCAAACTCGCGAATTGCTTCGCAATTTGCTCGTTATAAAATACATTATATACTTTACCTGCTCTTATTAATACCCGTTTTTCATTCAAGTCTTTCACGCATGATGCTCCTCAGCGTTTTGCATCTCTGTTTTTCATCCGTATTTGTACTCATTATATGATGAGTGTTTCTTCTCAAAATGTTTTCTTTTATGCAGAAAATGTGATATAATCATTGTTACTACACAAACCGAACAGATTCGATATCTGAGCGGCTTCAATCCGTTATACAAAGCAGTCGAACAAACAAAACGCGCGGTCACCCGCGCCCAAAAGAGGATTATTTATGACATACGACCTTGTGATCATCGGTTCCGGACCTGCGGGTCTGGCAGCAGCAATCTACGCAGCCCGTGCCGAGCTGCAGTTTGTCCTTCTTGAAAAGGAAGGGATCAGCGGCGGGCAGGTTCTCCAAACCTACGAAGTAAACAACTACCCGGGTTTCAAGAACATCTCCGGTTTTGATCTTGCGGATGCATTCCGCGCGCATGCGGAATCGCTCGGAAGCAATTTCGTCACATGCGAAGTGACCGGCATCACCCGCGAGCGTGACAAGACCTTCCATATCACATGTGAGGACGGCACCGAGTATATCACAAGATCCGTGATCGCCTGCACGGGCGCCGACCACAAGAGGCTCGGTATCCCCGGCGAGGATGAGTACGCCGGATCGGGTGTGTCCTACTGCGCTACCTGCGACGGTGCTTTCTTTAAGAACAAGACCGTGGCTGTCATCGGCGGCGGTGACACGGCGTTTGAAGATGCTCTTTACCTCTCACGCATATGTAAAAAGGTTTATCTCGTGCACAGGCGCAGCCTCTTCAGAGCAACGGGCTCTCTTGTTTCTCTGGCAAGACGCGCCGAGAACATTGAATTCCTCACGGACACCGTTCCGAAGGAAGTCTGCGGAACAGACGGGATGGTCAGCTCGCTCACTCTCAAGAGCGTTCGCACCGGAGCAGAGAGCAGCATCGACGTTTCGGGTGTGTTCGTTGCGATCGGCATGAACCCCAACTCCGCACTCTTCTCACAGATCACCGAGTGCAACAAGGAAGGCTTCATCATCACGAGCTCCGACTGCTCGACCCAGATGCCCGGCCTCTACGCGGCAGGCGACGTGAGGACGAAGGATCTCAGGCAGATCGTTACGGCTGTAGCGGACGGTGCTGTGGCGGTGTCATCTCTTGTAAAGTACCTTTCCGAGTAAAACTCAGAGCTGATATCTTCGAGACATAAACGTTTTATTCCTCGTTGAGCCCGGATAATGCAGCTCTAAGCCGGATTGATAACCAGGGTATATACGCACAGGCAGTAATCTTCCAGTGCGTTTCCGATCCACCAGATCCTGTTGCCTGTGCAGACAGGCGATTCGCCGCGGGGGAGGCGTGCCCTGTTCCAGAAGGGCATTTCCTCAACGATAACATCCCCATTTTTATCAAGGAGTGTGTAAAAGACTCCTTCGAAATGTCCGTCCTCGTTCTGCTTTTCATAGAGGAGGACTATCGTGTCATCCTCTGTGACCACACAGTGAAGCGAGCTGATCTTTTCATTCTTTTTGAGCTTGGTGATCCACCTGACGCCGTAGTCGGTGCAGGAAGTGTCACCGTTTCCTCCGGAAAGACCTTTTCTCTTTTTCCCGCCGACATAGGCCTTCTTTGTCGTGAGGTTCTTCTTGGGATTAAAGATCTGGATGAAGATATCCTCAGCCTCTTTTTCGGCCTTTTCCTTCATAGAGCGGGCCGAAGTTGCCGCCAGCACGGCCCTACCGTTCCCGAGCATCGCGATGTCTCCGAGATGCGCGAAATTATTGTTGACCGCAACCATGTCCACGTTGTCGAGCGCCCCGGGCTTCACTCCGAAATGAAACGTCGCGCTGCTTTTGGTGTTGAACTTATTATTCACCTTTGTCACGACGAAGGCTCTGTCGTAACAGTCTCCCTCGCTGACGAGCAGGAACCCCTTGCCGTACGGGACGGCTCTCTGGGCAAACGAATGGGACTGGTAAACCCTTCCGACGACCACCTCTTCAAGAGTGTCCGTGTTGACAAGGAAAAGCGAGTCGCTCTGATGTCCCGAAATCATCTTTCTCGCATAATAGACCGCCAGAACCCCGTTATTGATCTCCAGGACGCAGTTGCCGTTGTTAAAAGGCTCGAGGTTCAGATACTCCGTTCCCGCCTCAATCCCGAGACTTGAAGCACCGTCGTCGATGACCTGACCGATCATATCGCCTTCGGGGCTGTACTTTGTAACATAAACGTATCCGGGCAGCTGCGACGATGCGTCACCCACGGTGCCCGTCACCACGTAGAGGAAACCCTCCCCGTCACAGATCACTCCTCCGAAGAGAGGGTTCTCTTTCATAATGCATATAGGATCCGAGGCAAAGACTTCCCTGACCTCGGTCCCTTCCTTATCGACACCCGTTGCTTCTTCTTTGAGGCACTCATAAACCGCGATCAGATCACCGAAATCAACTGCGAAAAGGGCGTTTCCATTCCTCTCGCCGACATACGAGATATTTGTGACGCCTTCCCAGTTGTTCTCCGCCTCGACATCCCTGACATAATAATCTATATCAAGCTTTTTGATCGAAGTCTCAATCTTCGGCCACGGGGTCTGCGAAGCTGTTGTGTCCGCATGAGTGGCATGTGCTTCCGGCACCGCCAGACCCATGCATATGCTGAGCGCCAAGGCTATGATCCTTGCCGGCAATTTCCGGTGCCACATGGATTTTTTTCTGACTCTTTTTACTCTTTTTTCTTTCATATAACACTCCTCAGCAATGCGCTTTCTCGGATGATCGCGCACTCGCCCGGTCCCTTTTGTAAACAGCGTTATTAAACTGTCCTTTTACAAAGTAACCTTTCGTTACTTGATTGTCAACCGCTTAAAATTCAGGTCTGTCGCCCCTGATTTTTTGATCTTGCTCTTGATCTTTTTATAGAGCGACTTGTCGGCCCTTATCTTAACTGTGGCCGAACCGCTTATACCGTCGAATGCTCCCTTTCCGATCTTGAGCGCAGACGAAGGGGTGATGGTCACCGATTTCAGGTTCGACGCTCCGCCAAACGCTCCCGCTCCGATCGATGTGACCGACGAAGGGATCACTGCCGACTTAATGGTCGTATTGCCTTTAAACGCGTTCTTGCCAATCGAAGTGACATCATAAACCGTATTGTAAACTCTGATCTTTGAATATACTACAAGCTTCGTGTCAGTCGAATCCGTTCCTATAAGCGTTGCTGTCCCCGGTTCGTCAAGCCTGAATGTCAGGCCGCCGTCAGCCGACGCCGTCGCGCTCGCAGTACTCTCTTCCTCAGACCCCGGACCCGGGAAAGGAGTCGAGGGGGTGTAGGTCTTCGACGGGTCACCGCCGATACCAAAGGTCATCTCATTTGTGAAATGACCGTCCTCGGGCCAGTGCTTGGCGAGTGTCACGGCGTTCGAGCCGGTTGCAACATAAAGGTCGATGAGCATCGGATCGTACGTCAGGCTCTCCTTCCGCTCCATGACATAAACGGACATCTTCTTCGGGTTGAAGTCGCTGCCCATGTAAAACACGACTTTGCTCTCGTCCTCGGGCACACCGACGCGACCGTCCTCAACCTTCGCGCCGTCGATCGTTATGATGATCTTCTCGCCGGAAGGTCCCTTTGTGGTCACAGTCTTTCCGTCCTTTGATATGGTCGCGTTCTTGTCAAAGTACACATAGTACTTGGGGTTATCCGCAGGGGAACTTCCCTGTCCGTTGTTCTCCTTTGTGAGTTCGATGACCACCCTCGCGCCGTCCTCGGCCGTGAAAGTGAATCCGTCCGCAAAGAGGTCGTTCACAAAAGCATTGTAATCAAAACCATAAGGTGCGCGCAATCCACCGTTACGGGTCTCCTCCGGGTTGTCGACCCCGAAGCTGGCGTTCGTTCCGACAACGTCCTTGCCCTTCTTTACCCTTACCGAAACGCTTTTCCCGGCGGTTGTACTGATGAGGTACGAGCCGGCCTCGTCTCTGTCAAGGCCTGTCACGCTCTTCCACTTCGACTTCCCGACCTTGTACTGAACCTTGCTCTTGCCGAGGTCGGTCTTAACGCTTATACAGTTGTCCGGAAGGTTGCTGTACGCAGTTACATCTATACGGCATATGCATTCGGAAGGAGTCTCTACAGGGGCATCTGCCGGAATCTGCGGAGAGGCTTCCGATGTGACCTTTGACGGTTCTTCCGCACGGGCATAAAAAGGCTCAAAACAAACCGCCAAAAGGCAGATCGACGCGAGGCACAAAACAAAACGTAACAATCTGTTATTCATATGGACACTCCTTATAGGACACAAACATTCTGTTTCCATATTATATCAACCATGTAAAAATAACAACTAAAGCGGGTTTAAAGAGAAGCGAAATGTACATGAGCACGAGCTTACAGATAAATAAAAGAAACTCCCGCGGGAGTTTCTTTTATTTATCATATTCGTTTGTCTGTTCAGATTGCTCTTGCGCTCTTTACGCCTGCGATCTTCTCAACAGCTGCTGTATCAACTGCTCCGTTAACATCTGCGAGGAAGTAACCAACCTTGCCGCGAACGCCGAGGCATGTGGTGGTGACCGCTACGCCGGCTGCCTTAACTGCGCCTTCGATGTCGTCAACTTTCTCTGCTTCGAAGATGACTGCAAGTCTTGCGCCACTCTTCTCGCCGAGGTCGATGCGAGGGAAGTTGACCGAGTTGATGATATTGCCGTTCTCGAGGTAGTTTCTAACCTGCTCAACTGCCATAACAGCACAGTTGTCTTCTGCTTCCTCTGTGGATGCTCCGAGGTGAGGGATTGCGATGCAACCCTTCATGTTTGCGGATGCAGCGTTCGGGAAGTCCGAAACGTACTTGCGGACCTTGCCGGACTCAAGTGCCGCTGCCATAGCTTCGTCATCAACAAGGAGGTCACGAGCGAGGTTGAGGACGATCACGCCGTCCTTCATAAGCGCTATCTTCTCCGCATTGATCATCTTCTTGGTGTTCTTATCGGGATCGGGATCGTCGATAAGAGGTGTATGTACCGAGATGAAATCAGAGTTCTTGTAAACTTCGTCACGAGTAGCAACGATCTTGATCTCGGGGCTCAATTTAGCCTTTGCTGCGTCGGAAAGGAAAGGATCGCAACCGATAACCTTCATGCCGAGAGCAAGTGCTGCGTTTCCGAGAGGTCCGCCGATAGCACCGAGACCGATGATACCGAGCGTCTTGCCGAGGATCTCTGTTCCTGCGAACTGAGACTTGTTCTTCTCAACTGACTTGTTGATAGCTTCGTCAGCCTTGTTGTCCTGAACCCAGCCGATACCGCCTACGATATCACGGGATGCAAGAAGCATTGCTGCGATAGCGAGCTCCTTAACCGCATTGGCATTGGCACCGGGTGTGTTGAAAACGACGATGCCTTCGTCAGCTGCGCGGTCAAGCGGGATGTTGTTAACGCCTGCGCCGGCACGTGCGATAGCCTTAAGGCTCTTCGGGAATTCCATCTCATGCATTGCTGCGCTTCTGACAAGCGCAACGTCTGCATCGTTAAAATCCTCAACTACTGTGTAGTCGGCTGTAAGATGAGCCATGCCGACTTTAGAGATCTTATTTAAGCAATTTACTTTATACATACCAAATCCCCCTTAAGCATTCTCAGCTTCGTACTTCTTAAGGAAATCAACGAGTGCCTTAACGCCTTCGATGGGCATTGCGTTGTAGATCGAAGCACGGAGACCGCCGACCGATCTATGACCCTTAAGGTTATCAAAGCCTGCTGCCTTGGTAGCTGCAACGACTGCAGCGTCCTTGTCTGCATCACCTGTTACGAAGGGAACGTTCATGAGTGAACGGAACTCCTTGTCAACGGTGCCCTTGAAGAGCTTGCTCGAATCAAGGTAATCGTAAAGGATTGCAGCCTTCTCTTTGTTGATCTTGTCCATAGCCTCAAGACCACCGAGGCTCTTAAGATACTTGAATACCTTGCCGCAAACGTAGATAGCCCAGCAGTTGGGGGTGTTGTACATAGAACCGTTGTTGGCATGTGTGTCGAAACGGCAGTATGTAGGTACAAATGCGGGGAGATCCTCACGGATGAGGTCCTCACGGATGATAACGATAGCAAGACCTGCAGGTCCTACGTTCTTCTGAACGCCGCCGTAGATGAGACCGTAATCGGAAACATTAACGGGCTTGCTAAGGAACATCGAGCTCTGATCGGCTACAAGAACCTTACCCTTTGTATTGGGGAGCTTGTTATAGGTTGTTCCATGAATTGTCTCGTTCTCACAGATATATACGTAATCAGCGTCGTCATCAATCGGGAGATCGGAACAATCAGGAATGTAGCTGTAGTTCCTGTCCTCGCTTGATGCCACGATATTTACCTTGCCGTACTTCTTAGCCTCGGAAGCTGCCTTCTTTGACCAAGCACCGGTAACGATATAATCAGCTACCCCATTCTTCATGAGATTCATGGGGATCATTGCGAATTCCAGGGTCGCTCCACCCTGAACGAACAGGACCTTGTAGTTGTCGGGTATCTTCATAAGATCGCGAAGATCTGCTTCAGCTTCGTCAATGATCTGCTGATAGATCTTAGATCGATGTGACATCTCCATTACGCTCATACCGCAGCCACGGTAGTCAACAACTTCCTTTGCGATCTCTTCAAGCACGGGGAGCGGCATCATGGCCGGGCCGGCTGAAAAATTGAAAACTCTTCCCATCACTAATTCCTCCTGTATAGTACTCGTGTCCCTTACGCAGAAGCGGTTTTCTTTACTTCCGTCCGGGCACGGTCTTTTCCTATTATAGACACTTCGCCTGCATTATTCAAGAAGAAATAATACGGGCGAAGCTGATGATTATTGTAACATTTGTACAAAAAGCGGTGGTCCCTTGGGGACGGGTGGCCCACCCCAGCCATCATCAGCAATACTGTCCTGCCTGAGCTTTCCACATCTGAGCGTACTTGCCTTTGCGTTCCAGCAGTTCATTATGACTGCCTTCTTCGATTATCTGCCCGTTCTCAAGCATGTAGATACGGTCTGCGAGTCTGGTGGTCGAAAGACGATGCGAGATAAACACAACCGACTTGTGTTGTGCGGCAGTCAGCATGGACTGATTAAGGTGGTATTCGGATATGGGGTCAAGCGCACTCGACGGCTCATCGAGGATGATCAGGTTTGCTTCCTTATAGAACGCCCTCGCAACCGCAAGCTTTTGTCCCTCTCCTCCGGAAAGGTTCACTCCTTGTTCCTCCAACTCGGTGGTAAGAGGAGTTTCAAGGCCGTTCGCCAGTGTTCCGAGACGTTCGGAGAACCCACTCTTTTCGATGGCGGTCTCGACTTTTTGTTCATCCGCATCATCAGCAAGATCGAGCACCACATTTTCTTTTACCGTAGCCGCAAAGATCTTGAAATCCTGGAAGACCGTTCCGATCTTTGTCCTGTATTCGCCAAGGTCGTATTCCTTTATATTCACCCCGTTTAAGAGGATCTCTCCTTCGTTGGGGTCGTAGAGGCGCATGATCAGCTTTATAAGCGTTGTCTTTCCCGCTCCGTTAAAACCGACTATGGCAATCTTGCTGTAAGGTTCGATCTTCATGTTTATGTTATGAAGGATGTAACCGTCCTCTTCGTTGTAGGCGAAGGACACATTTCGCAGTTCGATCCCGGAAACGGTTTCCGGCAGGTGTTTCCCTTCCACGCTAACGATTTTCGGCTCGATCTCAAGAAATCTCTGCATCTTTTCCACATACAGGCTTATCTCATGCATGCCGGGGAAAACAAAGGAAAACTGACGCATGCGGTTCTTCATCCTGTTTGCGGTTCCTCTCATGACGGCAACATTGCTGTAAGAGATTGTGTGGAAAACAGCTGCACATAGCACCAGATAGATCATATAGACAACGTCTATCAGAAATCCACTGCATATGTAGTCCTTTAATATCAACAGCCCAAATCTCTTCGGCGCGTTCCTTTTATCGATCGCAAGCAGTTTATCATTAGTTTCGTCGAAATCCTTTAAAAGCTCACCCGGAAGTTCTTTGTTGAGGCGGATCTCTTTCGCATAATCGTTAAGATAAAAGACACGATTGACATAACCAAGCTTTCTCTCGAGCGGGTTCTTCTCTTTCCTTATCCTGAAGTCGAGCTTGTTGAGCGCCTTGCCCGACCAAAGCGAAGCAACAAACGATACAGCTATGAACACGAAGGACACAGGGTCGTTCCCGATAAAGAAGGCGCCCGAAAGAACTATTGATACCAGTCCCGTGCAAAGGTTAGTGATAAGCGAAAAGATACGGTTTATCTGGTTATCCGCCTCTGATACAGACAAAACGTAATCGTTATAAAACCCGGGGTTATCATAACACTCCAGGTCGATCTCTTTTGCTTTTTCAAACATCATCTGCTTGATCGCCTGCAACATCCTCGGCACGGCCTTTTGCTGCATCTTCTGATACAAAAAAGCGTTAAAAAGGAGTCCGGCTACAACAAACGCAAGCAGCGACACGAGAAAGATCGCCGCGGTTTTGAAAGGCCTTCCGAACTCAGCACATTCAAGCACGAAGTTAAGTCCCAGCGTGAATTCAAGGAATACAACGACCTCGTTTCGTATCGCCTCGAAAATGTAGCAGATCACAAATGCGGGAGCAGCCCTGAAACATACTTTTAACAACCAGAGATTATCGGAGATCATTTTGCGTGTTTTCTTCATGCCGTCACTCCCTCCCTGTATGTTTCGTCCGCGAGGTAGTTCCTGGCCTGCTTCGTATACATCTCGCAGTACT
>JAEEQC010000175.1 GCA_016285135.1 Lachnospiraceae bacterium
GACCCCTGGCCCACGACGGACGATCAGATCGATTATGTGATCAGGAACTACAGCGACCCGTACGTGACGGCGGCGCTCTTCATCGTGGCCCTCGACAATTTCGAGAAGGGCAAGGACATGAACGACCGCAGCGGCAGGATGTTTGACATGCTCGAGTCCATCTACACCGGCGACGACATCCTTGATGATTCGACTTATAAAGTGGACAATTTCGCGGTTCAGCGCATTAATGTGAATTACGGAATGGGCGAGGTGCTCGTAGACGGCGGCTCGAAGGTTCCGATCTACAGCTTCGCGCCCCGCGCCTACATGAAGGGCGCCACCCCCGAGAACAACTACACGCCCGAAGGCGGCAGCGACAAGACGAAGTGGAAGATCGTTGTGGACGAGTACGTCTATAACGGCGATATAGACAACGGCTATATCACCGTCTGCCCTCAGCGCTACACACTTGAGAAGGAGACCGAGACCTCGACTCCCGTACATGTGGAGCACAACGCAGTCCTCCGCATCGGTATGCGCAGGCACAAGGCAACGGGTGTCTGGGTTCCCACACCCACATCGGCTCTCACGGGTGAAGTGAGCGGGAATGTGAAGCCGTTCGATATAACGTCGACGGTGCTGTTCTCGAATAACTATGTACCGCCTGTAATAGATCAGGGATTTTAAAAGTTGGTATGGACCACATTTTTATCTCCTGCCACGAACTATTCTCCGAAAGGCGCTCCCGCCAAGCTACCAGAAAACTTGTTTACAAGTTTTCGTGCTCGAAGCAAAACATTTTAAAGATTTAATGAAATGTTTTGCGTGAGAGTCGCGAAGTAAAACGGAGCGAGTAGCGTCTGTCTGATGTTCGAGCACATAGTGCGAAGAACGAAGACTAGCTCGGTCTCATGCGACGTTCGATATGGCTTTCGGAGAACACTTCGGGCGCGGAGATCTATGTGGTCCGGAAAAAGTGTCCACATTCCTTAGAACAATATAGGAGTATACTTCGTGTTATGAATTTGAAACGCTTCACCCTCATCGCAGCCTTCGCCCTGCTCATCCTCATCTTCGCCCGCCCGTCCGGCGCGCAGGCGGCCCTCAAGCCCGCCCTGATCGAGGATAAGGTCATCCTGTACACTGACTCGGAACCCTACACGTTCCGTTTCATTAACCTCGACTCCGGCGCAAAGGTTACGTTCTCGTCCTCGAAAGAGGCCGTGATCAAGATCAAGGATTCGAAGGCCGTCCCGCTCAAAAAGGGGAAGTCGACGGTGACGGTGAAGATCAAGCAGAACAAAAAGACATATAAATTGAAGGTGAAGTTCACCGTCAAGAACGTTCCGAAGCAGAAGACGGCGGGCGACTACAAGAAGCTCGCGGACGAAACGATCAAGCGTCTTAAGAGCGAGCTGCTCGACAAGAAAGGCGCCTACCTCGACTACGGCGACGGGACGTACTGCACCTCTCAGAAGGCGCTCGACCGTGAGATGTTCAAAGGGCTGTGCAAGTTTAAAGCCTTTACCGTCATCGTTTCGGACCTCAAGTTCGTCCGTTCCGAGGAAGAGTACATGGACATGTTCCCGTTTCTTTCGGAGATCACTCTTGAAGACCCGAGGGACTACAGCAACTGCATCTCGCTGATCGTCTCCAACACGAAGAAGCCCACCGCTTTTTCGGCGCAGGAGATCGCGGTTGATTTTGCACTCAGCGGCGGCGACGTTTCGTTCCTAAATAAGAGTGAGAAGTCGCTCTACAAGAAGATCGTGAAAGCCGCAAAGAAGCTCGAGAAGGATAACGTCTATGATACAGTCAAGGCGATCCACGACTATATCATCAAGAAATTCGAGTACGAGACCGATGAGACGAACAAGGACCGCTACGGCCTCGAAAGCGCGATCAAGACAGGAAAGACCGTCTGCAGCGGATATGCGAAGTACTTTAACTCGCTTTGCAAGGCGCTCGGCATCAATGCGCAGTTCGTCATCGGCAGCACCGGCGGCGTGCCCGGCGACCACGGCTGGAATCTCGTGGAGATCGGCCACAAGTGGTACGGCGTTGACGTCACCTGGGACGACGGCGGTAAGAACGAAAAGGGCAAGAATATCTACAACTACAAGTACTTCCTCATTGCCGACGAGGACATGAAGAAGGACCACACCTGGGAGGAGAGCCGGTACCCGGAAGCTGTCAGCAAGGACCTCGGGACCATATACATTAATCTCGAAAAATACCCCGTGTTGAACGGCGCGAAGGATGCACTCGCCTACATAAAGGACTTCGCGACGAAGTTCGCTGCTTCGAAGTCGAAGCAGACCAAGCTCGAGTTCCGCGAGCTCACGGCCGGGAGCGAGGCTTTTGAAGCGATCAATAAAGAGCTTAACGCCTATGGTTCAACGCTCGGGGTTCACTGGAAAGACTGGAAGAACGAAACAGACGGTCGGGGGAAGGTATACAAGATCACTCTTTACAAGAAGTGACGCACGACAGGCAGGGGGAGCATGACTAAGATTGAGATAACAGACATAAACGCGCCCGAGCTCGATGTCTTCGCGAGGATATCCGAGGCGCAGCTGTACAGAGCCTATGAGCCGGATGTCGGGATCTTCCTGGCCGAAAGCGCCAATGTGATCCTGCGTGCGCTCGAGGCCGGATACGAGCCGCTTTCGATGCTGGTCGAGACGGAGAGGCTTGACACGGAAGCCGGCCCGGTCTTTGATATGATCGAAAAGCTCTGGGGCAGCGAGAAAAGGGACTCGATCCCGGTGTACACTGCAAGGCGCGAGATAGTCACCGAGCTCACCGGATACACGCTGGTGCGCGGGCTTTGGATGACGCTCAGGAGGAAGCCCATGGTCTCCGTGGAGGAGTTCTGCAAGGGCAAGAACCGGATCACAGTCCTCTTTGACGTCGTCAATCCGACAAATGTCGGTGCGATCATCCGCAGTGCGGCCGCTCTGGGTATCGACGGGGCGCTCCTCACGCACGCATCGGTCGATCCTCTCACGAGGCGCTCATCGAGAGTGAGCATGGGGACCGTTTTCCAGATCCCGTGGACCAAGGCCGGCAGGGAGGAGTCCGAAGGCACCAACCTCTTACGCACCCTGCAGTCCTACGGCTACAAAACAGTCGCCATGGCACTGACCGAGGACTCGGTCGGGATAGACGACCCCGAGATCCGCAAGCATGACAAGCTCGCCATCATTCTCGGCACCGAGGGCACGGGCCTTCCGAAAGAGGTCATAAGCGTCAGCGACTACCGCGTCATGATCCCGATGCATCACGGCGTGGATTCCCTCAACGTCGCCGCCGCCAGCGCCGTCAGCTTCTGGGAACTGAGTAAGTGATCATGGGGTGACCCTCTGGGGGACGGGGGTTGCGGGTCATATTCATTACTACATAGTAAAAACAGAGGTTCTTTTGAGAACCTGCGTAACGTACAAATGTTAGGGAGTAAAACATGTCAGAAAAGGGTACATACGACGTATTTGTGAGTTATTCGTCCAAGAACAAGAATGTTGCGGATGCCATCGTTGCCGACTTCGAGCAGCACGGGATCCGCTGTTGGTACGCGCCCCGCGACATCATGCCCGGGACATCGTGGGTGAGCGCTATCACCGACGCGCTCAGGATGGTCAAGGTCCAGGTGCTCATCTACACCGACGAGTCGAACGCCTCCCGCCAGGTCATGAACGAGGTCGCGCTGGCGTTCAATGAGGGCAAGACGATCGTTCCGTTCCGTCTGAGCGAGACCCGTATGAGCGATGAGTTCGAGTACTACCTCTCGCGCGTGCACTGGCTTGACGCCGTCACGAAGAACCTCGCCGACAACATCACGCAGCTCAGAAACTACGTTGAGGTGATCCTTTCGGGCGTCGAAAAGGCCTTCGTCGCCGGCTCGCCGCAGTCCGGCAAGAAGCGCGGGAGCGTGCATGTGATCACCCTCATCACCGCTGCCATCCTGCTCGTATCACTCCTGTCGCTCACAGCGTATCTGATCTTTAGAGACAGCGGGAGTGAAGTTCAGCCGAATGAGCCTGACGCATATATCACCCCCGAGAGTCAGACGAATGAATCAGACGCCTATCTCGGCGCTGGTAATCCTGCTCAGGAAGTAGCTGTCGGAGATGGCACAAATACTTCTTCAGGTGAAAGCATATCCTCAGAGGACAACGCAAATTCCTCCTTGTGTGGAGA
>JAEEQC010000176.1 GCA_016285135.1 Lachnospiraceae bacterium
AGGAGAATATTATGAAAAGAACAAAACTTATTTCTTTGGTACTTACTTTTTCACTTGCAGTAACAACCATCATGACAGGATGCTCGTCATCCGAAAGCTACAAAGAATCGAAATCGACCGCGACCACATATGAGTATCCCGCAGAGATCTACAGATCGAATGACGCCACTTACAGCACCTCCTATGAGGAAGAAGACGGCGCCGTATACGACGGGTTTTACTACGACACCGCTTCGAACGGTATGAGCGTGCAGGGCGGACAGGTCGGCACCACACCCGCACAGCCCGGGTATAACACTGAAGAATATCTCGACGTCAAGGAGTCGGGCTTCAAAAAGACAACAGTATCTCCGCTTTCCACTTTTGCAGCGGATGTTGACACAGGATCCCTTACAAATATCAGGAGACTCTTAAGCGAGGGTGCGGGATTTTCGTCAATCCCTTCCGGCGCCGTAAGGACAGAGGAAATGATCAATTACTTTGACTACACGGCAGGCACAGCAGAGAGAGGCAAGAAGTTCTCCGTCAGGAAAGAGCTTCACACCTGCCCCTGGAACGAAGAAAACGACCTTCTTATGCTGACCGTTACGGCAAACGAGGAGGAGAGCCGTTACATCGGCAGCAACTTCGTATTCCTTGTTGATACCTCGGGTTCAATGTACGGTTCCGACCGCCTCGATCTGGCAGTTAAGGGCTTTAAGATGCTCACAGACAGCCTTACGGAGAATGACAGGGTTTCACTCGTAACATATTCCGGCTCGTTTGAGACACTCCTTGACGGCATAAGCGGCGACCAGCACTCGAGGATCCGCAGAGCACTCGATTCCCTCGACGCAAGCGGTTGCACCAACGGCAGCGCCGGCATCAACGAAGCATACAGATGCGCAGAAGAGAACTTTATAAAGGGCGGCAACAACCGTGTCATCGTTGCATCGGACGGCGACATGAACATGGGTATCACAAGCACATCGGGTCTCACCGATCTTATCCGTGAGAAGAAGGAAACGGGCGTGTTCCTTACAGTTCTCGGTTTCGGTGCCGGCAACTACTCCGACGCCAATATGGAATCGATCGCGGACGCCGGCAATGGCAACTACTACTACATCGACTGCGAGCAGGAAGCAAAGAGGGTGCTTGTTGACAAGCTTAAGAGCACGACAGTAACGGTAGCCAAGGACGTTAAGTTCCAGCTCGAATTCAATCCCGCAGTTGTGGCTGAGTATCGCCAGATCGGTTACGAAAACAGGACCATGGCAGCCGAGGATTTTAGCGACGACAAGAAGGACGGCGGTGAAGTAGGTGCCGGTTCACAGGTCACTGTTTGCTACGAGATCTCTTACAACAAGAATTCGGACGACTCCGGCAGCGGTCTCAAGTATCAGGAAAACAAGCTTAAAGAAGCAGCCGATCGCGACGAGATGCTCACACTTGCAATCCGTTACAAGGAGCCCGCTTCCGAGACCTCCGTTCTTGAAGATCATGTGGTTTTGGCCGAGCGTGATGATGCGATCACTCCCGATTACGCCTGGGCAGCGGGCATTATCGAGCTCTCGATGAACATCCGCGGAAGTGAGTACATCGGAACCTCTTCCTACAAAACAGCACTAATGCTTATGTCCGCGGGAGCCGAGTCGCGCGATGAGGCCAGAGCTTCCTTCAGAGATCTCGTCAGGAATGCGTCGGATTATTAAAATATAGTAACAACGAATTCTTTCTCATGCTTTACGAATCCTTAAAACATGGTATAATAAAGGACACGGGAACACTTTCCGTGTCCTTTGTTTTTACCTCAGAAACCATTTACCAAGGAGGTTCCTTATGTCGGATAACCCCAATATTTCTGAGAATTCTTTCCGCCTTGTTCTCGGAACCGACGGAAAGCTCAAGTCTTTTGATCCCGGTGAGTCGATCTGTGTCGCTCTCGGCTATGCCGTTCCCGGCAGAACCTACGATGAGCACACCATGATCGCGCCTCTGCCCGATTCGCTCGAAACTCTTATCTGCACCGAAGACATCCCCGAGGTCAAAACAATAGTTTCCCGCAGAGACAAAGCCGCCATCCGTATGAGACTGCGCACTTCGGCCGGTTCATACCGCTGGTTTGAGGTGTTCCTCACCATTATCCGTGACAATCTGTCCGGTCTCGTTTATGCATCGGGTACCGCACAGGACATACAGGACGAAGTCGAAAGGGAGAAGCTTCTCCGTGAGAAGCTCGCCGTTCTTTCCAAGCTCGAAGAAAGCGAAGCCGCCCTTCGTCAGGAAAAGGAGAAGACCAAAAACGAAGCGATCCGTTCAAACCGTATGCTTTCCAGGCTATCCCACGACCTTCGTACAGCCATGAATTCGATCCTCGGTTTTACCGAACTCGCACTCGATTCAGATTCGGATCCCGAATCGGTCAGGACAAGTCTTCTCGAGATCCGTTCCGCAGGTCAGTCTCTCATGCATCTTCTCGATGAGCTTGTCGATCTCGGAAGGATCCATTCCGGTGACATCCATGTCAGCAAGGAAAGGTTCGTACTTTCCGACGCTATCGAGAACGTTTGCGATGTCCTTTACGAGGAGTTTTCTTCGAAGAATCTGATCATCACCCACGACGAGTCGGATGTTGTTCACAACGAGGTGGTCGGAGACGCTCTCTGTATCAAACAGATTCTCTCCGGGCTCCTTATTACGGCTGTCGAGAGTGCTCCCTCCGATGGTTCGATCAATGTTACGATCCGAGAGGAGCAGGTTCCCACAGACCTTATCGACCTTGATGAGATCCTTGACGGAGGTGATACCTCACGTCAGAAGGTCAGCGAAGCCAGAAATGCCCGTCGATTCCTCTTCGAAGTCTCATGTTCCGTTGATGAACCCGAGACTCCCGACGTTCCCGATTTCGAGGAGATCGTCGAGATCGCGGACGAGTCCTCGCCTGCTGCTCAGGGTCTTTTTACAGCCAAGAAGTTTGTCTCGGTTCTCGGCGGAGATTTCGCTATAAACCGCTCAGGCAAGACCACCACCTGGGTTGCCGGGATTCCTCTTTCCACCGAGGAAGTCGAGCCTTCGTTCGATGAGGATCTTATCGAGGAGACCGCACGCACGATCAGCGGCATGCATGTGCTTCTTGTGGAAGACAACGCCGTCAACCTTACTCTTGAGAAGAACGTTCTTCGCAAGAAAAATATTACCTTCGACGAGGCACACAACGGACTTGAGGCCGTACGTGCGATATCCTCATCGGAGGCAGGTAAATACGATCTTATTCTTATGGATATCAGGATGCCTGTCATGGACGGCTGCGAAGCAGCTGACAGGATCCGTATGCTGGACGATCCGAGACTTTCATCCGTCCCGATCCTGGCGATGACGGCAGACGCCTTCGAGGAAGACAGAAAGCGCTGCTTCGATCACGGCATGGACGGATACATCTCCAAGCCCTTCAAGCCCGATCAGCTTGCTGCCGCGATCGAAAAAGCAACAAGAGGGAATTATCGTGCAAATCCCGCAACGACCCTCGAATAGTTGTAACCCTTATCCGGCGTGAATGTACGGGGCTTGATGCTAAAGTACTCAACGCCGTAACCGAGGACGTTCGAAGTCAGAGTCGCTTCACCGCTTCTTGCATGAAGGACCTCGGTTTTTACAAACGGTCTGTCGGATGCCTTGATGATCTCAAGCTGCTCCGCGGAAGGAGCAGCCGGCTCTCCGAGATCGTGCCACACCTTAAGCGGGTTGGTCGTCTTCGGATCCACCGTTTGCCTTACGACCACCAGAGCTTTGCTTTCCCCGGTAGGGAAGGTGAAGCTCTTTCTTATGGGCTTTTTACCGCGGTTCCAGACAATACCGCGGATCTCGCCCGTCTTCTCGTCTTCGACGAGCACGCTCTCCTCGTCCTTATAGATGCACTTGTCGCCAAGTTCCTCAAGACGCTTGAAGAAAGCGAAAGTCCAGAATGTGGGCTTTCTCACACCGCCCGCCGCAACAAGTCCGAACCCGCCGTAGAACTGGGTGTGGGGTATGCCGTGCTCTTCGAAGACATCTCCGAAGGTCCAATACGAGTAGGACTCGTTCATGTCTCCGAGGTGTGAGAGCTGATGCGCCATGTAGGCCGCATTTTCATTCGTGTCATGGATCGGATTAGTGGGCATATATGAAGTGTTGAACTCGGTGATAT
>JAEEQC010000177.1 GCA_016285135.1 Lachnospiraceae bacterium
TTTTTTGGGATTAAAAACAGGGTCGTGGAGCTTACGAAGCGAGCTCCCTCGCGCGCAACGCAGTAATTATACAATCCTCTTCATTCTCTTGTCAAGCACAATTTTCACCCCTCCGGCGTCCCGCCGTCAGGCCTCTCCTCCGGCGGTTCCGACCTCTTCAAACGCTGCCGTTCCCCCAAGGTCTGCACTTCTTTCGCCGGCCGCGTCGAGTCCCCTCTCAAACAGTCCTGCATATTCCGCTGCCTCAACGCTCTCGGCCGCCCGTTTCAGGTTAGCCTCGTTGTCTCTCATACGGGTCTCGTAGTCGGGACCGGGCATGGGCTTAGCGTAGTAGTAACCCTGTATCATGTCGCATCCCTGCGAAGCAAGGAAGTCAACCTGTTCCTTGACTTCAACGCCCTCAGCAACTGTACGCATGTTCAGGCTCTTTGCAAGACGTATCGCCTCGCTGACGACGATCTCACCCCTGACACCGCTGTCCTCACCGCGGAAGAATTCCGCATCAAGTTTGAGGACATCCAGAGGCATGTCTTTGAGGGAGTTGAGTGACGAATAACCCGATCCGAAGTCATCCATCGAAACCACAAACCCGTAGCCCTTAAGTCTGGTGATGGTCTCAAGCAGAGCCTTTTTGTCATCGAAGAATGCGCTCTCCGTGAGCTCTATCTCAATATACTCATGAGGGGTACCGACCTCATCGACCATATCCCTGATCTGCTCGGCAAGGTCGTTCTCGATAAAGTGCGCTCTCGAAACATTGACCGAAACGGGCACACACTTAAAGCCGAGGTCAAGCCAGCGCTTCTGGTCGCGGGCAACATGTGTGATCATGTAGTGGTCGATCTCGGTAATAAAGCCGTTCTTCTCGAAGATCGGGATGATCTTTCCGGGAGGAACAAATCCGAAATCGGGCGAGATCCAGCGTATAAGTGCCTCTGCACCCTTGAGCTCGTCCGTCTGCGGATCGTACTTGGGCTGGTAGTAAACCTGGAACTCCTCGTTCTCGATAGCCTGACGCTGCTTCTCCTGAACGCTGTCGATCCACTTTCTGTCGGCAACCATGCTCTCATTGAAGAACGCGATACCGGACTCCTCGGAGCCTTCCATGGTGCTGCGTGTCGTACATGCGTTGTTGTAAGCGATCTCCATATCGAAGTAGCGCCTCTTGATGATCTTTCCGCCCGTATATCTCGCGATCCCGATCAGCTCGACTCCGGCCTGGAAGTGGAAAATATGCTCATCGTCTATGTGCTGAAGATCTTTTACTATCTCGTCAAGCCTGTTCTGAAGCTCATTCTTTTCATTAAACCTGAGGAGGAGTGCAAATTCCGCGCCGGTGACCCTCGCGCACATCTCCTTCTTGTGGATATGCTTGTTCAGATAGGCGTCGATCTTCTTTAAGAGCTCGTCTCCGTCCGCGATAGAATGGCATATGCAGAAATTCCTGTAATTAACGAACACAAGATTTACGACTGCAAAGGTATCCCTCTTTGCAGCCGAGCTCCTCATGTAGTGCTCGCCGCGCAGCAAAAACCACATCCAGTTCTTGCCGTGTGTGGAAAGGTCGGTAAAGAAGATCTTGGCTGCATTTCTGCGTCTGACGAGCTCCTTGATGAGGTTTACAAGGATCACGATAAAGAGTACCAGCACAAGGATTGCAAGCAGACCGAACAGAAGGAAGAGCCAGAAAGCATCGGTCATGTTGAGCTTGATGAAGACCTTACCGCACAGTACTTCGCCCGAGTCTCCGAGAGGCATGTCGATCCACATGGGGATCTTGACAACAGCACCCGAAAGGTTAAAGATCTCGCCTGCCCAGCCTCCGACTGACGCAGTTCCGACCTCAGAGGTGTACTCCATCAGGTCACCGAATGAGGAAATGACCTTGATAACGTTGTAATCGATATGTCCCGATTCACTGACACTCAAAAGAGGGATCTTTGTGTCCGTGCGGACCATGATCATGTTGGTGTTATCGTCTTCCTCGTCGTCCGTGTACAGAAGGAATGCGTTCTGTGCCGTCAGAGATGCTGTGTTTTCTCCGTGTTCATAAAGGATATCACCGTTTAGATCATAGATGTAATAGTCGCGGCCCTCGGCATCGAGAAGCTTGTAAACACTCTCTCTGTCCGCCATATCAACAGCCGTTTCATAGACACGACCCATGTATTGCAGGTCGTTATATTCTGCTCCGAGTTTAGAATCAACTATATAATTAACAATAAGTCCGGCAAGCCCCCAAACGATCATGCTCATCAAAACGCACATGACTATGAAGCTTGCTATAGAAACTATGGGATGTCCCGTACGAAGGGCTTTAAACTGTTTTCTTCTGCGCTTATCCATACTGAATGCTCCGTTTATAAGTATTCACCCCAGAAAAGCACCTACTCCTTTTCGACCGGTCCGGCCGACTGCGTTTCCCTGTCATATACTTCAAAGAAGAACCAGGCTTCGTACCCTCACTCATATATACGCTTCTTTCCCGGAACCCCACCGGGATCATGTCCTTAAATATGTTATATCACGAAAATCCACGATTTGCCACATTTTTATGCATTAACTTGTTGTTATGAAAAATTTATCACATAAGCGTTGTCACCGTTCGTGGCGTGATCAAAGCACTTTTGCCGTGACGGAGGTTGTGAATTCGTCCGCTCCGAGGCCTCTCTCCTCGTACTCGACTTCGCCGTAAAGGTTGTACTTTTCGTCCGAACGCTTATAGTCCCTCGCGGGGTAAAGCCCTGCCCCGAGCTTCGATGCGGTGGGGATCCGCAGTGCGTCTATACCGCCGAAGTAGAACCCGGCAAGCTCAGGGTTGCCGGCCTCAAATGCCTCGTGTGCAGCCTGCGCGTCCACGTAGATCCAGCCGTAAGGCGCCGCGTTCACGAGCGCCCAGTCCGCAGGCACTGCCGCACCGTCCACGATCCTGAAACCTCCCTGCCAGCGTGCCGGCACGCCGAGTGCGCGCAGAAGCCTGACGAGCAGAATGTTCCTGCCTGATTCGGCGCCCGAAGGCTCAGCAGATGTATGATTGGCGCAGAACCTGAAGACAAGATTTATAAGGTCTCCCGTGTTCTCCTTCCTTTCGCCGAAGAACTTCGCGAGCTCCCCGCCGGTGAGCCCGAGGATCCCGGCCGCCTCCTCCCTGCTCGGAACCTTGATGAACGTCTCTGACGCAAGGTCCATGACTGTGACCTTGTCGGCAAGGGGGCCTGTGTATGTCGTGCAGTCGCAATGGTTGTTTTCTTCGTACTTGCGTATGAGCGCCGGGCCGATCGCTCTTCCGGGCTGTGAGGTCCCGTTGATCAGCTCAGTGTCGGGTGTTACGGGATCCGGTGCGCTCTCAAACGCATATGTGACAGTAAACGGCGCATTCTCCGTGAGCACCTCATCGAACCAGATCGAACGCATCGGATGATCTTCAATGCTGATCATGCGAAACGTGGGCGACGCAGTGAGAACCTGACCCATGTAGAGCCACTCCGCGTTGATGGGCGCGGGCAGGTGTACCCTCACACGGCCGGGCTTAAAACTCGACTCTCTGATCTTCAGCGTAAATGTGCACTCGATGTCCGCCCGGAGGACGATTCCGTTTTCTTTTCTCATATCCGTTGTTCCTTTATTTGCATTTTAGTGTGTTCGGTGGTAAAACTATTATATCCATTTATGGATCAAATGACTTCCCTGATCGCTCACGGGAAGACTCGGAAAGGATCATGCCCATGAACGACACTTCTTTGTTTGACCATGCGGTAAGCTTTGCGGCGCAGGCCCATTCGGGCATTCTTCGTCGTGGCAAGACGATCCCCTACATCATCCATCCCCTCGAAGCCTCCGTTATAGTTTCATCGATCAGCGAAGACCGCGATCTGCTTGCGGCTGCGGTCCTTCATGACGTTGTCGAGGACACTCCCGTGACGCTTGAGGACATCCGCGAAAGGTTCGGCGACCGCGTCGCTTCGATAGTCGACGTGCTCACAGACCGTTACGACCCGGCACACGAGGGACTTGCTCCCGGTGAGTCCTGGCGTCTGCGCAAGGAAGACTCGCTCGCGAGGATCGCTGCCGCTTCCCGCGATGCCAAGATCGTCGTTCTCGGAGACAAGCTCGCAAACATGCGCGCGATCGCTCGCGACGCCGCCAAAACAGG
>JAEEQC010000178.1 GCA_016285135.1 Lachnospiraceae bacterium
TGTTTGAAAATCGTTCAGAATTCAAAAGACACAGTGATGAATCACTGTGTCAAGATAATACAATGAAGTTTGCGAAATGATAATCGGCAAAATAGCCAAAAATTGCACACTTGATTTGTGCAAATTGTCCAGAGTCGGCCCCCAGTATAGATTTACATAGCTTACTTCATGTCACAGATCATTTTTCAGAATTTCCCCCGACGATATCTTATATCCGTTGAGGAAATCGCGAGCTGTCATGCGTTTCTTGCCTTCTGCCTGAAGCTCATTGACCTTGAGGCTTCCGCTGCCGGTCTCGATAAAGAGTCCCTGCTTTGAAGCATTCACACGGCCGGGAACGAAGGTCCCGTCGAGGCTTACATCGCTCACGTCACAGTCAAAAAACTTGATGAACTTGCCGTTATGGTATGCAAATGCACTCGGCCAGGGATAGAGGCCTCTCACCATTCGTTCGAGAATTACGGCATCTTTCGTAAAATCGAGCTGTCCGAATGATTTGTCGATAGTTGTAACATAGGTTGCCGCAGACTCTTCCTGGGGGGTTCTTGTTGCCGTACCGTTTTCAATCGCATCAAGTGCTTTGAGAAGAAGCGGACCTGCCATTACGGCAAGCTTTTCGGTAAGACTGCCCGCTGTTTCTTTATTATCAAGCAGTGTCTTTTCGGTCATGATGATATCGCCTGAATCTAGCCCTTCCGCCATCTGCATAACAGTGATCCCGGTCTCTTCTTCACCGTTCAGAACAGCCCACTGGATGGGCGAAGCGCCTCTGTACGCGGGAAGAAGCGATGCATGAAGGTTGATACAGCCATACCTCGGAAGCTCGAGTACATCCTTTTTAAGAATCCTTCCGTAAGCCATTACCACGATGATGTCCGGATTGATGGCCTTCATCTCATCAAAAAGCAGCGAGCCCGAACCTTTTTCGGGCTGGATCACCTTTATACCGTGCTCAAGTGCGAGCTCCTTAACGGGCGTGAAATGAACGCTCTTGCCTCTGCCGCTCACCGCATCCGGACGGGTTACTACGGCCTCGACGGAGTGCTTTGAGCCGATAAGAGAAGCAAGGGCGGAGGCCGCTATTGCGGGTGTTCCCATAAAGACTGTACGCATGTTTCTGTACCTTCCCTCTTATTATCTGATACCGCTCATCCTGCCGCGTATATCTTTCCAAAAACGCTACGCTTAAATTGTTTTTGGAAAGATATACGGTCGCGGATTCGCTTTTGTACATTTCATAATTGTCTTTAAAACCGACACGGAAGCTCGAACTGATGGTCAGACGAGTTTTTTATCCTTATTCCTGTTGAGCCTTCACATCCCTTACAGGTCCTTCTGCCTTCTCGACATAAAGGTGTCCGTCGAGATGATCGTTCTCGTGCATGATAGCGCGGGCAAGGAGGCCTTCGCCTTCGAGCTCGAACTCTTTCATCTCCTCGTCAAAAGCACGGACTACCACATGGTCCGGACGTGTTACGGTAGCTGTCTTGCCGGGTATCGAAAGACATCCTTCGTCACCGGTCTGCGAACCCGATGTTTTGATGATCTTGGGGTTTATGAACACGAGCGGTTCGTCACCCTTCTCCGAAACATCGATAACAAAGATCCTTTTGAGGATTCCGATCTGGGGTGCCGCAAGACCGACTCCGTTGGCATCGTACATCGTATCAAGCATATCGTCGATAAGCTCGAGTATCCTGTCGGATACGGCCGCCACGGGCTTGCAGACCTTGTTAAGTATCGGATCTCCCTGTACTCTGATTTCTCTAAGTGCCATTTTTCCTTCTTTCTCCGGATGCAATCTGTCGCACCCGATCATTGACCCCGCACTTTACGTATGCAATGGGCATTCTTTGTATGCGATCCTTCGCAACCGATCCTTGCCCTACGCTTCTTTAATATGCAGGCAATGCTTATATGTTAAAACTGTACTCGACTCTGACTTCCTCGGGAACGACAGCTTTTGCTCTGTCCCTGAGCTCGTCTCCGAGAGCACGCAACCCCCGGCCGTCATAGGTCTTGACGTAGATGACCATGTGGAAAACGTCCTTGATCTTATATAGGGACGCTTTTGCGGGTCCGATCACCTTAAACCTCGAGCTGTCTCCGTAAAGCACCCTGACGACCTCCGAAAGGCGCTTAGCCGACTCCTCAAGGATTTTCTCGTCCTCTGAGGAAAGGCTTACGGCAAGCATGACTCCCGCCGGCGGATAACCCATCGCGACGCGGTAAGCCATCTCTTCTTCAAAGAATCCTTCGTAGTCCCTCTTTGCAGCGCTAATGATGGCATAGTTCCCGGGATCGTAGGTCTGGATGACGACCATACCCTTCTTCGCACCTCTGCCCGCTCTTCCGGAAGCCTGCGCTATAAGCTCAAACGTCCTCTCACCGGCTCGTAAGTCCGGCGAATACAGTGACAGGTCCGCGAGCAGAATCCCCACGAGCGTGACCCCCGGAAAATCGTGTCCCTTCACGATCATCTGCGTTCCGAGGAGGATGTCGGCATCGCCTCTTTCAAAAGCCTTTAAGGTCTCGTCCATGCTGCCCTTTCGCCGCACGGAATCCGAGTCGAGCCTTAGTATCCGCGCCTGCGGCCAGACCTTTAAGAGCTCTTCCTCGATCTTCTGTGTCCCGGCACCAAAAGTGCCGATATATCGCGATCCGCACGCAGGGCATGTCGTCGGTCGTTCGATGTTGTATCCGCAGTAGTGGCATATCATCCTGCCATCTCTGTGAAGAGTCATCGCGACGTCGCAATGAGGACATTTTATAACGGTTCCGCATTCTCTGCAAGACACGCTCGTCGAATAACCTCTCCTGTTAAGGAAAAGCATGATCTGCTCTTTACGTGCCAGTCTGTTCTCGATCTGCTCGCGTAACGCATATGAGAACATGCTGCGGTTCTTCCTCTTTAGCTCCTCACGCATGTCCACGAGGCACACGTCGGGATGAACGGCCGTGCCGGTTCTGCCCGTGAGCTTAAACAGTTTCAGCCTTCCGGCCTTGGCCATCGCAAAGCTCTCAAGCGAAGGCGTGGCGCTTCCGAGGATCACGCTCGCACCCTCGAGCGCACCTCTTTTAAGTGCAACATCACGTGCATGATATGTGGGCGAAGATTCGCTTCTGTAGCTTGTCTCGTGTTCCTCGTCGATAACGATGAGTCCGAGTCTCTCAAATGGTGCAAAAAGAGCGGAGCGCGGCCCTATCATGATGTCGGTCTCGCCGTTCTTGGCACGCATGTACTGATCGTAGCGTTCACCCTTGGAGAGCCTCGAATTCATGATGCTGACTCTGTCTCCGAACCTCCTGATGAACCTGCTGACTGTCTGATATGTAAGCGAGATCTCCGGTATAAGCATTATTGCCTGTTTCCCCGAAGCAATGCACTCGCTGATGATGTTCATGTAGATCTCGGTCTTGCCGCTGCCCGTCTCCCCGAAGATCAGGTAGTCGCTTCTCTGTCCGGCCCTCAGGTCCGATGTGATACTGTCGATGATCTCCCTCTGACCGGGTGTCGGCTCCGGCGGCACATCCCTGTCCGTGATGTCCTTGTAGGGTCCGCGTACTTCGTCGACAGTCGTGATGCGGATAAGCCCCTTCTCTTCCTCTTTTTTAAGGAGCGCTGCCGTGAGCTTCAGCTCCTTGAGCGCGTACGAACGGTCGAGCTCGCCCCCCGCAAGGAGCGCCTCATAGAGTCTGGCACGGGCGGCTGTACGCTTCCCCGCGAGAGCCTCGCCGAGCGCGGTCTCGAGGATCTCCCTCGAGCACCCCGGGGTAATGGTCGAAACCGTCTTATTCTCAATCTTATCCTTTACCGGCAGGCAGCACCTGATCGCATCGTTCATCGTGGATCCGAACTGTTCCTTCATCCATGCGGCGAGGACAAGCATCTTCTCTTCTATCTCATTACTCTTCTCGCAGATACCGCTGATATCTTTGATCCTGTCATCACTTATGGCAGCCCTTGCCCGCAAGCCGGTGACAAATCCCTTTATCACCCTTCCTCCGCTACCGAAAGGAACCATGACCGGAGTCCCCGGGACGACCCTTTCCTCAAGGTCGGCGGGGATCCTGTATGTATACGGTCTGTCTATAGACTTGACCGAAAGGTTTACGATAACGTCAGCGTACAATTTATCTCCTCTGCATAAG
>JAEEQC010000179.1 GCA_016285135.1 Lachnospiraceae bacterium
TACCGCGAGAACGTGACCGCACTTGGCGGCAAGGTGAGTGAAGTGAAGTAGGGTAGACACGGGGATGACCCCCGTCCCCGGTGGGTCACCACACAGTTGACAAACAGTTAAACAAAAGTATATTATATCGAAACAGACTCTTTTTGAGGCTGTTTCGACTTTTAATAAGTAAACGGAAGAATTATGAGTAAGAGAGAAAACAAAGCTAAAAGCGGGAAGGACATCTCCCGCGGCAGGGCGATAAAGAACAACTTCTTTGCTCTGCGGCTGATCGGGAAGATCTGTCCGGCATTTGTTGTAAACGCCGGCACGGAGATGTTCCTCGGATACTTTGAATGGCTGTTTTACAGCGCTTTCTTTATGAGATATGTCATCAACTCGCTTGATACGGGCGAGTCTTTTTGGAATATCATGAAATTCGTCATCATCGTTGCGGTCGTGATGTTCTCGATGAACCTCTACGAGCGCATCCTCGCGGGCAGCTTTTACCCGGTAGCGGGCGCGAAGATCAACAAGGGCCTTTACACGAGGCTTTTCAGGAAGGCCCGGAAGGTCGAGCTCGAGTGCTTTGAGGACAACGAATTCTACGACAAGTACACGCTCGCCATGGAAAAGGCGGACGAGCGCCTCAGCGAAACAGTGAAGGCACTCTTCAAGACCATCTGCGGCGCGATCTCGAGCGTGTGCGCGTTCTACTTCATGTACGAGGTCGACAAGATCTCGGTACTCTTCATCATCCTCCCGATCATCGGCAACTTCGTCTTCAACAGGAAGATCAGTCACCTCGATTACGCGAGGAATAAGGACATGGCACCGTATAACCGTCGCATCGCGTACATAAACCGTGTCATGTACCTCCCCGAGTACGCAAAGGAGATGCGTCTTACGGGCGTCTTTACGCTTATGAAGAAGCAGTATCGTGAGGCGATCGGCGGGCTCGCCGGCGTGACGAAGAAGTACACGAAGAAGGCCATGGTCCTTCACTGGTGCTATGTCATGTTCACATTTTCGTTCATCTTCGAGGGACTCCTCATCTACGGCGCGTACCGCACGATCTGGGGCGAGACGATGACGCTCGCCGAGCTCTCGGTCATGACGAGTATGATGGTTTCGACGACGTGGATCCTGATCGGATTTACGGACTCGCTGATGGCGCTCTTTAAGAACGGCCTCTTTGTCGAGTACTTAAGGTCGTTCCTCGAGTACAAGGAGAAGCTTCCCGAAGACTACGCAGGGGCAGACCCCGGTACCAAGATCGAATCCATTGAATTTAAGGACGTGTCTTTCGCATATAAGGACAAGACTGTTATCTCGCACCTCAATATGAGATTTGACGGAGGTGGAACATATGCATTAGTCGGACACAACGGCGCCGGAAAGACAACGCTTATAAAGCTCCTTCTGCGCTTCTACGACCCGACCGAAGGCGCGATAATGCTTAACGGGCGCGACATCCGCGAGTACGACCTCAGGAAATACCGCGCGCTCTTTGCGACGGCGTTCCAGGACCACAGGATGTTCTCGATGTCCGTCATGGACAACGTCGTGATGGGCGAAGACATCCCCGAGGACGAGAAAGAAGCGAAGGTAGTGGAAGCTCTCAAGCTTTCGGGCGCCTACGACAAGGTCATGTCGCTTCCGAAGGGGCTTGAGACCACCCTGACGCACGAGTTCGACGACGAGGGCGCTGTGCTCTCGGGCGGCGAGTTCCAGAAGATCGTTGTGGCGCGTGCGTTCGTCAAGGATTGCCCCATTAAAGTCTTTGACGAGCCGAGCAGTGCGCTCGACCCTATCGCCGAGGCGACGCTTTTCGACAATATCTACGACTCCTGCAAGGACAACACGCTCATCTTCATTTCCCACAGGCTTTCGTCCGTGCAGAATGCAGACAAAGTCTACCTTCTGTCCGAGGGAACCGTGAAAGAAGTCGGAACGCACGAAGAGCTCATGAAGCTCGGCGGGCTGTACGCTGATATGTACACGAAACAGGCGAAGAATTATCTCGCGATCTCCGGTGATGAGGAAAAAGGCATCGCAGACCCGCAGGAAAAGGATTCGGCCAAAAACGCCGCAGACCCGCAGGAAAAGGATGCGGAAGAGGCCGTGAAAGCGGGGGAGACCACATATGCGTTAAATAAAGAAGCTTCGGAAGGGGGTGCTCTGTAATGAAAAGAGTTTTACAGAATCATCTCTTCCTTTGGAAACTGTGTTTTAAGACGTGCCCCGGTTACATGATCTACTACCTGTACGACGGGTTCAGGTACCAGATGGTCGTGTTCGTCGAGCACGTGCTCGGCATCAGGTACGTCCTCAAGTGCGCGGAGCACGGGGAGCCGTTCTGGAAGGCGTTTCTGTTCATCGGCATCGTGCTGATCATAAACATGATCCAGATCATCCCGGACGGGTACTTTATCCACGGCTGGAGCTTTAAGAGCAAGCCGAAGCTCTACGCCGCGCTCAAGAACAAGATGTACGAGAAGGCGTCGCAGATCGATCTTTCGTGCTACGACGACCCCGCATACTACAACGATTTCGTGCTTTCCGTGGCGGAAGCGGAGAGCAGCATCGACAGGTTCCTCGTGACGCTCGCAACGCTTATGCAGGGGCTCACCGTCCTCTTCACGACGGGCGTGTTCTTCCTCATGACGGACGCGACGGGCGTGCTGTTCGTGCTCGTGTCGTTCGTGCTGCGCTTCGTGATGGCGAAGGTACTCAACAAGCTCAACTACAAGGTGCGCCTGAAGGTCAACCCAATCGAGCGTAAGCGCAATTACGTCAGTCGTGTGTTCTATCTTAACGATTATGCGAAAGAGCTCAGACTCCATCCTCAGGTCGGCGACAAGCTCGAAAAGGAGTTCGAGGAGGCCAACGACGAGATCATAAAAGAGCAGAAGAAGGTCGGGAAGAAGCGTACTTTCCTTATCTTCTCAAGGGATTACATGGTCGGCGACTTCATCATGGACGCGCTATACATCACATACCTTGTTTTCCAGGCTGCGGTCACACACTCGATCGACTACAGTGATGCCGTTATCCTCTTTAACAGGGCAGGGTCTTTGAGGGGCGGTATGTCGAGGATGGCGGATCTCTTCCCGCAGGCGCAGGAGAACAGCCTCTATGTCGATAAGATCAGGAAGTTCCTTGACTATGAGCCCGTGATCAAAGACTCGGCCGGGGCACCCGTGCCCGCCGAAGGCTCGGATATCGTGCTTGAGAACGTTACATTCAGATACAACGAAAAGTCGGATCCCGTCATCAACGGAATCTCGCTCAGGGTTAAGCAGGGTGAGAAGATCGCGATCGTCGGCTACAACGGCGCCGGCAAGACCACGCTCATCAAGCTCCTCATGCGCCTTTACGATCCCGCGGAGGGTCGCATCCTCTACCACGGCAGGGACATCAGACAGTTCAGCCCCAAGGAGTACCGCCACCGCATCGGCGTAGTCTTCCAGGACTACCAGCTCTATGCTGCGTCACTCGGGGAGAACGTCGTGATGCAGGATGGAGTGCTGAGTGGTCCGGGGGGGACGGGGGTTGTGGGTCATCTCACAGCCAATGACAGCCAGGTATCCCAGTCGAGAATTGGGCGAGGAAACGGCTGTGACGGTGTCACAGCCAAAGAGACGGGGGTTGTGGACCATGTTAGAGGAGAAGTGGTTTCGGCTCTTGAGAAAGCCGGCTTTGGCGAGCGCCTCGCTACACTTCCGCATGGCCTTGAAACCCAGGTTACTGCTGAGTTTGACAAAGACGGTATAAACTTCTCCGGCGGTGAAAGCCAGAAGATCGCTATATCACGTGCATTTTATAAGGATGCTGATATCCTCATCATGGATGAGCCGAGCAGCGCGCTCGACCCGATCGCAGAGTACGAGCTTAATAAGGCTATGGAATCGGCGGCCGTGGGCAAGACTGTGTTCTACATTTCACACAGACTTTCAACAACCCGTGACGCTGACCGCATCATCCTTCTCGAGAACGGACGAATCGAAGAAGAGGGCACTCATGAGTCCCTCCTCGCAAAGAATGGAAAGTACGCACAGATGTGGAAGGTGCAGGCAGGACGATATAAATAACACGTGAGGTTGGTGGTGACCCACCGGGGACGGGGGTTGGTGACCCACTGGGGACGGGGGTTGGTGGACCATTGGGGT